>NZ_JAPKIB010000046.1:0-513 GCF_036759925.1 Kluyvera sp. CHPC 1.2972 | reverse complement strand
TGAGACAGGTGCTGCATGGCTGTCGTCAGCTCGTGTTGTGAAATGTTGGGTTAAGTCCCGCAACGAGCGCAACCCTTATCCTTTGTTGCCAGCGGTTCGGCCGGGAACTCAAAGGAGACTGCCAGTGATAAACTGGAGGAAGGTGGGGATGACGTCAAGTCATCATGGCCCTTACGAGTAGGGCTACACACGTGCTACAATGGCATATACAAAGAGAAGCGACCTCGCGAGAGCAAGCGGACCTCATAAAGTATGTCGTAGTCCGGATTGGAGTCTGCAACTCGACTCCATGAAGTCGGAATCGCTAGTAATCGTAGATCAGAATGCTACGGTGAATACGTTCCCGGGCCTTGTACACACCGCCCGTCACACCATGGGAGTGGGTTGCAAAAGAAGTAGGTAGCTTAACCTTCGGGAGGGCGCTTACCACTTTGTGATTCATGACTGGGGTGAAGTCGTAACAAGGTAACCGTAGGGGAACCTGCGGTTGGATCACCTCCTTACCTTAAAGAA
>NZ_JAPKIB010000044.1:0-600 GCF_036759925.1 Kluyvera sp. CHPC 1.2972 | reverse complement strand
GCACTGCTCTTTAACAATTTATCAGACAATCTGTGTGGGCACTCGAAGATACGGATTCTTAACGTCGCAAGACGATAAATGAATACCAAGTCTCTGAGTGAACACGTAATTCATTACGAAGTTTAATTCACGAGCATCAAACTTAAATTGAAGAGTTTGATCATGGCTCAGATTGAACGCTGGCGGCAGGCCTAACACATGCAAGTCGAACGGTAGCACAGAGAGCTTGCTCTTGGGTGACGAGTGGCGGACGGGTGAGTAATGTCTGGGAAACTGCCCGATGGAGGGGGATAACTACTGGAAACGGTAGCTAATACCGCATAACGTCGCAAGACCAAAGTGGGGGACCTTCGGGCCTCACACCATCGGATGTGCCCAGATGGGATTAGCTAGTTGGTGAGGTAATGGCTCACCAAGGCGACGATCCCTAGCTGGTCTGAGAGGATGACCAGCCACACTGGAACTGAGACACGGTCCAGACTCCTACGGGAGGCAGCAGTGGGGAATATTGCACAATGGGCGCAAGCCTGATGCAGCCATGCCGCGTGTATGAAGAAGGCCTTCGGGTTGTAAAGTACTTTCAGCGAGGAGGAAGGCATT
>NZ_JAPKIB010000043.1:0-869 GCF_036759925.1 Kluyvera sp. CHPC 1.2972 | reverse complement strand
TGAATCGCCACGGATAATCTAGACACTTCCGAGCCGTTGATAATACTGGTTTTCATATTCTGTCGGTGACATCTGATCGCTAGAACCATGCCGACGCTTACTGTTATAAAACATTTCGATGTAATCAAAAATATCGCTGCGGGCTTCTTCCCGCGTTCCGTAGATCTTTTTCTTTATCCGTTCGCGTTTCAACAACTGGAAAAAGCTTTCTGCAACCGCATTATCATGGCAGTTACCGCGACGGCTCATGCTGCCTTCCAGGCCGTGTGATTTCAGGAACGACTGCCACTCATGGCTTGTGTACTGACTGCCCTGATCCGAATGAACCAGCACCTGTTTTTGGGGATTACGCCGCCATACAGCCATCAGCAGTGCGTTCAGGACAATGTCCTTTGTCATCCGGGATTGCATGGACCAGCCGATAATTTTGCGTGAGAACAGATCAACAACCACGGCAAGATACAGCCAGCCTTCGTGGGTCCTGATGTAGGTTATGTCCGTTACCCAACGCTCATCCGGAGCATCCGGATTGAACTGTCTCTGGAGCCTGTTGGGCGACACGATACTGGCCTCGCCTTTACGTGCCCGCGGGCTCCGGTATCCGACCTGAGCCTTTATCCCGACACGTTTCATCAGTCGCCAGACCCTGTTCACTCCGCACGGTTGCCCGCTGTCCCGCAGATCCAAATGGATTTTGCGATAACCATAGACGCATCCCGATTCCAGCCAGAACTGTTTAATCTGTCCTGTCAGTCTCAGGTCTGCCTGATGGCGTTGTGAATGCGGCTGCTGAAGCCAGGCGTAAAAACCACTGGGATGAACATCCAGTACCCGACAGAGCAGGCGAACAGGCCAACAACAGGTGTTGT
>NZ_JAPKIB010000042.1:0-937 GCF_036759925.1 Kluyvera sp. CHPC 1.2972 | reverse complement strand
CGATGATGAATCGAAAGAAACATCTTCGGGTTGTGAGGTTAAGCGACTAAGCGTACACGGTGGATGCCCTGGCAGTCAGAGGCGATGAAGGACGTGCTAATCTGCGATAAGCGTCGGTAAGGTGATATGAACCGTTATAACCGACGATTTCCGAATGGGGAAACCCAGTGTGTTTCGACACACTATCATTACGTGAATACATAGCGTAATGAAGCGAACCGGGGGAACTGAAACATCTAAGTACCCCGAGGAAAAGAAATCAACCGAGATTCCCCCAGTAGCGGCGAGCGAACGGGGAGCAGCCCAGAGCCTGAATCAGCATGTGTGATAGTGGAACGGTATGGAAAGGCCGGCGATACAGGGTGATAGCCCCGTACACAAAATTGCATGTGTTGTGAGCTCGATGAGTAGGGCGGGACACGTGGTATCCTGTCTGAATATGGGGGGACCATCCTCCAAGGCTAAATACTCCTGACTGACCGATAGTGAACCAGTACCGTGAGGGAAAGGCGAAAAGAACCCCGGCGAGGGGAGTGAAAAAGAACCTGAAACCGTGTACGTACAAGCAGTGGGAGCATCCTTCGGGGTGTGACTGCGTACCTTTTGTATAATGGGTCAGCGACTTATATTCTGTAGCAAGGTTAACCGTATAGGGGAGCCGCAGGGAAACCGAGTCTTAACTGGGCGTTAAGTTGCAGGGTATAGACCCGAAACCCGGTGATCTAGCCATGGGCAGGTTGAAGGTTGGGTAACACTAACTGGAGGACCGAACCGACTAATGTTGAAAAATTAGCGGATGACTTGTGGCTGGGGGTGAAAGGCCAATCAAACCGGGAGATAGCTGGTTCTCCCCGAAAGCTATTTAGGTAGCGCCTCGTGAACTCATCTTCGGGGGTAGAGCACTGTTTCGGCTAGGGGGTCATCCCGACTTACCAAC
>NZ_JAPKIB010000041.1:0-1160 GCF_036759925.1 Kluyvera sp. CHPC 1.2972 | reverse complement strand
TCAACAGGCCGGTGGGCCGTTAGTATCATCAATATCAGTATTCGCAAAACCAGATCAGTGATTCTTTAAACCGGTGTATTTCTGCCGTTATGCTACATAAGTTTGCTGTCGTGCCGTTAGGGCCCAGGCTATTCTGGCCAGCTTGTTTGCCAGAGCACAAGTGACGACAAAGTTGCTTTTCCTACACAGTAGATCCCTGACCCAATCGGCCAATTTGCCAGACTGGTGTTCCAGTTTTTGTATGAATACCCTGGCACATTGAACCAACAAAGTTCGGATCTTTTTGTTACCTCGCTTACTAATTCCCAGCAATGTCGTCCGACCTCCCGTGCTGTACTGTCGAGGCACTAGCCCTGTTGCCGCCGCAAAGTCACGACTGCTGGCGTACTGCTTCCCGTCGCCAATCTCAGTTGAAATAGTACTCGCTGTCAGTGTTCCGACGCAGGGAATGCTCAGCAAGCGCTGTCCAATCTCATCTTCGTCCAACTTTCGTTTCAACTGGGATTCCAAATCTTTAATCTGCTCAACAAGATAGTGATAATGCTGTTGTAATTTCAGCAATAACTGGCTGAGGTATAGAGGCAAACTATTGTCCTCAAGAAGGGTACTCAGTCGGCTAATAACGGCAGCTCCTCGTGGAACGCTGATGCCAAATTCCAGCAGAAAAGCATGCATCTGATTGGTTGTTTTTACCTTATCCTGAACCAGGGATTCACGGACACGATGCAGCGCACGCATTGCCTGCTGAGATTCAGTTCTGGGCTGTACAAAACGCATAGACGGACGCGATGCAGCTTCACAAATAGCTTCGGCGTCGACAAAGTCGTTTTTGTTACTTTTAACGAATGGACGGACAAATTGTGGTGATATCAGCTTAGGAAAATGCCCCAACTCTTCCAACTTGCGTGCCATAAAGTGAGAGCCACCACAGGCTTCCATTGCGATGGTTGTAGCGGGGCATGTCGCCAAAAATTCGATTAACTTTGGCCGTGTAAATTTTTTACGGTAAACAGCCTTGCCGCGACGATCCTGGCAATGAATATGGAAAGAGTTTTTACCCAGATCGATACCAATGAGCGCAATGTTTTCCATGATAGTTCTCCGAATGAAAGCCTGTCCTCAGCATAGTACCGGGAAGGAGGGAGTGACCATCTCATTAA
>NZ_JAPKIB010000040.1:0-1163 GCF_036759925.1 Kluyvera sp. CHPC 1.2972 | reverse complement strand
TGTACGACCGGATACATAGGTAACACTTCAGACCGGGAACATAGGTAACACTTTCCTAGTCTATCCGGATAATACTACGGCTTTTCCGGTCATAGTAAGCAAGCGTTATACCGTTAAAGATGATGGCCTCAACGCCATCATCTTTTTCTTCCAGCATGATGTATTCCCCCAGCAGTGCCTCGCTCAGGAACACTTCCTTACCGATGTGTATCACCCCCTTCGACATCACTCTGTACAACCGCGCTCCTTCAGGCCATTCATATTCAGGGACTTTTCCGTCCCAGCTGCGTGACGATGGCCGCCATATCTCACCCGGCGTGGTTCCTCCCAGCGCTTCATGTGGACGCTCCTGGTTGAACTCTTCTCTGTAATGGCTGAACCAGGTCTGCTGTTGCTCCAGCGTTCTGAAGATATTTCCGTGCTTCAGTGCACTTTTCAGTGAACGATGCATGCGCTCATGGCGACCATTTTCCTCCGGATGCCCCTTTCTGATGCGCTCTGGCCTGACGCCCAGTTTGATAAGCCAGACTGACAGACGACTGAGACCCGCTACTCCGACACCGGCAAAGGGCTGCCCGTTATCGGTTCGCAGCACATCCGGCAGACCATATTCAAGGAAGGCATCAGTGAGGCACTGCCGGGCAAAGGCGGTGTTCTCGTGATGGCTACCCCGGCAGCTCAGAAGGTATCGGCTGTGGTTATCCGTCAGCGTAAACGGATGGCAGTACTCCCGGCTCAGCAGTCTGAACTTCCCTTTAAAATCAGCGCTCCAGACCTGATTAATATCCTGGATAGTGGTCAGCGGCTGACGATTGCCGGGCGTTCTGTGCTTGCGCTTTCTGTCCGGAACCATCCCCTGACGCTTGAGGATATCGCCGATAGTGCTGGCAGCCGGAACAGGGAAGTTGGCCTGATGATTAAGGAGCCACATCCGCAGCTTTTTCGGCCCCCAGTCAGGGTGTTTTTGCCGTAATGCCATCAGATGGGCAGCAATATCTGGCGGGACGGTGCGGGAATGTGAGAGTGGCGCGCGTGAGCGGTCGAAAAGCGTCGCAGGCTCTGAAGGGTCGAAACGCCCGAGCCATTTATAGCCCGTTTTACGACTGATGCCGAAGAGACGGCAGAGTGCGGAGAAAGACATCGTGCCAGCCTGGCTGGCACGG
>NZ_JAPKIB010000039.1:0-1249 GCF_036759925.1 Kluyvera sp. CHPC 1.2972 | reverse complement strand
TGTTGTGGTCAACTAAAACTGGCCACCGCGTTAGAGTTTTTCCAGTATCGGTTTTCTGATTCGTTTGGTGGTAACCCACCATTATATTCGTGCGGTCTTAGTGCGCTGTAATATCCAACGATATAGTCCGTTATTGCGTGAGCTGCATCGCTGAAGCTTACATAGCCCGTCGCTGGCACCCATTCGTTCTTCAGACTCCTGAAGAAGCGCTCCATTGGGCTGTTATCCCAGCAGTTTCCACGCCGACTCATACTCTGCCTGATCCGGTATCGCCACAGTAACTGCCGGAACTGCCTGCTCGTATAATGACTGCCTTGATCGCTGTGGAACATCACCCCGACGGGCTTACCACGGGTTTCCCATGCCATTTCCAGTGCTTTCATGGTAAGCCTGCTGTCCGGCGAGAACGACATGGCCCAGCCCACTGGTTTTCTTGCGAACAGGTCGAGAACAACGGCGAGGTACGCCCAGCGCTTACCCGTCCAGATATAGGTCACATCACCGCACCACACCTGATTTGGTTCCGTTACGGCGAACTGTCGCTCAAGATGATTCGGGATAGCAACGTGCTCATGACCGCCACGCTTATACCGGTGAGTCGGCTGCTGGCAACTGACCAGCCCCAGCTCTTTCATGAGTCTGCCAGCAAGCCAGCGCCCCATCTGGTAGCCTCTCTGGGTTGCCATTGTGGCGATGCTTCTTGCTCCGGCAGAGCCGTGGCTGATGCCATGCAGTTCAAGTACCTGGCTGCGTAATACAGCCCGTCTGCCGTCTGGCTTTTCAGGACGGTTTTTCCAGTATTTGTAGCTGCTGCGATGGACCCCGAACACATGGCAGAGAGTGGCCACAGGATAACGCGCCCTGAGTTTCCCGATTATCGAGAACTGTTCAGGGAGTCTGACATCAAGAGCGCGGTAGCCTTTTTTAATATTTCATTTTCCATTTCAATACGTTGTAGCTTTTTCCTGAGCTCACGGATTTCAATTTGTTCCGGGGTAATGGGGGAGGCTTTTGGTGTTTTTCCCTGCCGCTCATCACGTAATTGTTTCACCCATCGCGTCATTGTGGAAAGGCCGACATCCATAGCGCTGGCTGCATCTGCCACGGTGTAATTCTGGTCAACGACCAGTTGAGCGGATTCGCGTTTAAACTCTGCGCTGAAATTTCTTTTTTTCATTATGGCACCTGTGTTGTTCTGAGGTGAGCATATCACCTCTGTTCAGGTGGCCAAATTCAGTAAACCACTTCA
>NZ_JAPKIB010000038.1:0-2215 GCF_036759925.1 Kluyvera sp. CHPC 1.2972 | reverse complement strand
TTCACTTCTGAGTTCGGCATGGGGTCAGGTGGGACCACCGCGCTACAGCCGCCAGGCAAATTCTGTTATCAGACCGCTTTGGGCGTTCTGATGTAATCTGTAATCAAGCTGATAATCAATGTCTTTCTTTCGCCAAAACATCTTCGGCGTTGTAAGGTTAAGCCTCACGGTTCATTAGTACTGGTTAGCTCAATGTATCGCTACACTTACACACCCAGCCTATCAACGTCGTCGTCTTCAACGTTCCTTCAGGACTCTCAAGGAGTCAGGGAGAACTCATCTTGGGGCAAGTTTCGTGCTTAGATGCTTTCAGCACTTATCTTTTCCGCATTTAGCTACCGGGCAATGCCATTGGCATGACAACCCGAACACCAGTGATGCGTCCACTCCGGTCCTCTCGTACTAGGAGCAGCCCCCCTCAATTCTCCAGCGCCCACGGCAGATAGGGACCGAACTGTCTCACGACGTTCTAAACCCAGCTCGCGTACCACTTTAAATGGCGAACAGCCATACCCTTGGGACCTACTTCAGCCCCAGGATGTGATGAGCCGACATCGAGGTGCCAAACACCGCCGTCGATATGAACTCTTGGGCGGTATCAGCCTGTTATCCCCGGAGTACCTTTTATCCGTTGAGCGATGGCCCTTCCATACAGAACCACCGGATCACTAAGACCTGCTTTCGCACCTGCTCGAGCCGTCACTCTCGCAGTCAAGCTAGCTTATGCCTTTGCACTAACCTCCTGATGTCCGACCAGGATTAGCTAACCTTCGTGCTCCTCCGTTACTCTTTAGGAGGAGACCGCCCCAGTCAAACTACCCACCAGACACTGTCCGCAACCCGGATTACGGGTCTACGTTAGAACACCAGCCATTAAAGGGTGGTATTTCAAGGTTGGCTCCATGCGAACTGGCGTCCACACTTCAAAGCCTCCCACCTATCCTACACATCAAGGACCAGTGTTCAGTGTCAAGCTATAGTAAAGGTTCACGGGGTCTTTCCGTCTTGCCGCGGGTACACTGCATCTTCACAGCGAGTTCAATTTCACTGAGTCTCGGGTGGAGACAGCCTGGCCATCATTACGCCATTCGTGCAGGTCGGAACTTACCCGACAAGGAATTTCGCTACCTTAGGACCGTTATAGTTACGGCCGCCGTTTACCGGGGCTTCGATCAAGAGCTTCGCGTTGCCGCTAACCCCATCAATTAACCTTCCGGCACCGGGCAGGCGTCACACCGTATACGTCCACTTTCGTGTTTGCACAGTGCTGTGTTTTTAATAAACAGTTGCAGCCAGCTGGTATCTTCGACTGATTTCAGCTCCATGGGTAAACCACTTCACCTACGTATCAGCGTGCCTTCTCCCGAAGTTACGGCACCATTTTGCCTAGTTCCTTCACCCGAGTTCTCTCAAGCGCCTTGGTATTCTCTACCTGACCACCTGTGTCGGTTTGGGGTACGATTTGATGTTACCTGATGCTTAGAGGCTTTTCCTGGAAGCAGGGCATTTGTTACTTCAGCACCGTAGTGCCTCGTCATCACACCTCAGCGTTAAAAGAAGTCCGGATTTACCTAAACTTCCCGCCTACATGCTTAAACCGGGACAACCGTCGCCCGGCTAACATAGCCTTCTCCGTCCCCCCTTCGCAGTAACACCAAGTACAGGAATATTAACCTGTTTCCCATCGACTACGCCTTTCGGCCTCGCCTTAGGGGTCGACTCACCCTGCCCCGATTAACGTTGGACAGGAACCCTTGGTCTTCCGGCGTGCGGGTTTTTCACCCGCATTATCGTTACTTATGTCAGCATTCGCACTTCTGATACCTCCAGCATCCCTCACGAGACACCTTCGCAGGCTTACAGAACGCTCCCCTACCCAACAACACATAGTGTCGCTGCCGCAGCTTCGGTGCACAGTTTAGCCCCGTTACATCTTCCGCGCAGGCCGACTCGACCAGTGAGCTATTACGCTTTCTTTAAATGATGGCTGCTTCTAAGCCAACATCCTGGCTGTCTGAGCCTTCCCACATCGTTTCCCACTTAACTGTGACTTTGGGACCTTAGCTGGCGGTCTGGGTTGTTTCCCTCTTCACGACGGACGTTAGCACCCGCCGTGTGTCTCCCGTGATAACATTCTTCGGTATTCGTAGTTTGCATCGGGTTGGTAAGTCGGGATGACCCCCTAGCCGAAACAGTGCTCTACCCCCGAAGATGA
>NZ_JAPKIB010000037.1:0-2315 GCF_036759925.1 Kluyvera sp. CHPC 1.2972 | reverse complement strand
GAAAACCAGTATTATCAACGGCTCGGAAGTGTCTAGATTATCCGTGGCGATTCAGTTTCGCCAGTTCCAGCAAAATCGGGGCAACGCAATATCGACCGAAAAGTAGCGGCATTGTCACCCTCAGACGACCATTCACTTCATGCCGGGCATTATCCAGCAATGCTTCGGCCTCCCGGAGTTCGTTCAGGGCTTTGGTGCAACGCTCATAATAAATTTCGCCCTCTTCGGTAAGACTTTGGCTGCGTGTGGTCCGGTGAAAAAGACGCACACCCAGCCGTTCCTCAAGCCTGGCAACCGTTTTGCCGACAGCAGAGCGACTTAATGCCAACTGCTCCGCCGCTTTGACGAAACTACCGGCTTCGGCCGCCGCCACAAAGACGGCAATACCTTCAACGCTATCTCTAATATTCATCAATATTGTCGCCCTGAGGGAGTTAATGTGTTGCGAAAACATCCGCATTGAAGCTTTTATTCTACATTATGATGAAACCAGCCATAAGTTCATATGTGCTTAAAATGACCGAATCGGCGAACGGTAAATTGATATTTGGTACAACCCGGTCAAATCTGACTTAAATGGAGTAAGGCAATGCCTAATCAGCAACCCGCATATCTTGTTGGAAATTTCACCGTTAACGATCCGCTTTTGATGGAAGAGTATGTCCGCAAAGCGGGTCCACTTGTTTTACAACATGGTGGGAAAATGGTGTTGTCGGCAGAGGCAGTCACTCCGGTGGAAGGTCACTCGGAGTCCGTCCTGGTCATTATCCAGTTTCCTGATATGGAAAAGGCAAACGAGTTTTACCATTCCGAGGAATATGCCCCACTTAAACAACTCCGCATTCAAGCAACCACTGGGGGATTCCTTATTCTGACCCATGGTTTATCCGCAGACCTTTAATCTGGAGGCCAGATGAGCATTTCGCATTTAAAATTCCCTGTTAATTCCACGACTCAGATACCCGCCGTTGGCTTCGGTACTTATCTCATTGAGCAGGATGACGCCGCACAGGCGGTCCAGACGGCAATAAGCGCTGGTTATCGCCACATCGACACGGCGGCGGTATACCACAATGAGCAAGGCGTTGGAGAGGGGATCAGGCAGGGACTGGCTTCAAATGGCCTGAGCCGTGGCGATCTCTTCGTCACAACGAAATTATGGCCAGGCGCGGCAGAGTGGGGTGAAAAACCCAAAACATTCGAGCAGACCCTGGAAGCCTGCGAGAACAGCCTGCATCTACTGGGGCTGGACTATATCGATCTTTATCTCATTCATTCACCTCACGGCGGCTCGCAGCGTCTTAACGAGTGGAAGGCTCTGCTGGAACTGCAAAAAATGGGTAAAGTCAGAAGTATTGGCGTCAGCAACTATTCGCAGATTCATCTTGATGAGATTGAAGTGGCGGGGCTCCCCATGCCGGATGTGAATCAGATTGAACTGCATCCCTGGTCTCAGAAATCCGACCTTATTCAATACATGCGCGACAGAAGTATTACCCCGATTGCTTACAGTAGCCTCGCTCCCCTTTCTACATGGCGCACGGGTGCAGGTCAGGACAGCGCTAAGCCCGATGAACTTAAAGCAGGAGATAACGTGTTTGCTGAAATGGCGGCCAGCTATGGTGTGACGGAAGCGCAATTTCTGCTGCGTTGGGGGATACAAAATGGTTACGCCGTTCTGCCCAAAAGCCTCAACCCGGTTCGCATGCGCCAGAATTTAGATCTTGCTGGTTTTGACATTAAGCCTGCTGATATGGATCTTATTCGACATATGGACCGTGGCGCCGGCATCGCATGGTCTATGGGCGACCCCACTAAAGTGTCTTAGTTTTTAACGCCTGATACAGGACTACCTGTATCAGGTAAATTCTATGTTACTTTCATTTTTATGCAGAAATAAAACGATGACAACAAGCCTCCAGTTCGACTTCTCTACGCGCCCACTGGTTCCTTTTGCCCATGATTACCCCCACGGCGCGACGGAACCCTGGCACCGCCACGACTGTGCCCAGCTACTGCATACGCTGAGCGGTGTGGTAAGGGTAGAAACAGAGCAGGGATATTGGATTGTCCCGCCGAGTCGGGGCGTATGGTTGCCAGCAGGGACACATCATTGTCTGAAAATTACGGGCAACGTCGCAGCCAGAACGCTGTTTATCGACCCTTTCGCCCGCGCTGACTTACCTTCAGTGTGTCAGGTTGTTCAGATTTCAGACTTACTGCGAGAGTTGATCATCAATTCGTTGTCATTACCCACGCATGAAGTGGTTTACTGAATTTGGCCACCTGAACAGAGGTGATATGCTCACCTCAGA
>NZ_JAPKIB010000036.1:0-3782 GCF_036759925.1 Kluyvera sp. CHPC 1.2972 | reverse complement strand
GAACCACACCGATCTGTGGTTCTGCTAATACACATATGCAACCAGCCGGCACAGATCTCTGCTGGCAAGACGCGCGCGCGAGGCTAACACACATATGAGGGATCAGCATTGCTGACCCCTGGTAACTCTCTAAAATCGTTTTAAGGCTCGTTTACGAGTAGGAGTAGGGTTTACCCCTCCTGGGTTGGTTTTCTTCTCAAATCGCTTTGTATTGCTTTTAATCGCGTTTGAGTGCTCAACACCTGCGATTTTTGGACCACCTTTGCCAGATCTTGCATAGCCGTAATTTTCCAGAGATCTAGTTACTCTGTGACCCAAAAATGCAGCTATTGTTTCTTCTGTAAAACCCTCTTTTTTTAATTCGCTCGCTGCTCTGTGTCTTAATGTATAAAGTGAAAAACCTTTATGGTTGATATACAAATATTGTCTCAATGAATCATACTCTTGCTTTGAGCATTTATATTCTAATTTATTATTTTGCTTTATTTTGGACATAATCAATTTGAACTGCTCATTTTCAGCAAATTCATTTATATTGAATTTCAATATTCTTTTTTCCTGCCCTCGATCTTCGCCCACTTTCGCCCCGCTAATACATATATTTAATAGTGGTGGGCTTAGTTCCAGCCCAATTCCTTTTTGGATCTCAGCCGGACGGCAACCGGTCAAACTTGAAATTGCTAAAATCATTGAATACTTATCAAAAAGCTCTGGCTTTTGCTTCAAATCTTCAAAAATTGCTTTGATACTTGAAACACTATTCATAGTCTTTTTTTTGCTTTTAGATTCTATTTTTCTGTAAGAAATATCATTCCAAGTTACGCGATTTTCGCTCAAAAAATCTCGCTCAAAAAAGAAAAACAACTTATATGCTTCAATGGTTTTTTCTTTCATTAAATCAAAATTCTTTTGTTTTCTTGCTCGATCTGCTTCGTTTCTTAGCTCTTGTATTTTTTCAGCTATACAAAATCTAAAAGCAGTTCTTGTTTTATCAAAACTGTTTCTTGTGTTGCATTCTAACAAGTGTTGAATAATATCTTCTGCATTCACAGACAATTTATAATTAAACAATTTTCTATATTGTTCTGCTGTTTCTTTTTTTACTTTTAAATTAATTTCTTTCAATCTATCTTGCATCTCAATATTTAAAATTGAGCCCACTTGCATATTTTTTTCTTCTGCTATCTTAATGCAATCTTCAAATCTTTTTTTAATTTCTCTGCTGTCTTTAACAGTCATTTTCTTTATTTTAAATTCCATAGTCACCTCATTTTTTTTATAGTTTTTTTTGTTTTAATTTTACTCCGCAGGTTTGCCTTTTTTCTTCATTCCAAATTAAAAATTTTCAAATTTCGCTTCGCTCAAAATGAAATATTTTTAAAATGTCATTACGAAAAAAAGCAAAGGGGTTTTGTGCTCTTCGCACACTTTTCCTTTCAAAATTTCGCTGACGCTCATTTTTCAAGTAAAAGACAACCCCCCATTATTGTTATAACAAAAATAACAATAATGGCAAGTCAAAAGAAAAAATAGATCGCAGATTTTACTAGATTTTTCATCAACTTACACACAGATCAATCGCTCAAAAAACAAAATTAAAATTTTATTTTTTTCACGATTCGCCGCAAAAAAATTATAGTCTTCTTTTTTTACTTGGCTGTATTTTTTGTTCTTCTTCAACTTGTTCAATCATTATTTTAGATATTTCTTTTTCTTCTTTTTTTATTCTTTCTTCTTCAAATAAAAAATCTAATGTCTCATAATTATCCGGAAAAGCAAAAACTTTAAATCTCGAAAATTCTTCATTTGCACAACCATAACATTTTAAATATGCAGTTTTGAAATTGTCATTCCTAAATAATTTGTCTTTAATATGTGACATAGAAACAAGTTCGGAATAAGAGTTTTCTAAACTCATTTTGTTTGAAGCATTTCTGCTTTCACTTAATTTCCTCAACTCTTTTTTTTCGTCTAAAATCATGTTTGAAAAATTATTTAGAATGTATCTGTTATCTACATTTCTTTCTAAAATCTCAGTACATATATGAGAAAAAAAATGAAAAGTCGTTTTTTCTATATTGTAATACTTCACTAAATCAATAACTATTTTCGAAACAATTTCTCTTTTAATTCTTTTTTTTAATGCTGTTAAATGTGCTTTTCTTCTGGAGTCTTGAGATTTTCTTTCTTTCTCACTCATATCGCTTTTTAATTTGAAATCACAATATATTTTTAATATTTCATATCTCAAATCAGCAAGATCAAATATGTTTTTATTACTGGCGTATTCTTTAAATCGCTCTCTCAATTCACTATTTTTTTTTGATATTGTCATATATTAAGCCCTCTTTATTTTGCTAATACATATATGCTTAATATATTATTTTAATATTGTCAAATTTAATAATTTAACTTCTCCCTCTGCTCAAACTCTGCATTTATATAATTAATATAAAAGATAAGGCTTTGTTGTTCATAATATTCAGTAGAGCAGATTGTATTAAATCGGTGTTCAAACTCTCTAAACTCACTATTACACTTAAAAATAAATTTTTCTAATTCTTCTCGTGTATGTTTATTATAAATTTCACGGATCACTTTTCTTTCTAATGCTAAAAAATATCTATCTATCAATTTTTCTATTTCCATAAATTTTCCTTTTTTAATTATATTTAGAATTTAAATAGCAAATTGCAAAAAAAAATCAAATCGCCAATTTTTTTCTTCGAACTCTATTTTTTTATTCTTTAGTATTGGTTTTCTATCTTTCTACAAAGAAGCATTGCTTTTTCTCTATAACAGATCTGTATTGTTTTGCTGTGGCTTCGCTAAGACCTTTGTGTTCAGCCCTTTACAGGGCTTCACCCAAAGGTCTCCCCTAGTAAAAATTTTCTGGATCTACCCTAAAAATCAGGTAATTAGAAAATTTTCACTAAGGGCGATTTGTGTGATTGCAAAGTTTTGGACTTCACCACAAAGTTCTAGACTATTGAGCTTAACAACCGTTTCCAGTCGTTGGCACCCTCTTACACCCTCTAGATACAGTTCATAGCCTTTTACTTGCGACAGCTAACCCCATTTTAAACAACCATTTGGCTGTTATGGCTGGGCTTTCTCATAGCCTACCAATCAATCACTGTTCACCAAAAAAACCTTAGAACTCGCCTCCCAGGTCGGCAATTCGTAAGCACCCTTCTATTGCCAACAACCAACCGAAACCGGACCCTCTTGATTCCACAGTTTCAGGCACGACACAATATGCGCATTTGGTTGCTTAAGGATTTGAAAAACTAGGGATTTTTGAAGAGACTTGTAACAAGAGAGGTTTGACAATTGCGATTTTATAAGTTAGATTTTCACTTACATATCGTAATCCAGTGCCTGATATCACTTGATTACAAGACTTTCAGAAGTCCCCACTTCTTTAAGTCCCTCAAAACCAGCTTAGGCTGGTTTTGTTGTATCTGGACTCAGTTATAATCTATCTTTCTGTTATGTCAACACTTCTTCAAAAAATTTGATTGCTCAAAAATCAAAATTCTCACTCAATGAGACTCGTTGTGTCATTTTTAACAGCAAAAATGACACTTCAAATGCCAATAACTGACAGTTAATTGATCAAAAAACCACCAACGAAAAGTTACCGGGGTCCCGTTCCGGGCACTACTCGCGCGCGTGCCGCCTGCTAACACATATATTGATTAGTTAATTACACCGACCACACAACGAACCACACCGATCTGTGGTTCTGCTAATACACATATGCAACCAGCCGGCACAGA
>NZ_JAPKIB010000035.1:0-4203 GCF_036759925.1 Kluyvera sp. CHPC 1.2972 | reverse complement strand
AAATTAACAGTAGAACGCCACCATGATTTTTTTTCTGAAAAGTCATTATTTTTTGACTGCTCTTTTTTCTGCAATGGATGAACTGTGAATGAAGCAACATCAACAACTGCAACACCCCTCAACACACTGACAGCCCTAGCGTCGGCTCTCGCCCTGTCTCTGATCGCTTGGTCACGTTTTCGTTGTTCCTGCCCCTCTTTAGAACGCCATTTTTTACGACTCATGTTTTGCATCGGAGGGCGATCTAGTTCAATAGCTTTTGCTAAATATAAAATAGACTTGTCAAAATCCTTTGCATCTTCTGCTTTTTTAGCTAAATCGATCATTATGTTTTTTTGTTCTTCTAGCGTTCTATGACTGACGCGAGATTTTAAGCCTGCATTTTTCAAATGCTTATTTTGAACTCTTGCCCATTGTTTACGCCATTCGTGCAAGGTTTTTTCTTCATCCCATTCACGTACTTTTTTACCAAAACCTGACGGGGTTATTTCTCTTGTCGTAATCATCACATGGGCATGAGGATTTTTATTATCTTTATCATTATGTAAAACAAAGTCACATATAATGCCTTTATCAACGAAATGATTTAATAAAAAATCTTTCATCAATGCTATGTTTTGTTCATTTGATAATTCAGTCGGTAAAGTTATCTTGAATTCTTTTGCAGTTCTAGAGTTCGATCTAGTCTCTTTCTTCTCAACAATATTCCATAAAATTTCAGATGGAACATGAAGACAATCAGGGATATTTTTTGGTCGCAATATTTCAGCATAAAATAGATCGTCACGGTCTAGCGATTTCTCGCCGTGGATTTCACCAGTGCGATGGTCAATCATAACCGAACGATGACGGTATGCAGCTTTTGCAACTGAGCTGACACCATCAGAACGGCTGACGTTCTGCATTTCTAATCTATATAAAGCCATATTAATACCTCATAAATGGAACCCCTTTTTTTGTGTGGGTTGGGTTTAAAGTTTGACGCAAGGAAAACTTTGGTTTTAGCCGTCGGCAGACCCCGGCAAACTTTAGTTTGCGTAACCGGGCATTCCTTAGCTTTTCTTTTTCGATAAATCTCAAAATAAAAGAGGAATGAAAACCTAACTAGCTTTTCTTTCGCTGATATATAAATTAACTCTGATTAAATTAAAGTCAAATTTGACAATATTTAATGGTTACGATATTGCATAAAATATAATAAATAAAAGGTGGGGGGGTAAAATGAGAATAAAACATAAAATAGATGCACTTCAAATGTTCTACTATAACGATCATGATAGTAACTATATTTTAGCTCTGGAGTTTTTACTTGATCAGCTTAAAGAAGGTGTGTCTTTCAAAATGGCAAAAGAAAGAGCATTTAAAGAAGCCAAAGACCGTTTAGAAAACACAATAAGACAGACATTAGAACTTGAAGAAGAAAAATATTCAGAAAGTGAAATAAAATTTTCCATTGAAGAGGCACAAAATGATTTTAGCTTTTTGTGTGTATTTGATGAGATGACATCTATTTATGACCAGTACGGTTTTTCAGGTTTGTATGAGCTATTTTTTATAAAATATAAAGCAATGAAAAACGAAAGATTAGAACGCAACGAAAATAACGAGGATTATTGATATGGGAAGTAAAAAAACATTAGAGCAAAAAATGGCACTTGCACAAGATAGATTATCTAAACTTAAAAAAGAAGCATCGCAGAAAGAAAGAAAGGCTAGGGAGCATATAAAATTTAAAGCAGGCGGAGAAGTTACTAGGGTCTTTGGATTGGATTATGACGAAGCTGTTTTATTAGGTTTTCTAGCTATCTATGACAAGCTGAAACCTGAGCAAAAAGCACAGATAAAAATTGACGGTGAAAACATCATAAAATCACGTCTAGAAAACGCTGACAAGTAGCAGGGCTTTGCACTGCTGCTTGGAAGTGTTGAACAAGCAAGAACCCGCCAGCGGCGGGGCTTGTGCGTTAGTCTTCACGATAGCCCGGCGTTGTGGTATGTTTAAAAAACATATCATCCGGGAGAGTGAAAAATGTCTCAAAAAAAAGAGCAAAAAACAGCAGAAAAACCAGTCGCTGGGCCACTGAGAAAACACAGAACTAGAACTGAAAAAATAGACGATTTGAAGAAACAGATTAGTGACCTGAGAAAAGCAGAAAGAGAAGAACGCCAAAGAGCTAGAAATGAAATATTGTTGGCTGTTGGTAAAGCTGTTTACGAAAAAGCAGGAAAGCCAAAGAATATTTATGGCTTGCAGCAGTTTGTAGAGTCAGAAGAATTTAAAGTAGACTTTAAAAACGATTTCTAACCATGAAGGGGCATCCTAGCCCCTTTCGATTTGGTCTATTTGTTTATATCTTTTGGCTAATGCTTTAACTGCATGTTCTGTTGTATTCATTTTTTCAGCTACATCACGCCACTTTAACCCATCTTTAAAATGTAGGTTGTATGCTGTTTTTCTGCGGCTTTCAGCTTCTGATTCATAATCCTCACGAGGTAATGCAATATAACGCCTGACAGTTCTTTCATGAATGCCTAATTTTTTGGATAAATATTTAGCTGTATTTTTTCTTTTAACTGCTCTTATTGCTGCCATAATAGTTACTCCGCATCTGCTTTCATGATCTGTTCTAACATTTTATTGCTTTTGGCTTTACTTCTAACTTTTGTTTTTTTCTTTCCAGCGTTCTTTTTTCCTCTAAAAGATTGGATGGATGAAAAACATTCCTTATTGAAGTTTCGCCACGTCCATTTTGCAACACTCTTTGCTGTTGCTTTTATCTCGTTATAACTTAATAGATTGCTACCATTACAGAAGGTATTTAATCCGTCAGCTTTTAATATCAGTTCTCTTTCCCATATTTCATAGTTACTTTTTTCTTTAAAATTTAATACGGATTTGTATGCATATTGTCTTAGGTCTTCAAACAGATTAACATTGCGTCCTAGACCATCTGCGGGCAATCTTTTTTGTTCTTGAATATCATCCGGTATAAATTCACTTAGATAGCTGAGATCATACGCTTCAACATTACCCCAAATCGTACGCCATTCTGCTTCATTGATTGGGTTTTTCATTAGCACATCAGCATATGCACGATCTGCTTTTAATCTATCTGTAAATCCTTTTTGTATAAGGCTTGCAAGCTTTAATGGTTTTGTTCTAGCGTTGTCTGTCTTGCATACAGGAGCTTTTAAAGCATAAAGCAAATGAGCATGACCATTTTTTGTATTTTGAATAATTATATTAGGCTTAGGCAATCCGCAATCATCCCATGCGATTGCACCTTCTGGTTGGTCTATATCAAACACAAAACCATTCATAAAATAGTTGTTATTATAGCCAATGTATTTTTTATTTAATGCTTTGTTTTTAGGCTTTCTGTATGTGCCGTTTTCGAAATCATCAGCACATAAAACCCACGATTGAATTTGATTTATATACTTATCTCTGTTATATTCTTCTTGTATTAACATATTTTGTTTTCCCTTTTTTTATATGCCCCCGATTTTTTTCCTGTCGCCAAACATCGAAAAATCGGGGGTTTTTGTTTTCTGTTACCGTTCTAACACTTTTTCCGTATGTGTCAAGTCGGGCAACTTTAACCATATCAGATAGTGATCGGTTTTTTGGTCTTAAGGCAGGGCTTGCCCTGCCTGTGTTGTGTTAACGCCTAAGGATGAGTAAAGCTCTTATGTATGCGTATACCCACATGAGCACTATATCGATTACTACTGAAACCATCAGTACGGCTAAAAAACCGCCAAAGCCTCGCGGCTCTACCATTAACCAACTGATCCATAAGGATAATATACATAACACTATGCTCATTTTTTCTCTCTTTCCTATTTTGTATTGTCCGTGATCTGATTATCGCATCTTCCTTTTTGCGCTTCCTGCTCTATGAGCGTGCTCTAAAACGTCCTGTAACGCATTCTGAGGCGTTTTCTCACTGTCAGCGTGTGATTGCTTAACTTGGTATGAGATCGCAGCCTGTGGAGTCCTCACGTTTGCCCTGTCACTCATCTCCTGCCATTTTTGCTTCGTAATAATCAAACCAGTCACCGGATCAGTCATTAAATCGTCTGATGCATGGACATCGTTTTTAATATCTTTTTTAGTTGAGAACTTAGCTTTAATATTTTTTATAAAATTAACAGTAGAACGCCACCATGATTTTTTTTCTGAAAAGTCATTATTTTTTG
>NZ_JAPKIB010000034.1:0-5798 GCF_036759925.1 Kluyvera sp. CHPC 1.2972 | reverse complement strand
GTCAAAATCGGTGTTGCAAAAACGGGAGTGACCATAGATTCCGTTTTCCAAGCGGCCCCCTACAGAGGCGTCTGAGCTGTTTTAAGCGGGTATGGCTTTGCAGCTACCGTGTTAAGTTCCCTGGTGTCGCTGAAATAGTTGATGAACATCCCCCTAAGCGTCAGCAGCAAGCTGCCGCCGCTAAGGCCCCGGAAATCACGCCCTTTACGTCGTAAACGCCGTAAAGCCCGCTCAGCGGGGTTAAAAGGGATTACTTTTACTTCTTCATTGCTGTGAGCGGGTTAAGGCTAATCAGGGCAGGGGGTAGGGTGGCAGAGTTTATAGCCAGGTAACCGGCTACGCCGGGCTTTCGGCGCCATTTGACTCCACAGACACATGTAACCTCATCTGGCGCCTCCATGCCGCTGACGCGGCATTCAGAAGTTTCCCGATGCTGTAAGTCTTAACGTCTGCTTTGTGCCAGGAGCGGACGTTACACGTTGTTTCACACTAATCATAGTACTCAATTGAGATAATACATTTTTTATCTTATCCCCTGACTACGTATTATTTAGTCAGGGGAAGAGTCAAATCCATAAGATAAAATCTTCCATTTCATCATAGTTCTTAATAATGGCACGGACCTCTTTTTCATCATCGCTTAAGCAATCTAATAAATTATCCCATTCGCTTTGTTTTTTTCCAAATCCGTATACTTGCTCAATATCCCCTGACTTCCAAATATATATTCCATCACTCTTTAATTTATCATGAATTTTTTTGATTGAGGCTTTTACTTCATGATGATTACAGATTTTTATAAAGTCTTTGCTTGAACTGCTTTTTAGTGAGTCTATAGAAATAATGGGGTTAGTAAGTTGCAAGCTTTGTGGATCAGACAAATTGGTTAAAGATGAGAGTAATTCATCGCATTCACTACTTAATACTTCATTATGAGAGGTTGTCAGTAGTATTGATAGAAAATCGCAATCGGCAAGGATTCGCGTTCTTATACCTATTGAATTGATAACATTGGCCATTTTCAAAAGACTGCCTTTGCCATCTACAGCTACAATACTTGTCTTGGTAGGGTTGAGTTCATTGTTTCTAATTTTTTTATAAAGTGCGCATAAAACATTCGTTTCTGTTTTGCCCTCGACTAATAAAACTTCTTCTGAAAATAAGAAAAATGATGAATTAGATAAGGTAAATGCAGAGTGAAGTTGTGGTGAGGATGCCTCATATAATTCTTGTATTTTTTCCGAAATGGTTTTCTGGGCTATAGTACCTTCGGAACTTTTAAAGACCTGTATAGCATTGCAGGCATGTTTTGCTGAGAGCATGCTGGCCGAGTGAGTTGAGATGATGACTTGGAATCCAAGATCGCTTAAAGCAACCAGAGATTCTCTCACAGAGTTTATGGCAGATGGATGTAAGTATAACTCTGGTTCATCAATGAAAATAAGAGTGTTTGATTTTTTTGTATCATCGCTTCTTTTCTTAATATCAGCTAAATATTGAATCAAAGCCATCTGTATTGAACGCTGCGTACCATGGCCGAATCGGCTGATGTCTTGCATTATTGAGGAACCAGCTCGTTCTTCAAATACTTTCAAGGTTCCTGATTTGAATATTTCATCCAGAGTGGGGGTAGGAAAGTGTAGTTTCACACTCACATCGGGGAAAAACTGATTTACTTTCTGACTAACGCCACTGTCTATTTTGTTCAAACCATCTAACCTAGTAGAACCATCATGAGCAAGATATTTACCGATTTCCGAGATGTTTTCAGAGAATTTTACTTCATATTCTTTTTTTATTTCGCTAACAATTGCAGCTAATATTTTCGCGATTGTTGTACCGGCTTTATTTTTGGTTGCATCTTCTACAGCATCAGACATCGCAGGAATATGAATTGGTTCAGGGAAAAGATTCGAGATAGCGCCATCGATTCCACCAGGATTTTTTTTCCATGTGGTACCATCAAAAACCTCAAGTGTTTTTTTGACTTTTAACTTATCACCATCAACAACTTCTCTGTCCTGCTTTCTTGCAAACCTCAAAGTTTTATCTATGATGAATGGTGCAATTTTTTGCTGATTTTCTTCGCTAAGTAACGTCAGGGTATCATCAGTAATCCCTTCAATGACTCCCTCTACTCGCACTGGATTTTGTGGGTCGTACATATCAGCATCGCTTAGTAGGGAGCCATCTAAGAGCCATTTTATAGCCAATATAATATTTGATTTACCTGCGTTATTATAGCCGACCAATGCTGTATATGGCCTTAGAAAAGCTTCGGTGTATTTGCAAGACCTGAAGTTAGTTATTGATACTTTATTCAATCGAACTGTCATTATATTATCCTTGTTCTAATCTCATTTGGGTCTAACCAACAGTTGTTTCATCATAGTTTCTGCTTGAACTTTATCGATAATCTAACTTCGCGACCAAGGATACAATGAGCTGAATCACAGCCCGGTTAAAACGTCTGTTTTTCGCTCACTGCGGACCTTCAGCTCAGTCAGAACGTCCGCTTCGTGCCAGGAGCGGACATTGCTAAGTTCGGAACGTACTAAGCGTAGGGGCAGGTCAGGCTGGCCTCCGGTGGTCTGCGCATTTGTGCAATAATATTTTTCATGTGTGGCCAAAAGGGTGAGTTATGAAATTAGTTAATGTTTTTGAAATAAATCGTTTATATAGCTTTCGCTATGTTCTTTTTCATCTCTGTGGCTATGGAAGCGATCTCTTTCATCCTCATCATAATCGTAAGAGTCATAGAGGTGTGTAGACGCATCAACTTTACTATACATATATTCAATTTCATTGTCCTCAAAGGGCAAATCGTATTCATTAATTAAATCATGTAGCATGTCATATGCAATGTCATCAGCTTTAGATCTTTCGTCATAATCTAATGATTGAATTTTCCCTGTTCCAGATAAATGTTCGTCATAATTTTCATGCCAATATTCTTTGATATGTTCCATTAGTTCATGAGTAACTTCCTCTCCTTTTATTGCAGGTCGAAGATTGATTAAGTGTGCTAAGGGGAGGTAATCGTCATGGTTGAGGGTATATCTCCAACTAGACCTCATGGCATAATTTATAAAGTCAGAGATGAATTGATCTGAAAATAGACTTGGAGCATTTTTTACAGCCCATAACACGCACTCCCCAACTTCGTAATCGTAAGTGAGATATTCTTCTTCAATGTTTAAAAATAAGCTTGGGTACACCATTCTATTTTTATTGGTGGAGATTAGATTGGAATGTATGATCGAATGAAGGAGATGAATTGAGTAATCATTTAAGCATTTAAGATCAACAGCATTGAGTACTGACTCAAGCACTGAAATAAATACATCAGCACTGATTTTCCTATTGCTGTGCAAAGAGAATAAAGTGTTAATTGATTGATTTGTCTTAAGGGCTGAAAAGTAAAGTGCAAGAGAGGTTTCATCAGTAGCATAGCGATTGATGATATAGTCAGACACCGATGGGTTGAATGGTGTCAATCTTATCATTACATTTTTATTTAGCTGTGTCAGACTTCTATTAAGTGTTGATTTTATTGACTCTTTTATGTATTCATCTATTTTATTTACTTTGGAGTGAAAGTTATTTTTATATTTGATATTGAAAACACGCTTTAATGAATTTTTACACTCCCGTTCTTCCATGTTATTAGCATTAAAAACAACCAAGCAAACTAGATCAATGACTTCCTCACGTGTTTGATTATTGAAACAGTGCGACCAGATCATTTCTGGATTGTCTAATGAATTTTCGATATACGACCAAAAATTCGAACTGTCGATTCCTGATATTCTGTCGCTATCTGTAATAAACGATATAAGTCGTGGGTTAAAGTTTGGATGATGTATTATTTTCCAATAATTACGATTATCATAAAAAGTGTCAATGTACTCCTGTGGTAATGAACTATGCCAAACATGATTGTAAAGTATATCAGCCTTTTCTATATCAGTAAGATCTGATACATTTATCTCAATTTCTTTTTTTCCAATTTTTTCTATATTAAATATCTCACTGAGATTTTTAGCTCTGTTTAATATGTTGGTTCTTGACGTCAAAATCATCTTTTTGTTTTTGTCGGTAATGATTTTTTTAATAAACTGAACGATTTTAGAATCAGAGTTTCTAGTGAAAATTTCTAAAAGAGTAGCGCCGAGAAAATCATCAAAATAGAAAAATTGCTTTCTCTCTTTTAAATATATAGATTCTATTTCTGAAATTGATCCTTCAATGTGGTAAATTTCATAGTCGCGATTACAATGCATGAGCATCACTTGTTTTGCAAGAGTGGTTTTACCAACGCCAGGCAAACCAGTGATGATTACAACTTTGTTTTCATCTAAAATCTCTAAAGCTTTTTGTAATTGCTTGGTTTCGATGAATTTGTATGATTCTTTTCTCGCATCTTCAATCAGAAAGTTACTATTTTGAATTGCAGCATTATTTAGCAGACTCATTAAAAAATTTGTACTGGAAAGCCAAAGTTTGTAATGGTTCCGTTCTGTTTCGGGGTAAAGTGCTAAAAGATCATTGAGATGCTCAGGACCAATGATGTCATTATTGCTTAGAATGTAAGGGTTAAATAAATCGAAGATTTCTTTTTTATTAGCAGGGGATAAACCAACGCTTGTGATGAAAATGTATCGATTAGGTTTTAAGTTTTTAACTTTTGCAACTTCTTCGCTTTTAAGTTTACTTAATAATCCACTATAACCAGTTTTAACATAGTGTTTAACTTGGATTATTACTTCGCCAGAGTGATAAAAACGACCATCAATCCCACCATCTTTTCCTGATTTAAAACGCTCAATAAGCAGATTTTCTCTCTTGCTTAAGAGGTCCGTAGCTAGTCTTTCAAACTCTTCATTATTGAGTGCTCTAAAATCATAGTTTGTCATTGGAGTTCTTAATAAGTGGCTGAAAATGAAAGCAATGTTACATGGTGGAAAAATCAAAAAAAAGTGGAATGATGATAGATTGTTATATTCATAGAGTTCATAAGGATTAAATTGTGATTTAGTGCATGATTTTGCGCAAAATTGCACAATTTTTCAAGGTAACTAAAAGTTGTGCCGCGTCGTATATGGCGCAGCTTTGCTGCCTTTCAGAAAGAGCACAAAAATGGGGTCGTAATGTGCGCAGGCGAGGCGGGGGAGCAAGCGCGCGCAAAGGTGGACAGGTCACTGGTTCACTGCATTGAATGACTCTGTACCTCCGCAGACCTGCATTAGTCGTTACGCCGCTTGGCACTCGTCTTTGCCGCCCTTCAGAATATAGTACTGGATATTCTAACGGAAGGTCAGAAAGGAGCGTTTACCAAAGAGGATGGCGAGAAGGTCATTGACGAAACGGGGAAGCGGGTTAAGTAATCTGCCCACTTCAGAATATCGGACGCCTGTTTACACTATGTGGGCGTCCGGTTTTCGCTCATAAGGGACAACCATACTCAAATCTCCCACATTGCAGGAGATTTGAGTATGAACACGTCACCGTGGAACAAAGACCGTATCATAGGCCAAAAAAGGCCACTTCAGATATCTCATATCTGGGGTATCCGAATCCGACTTGAACTGGAAGGTAAAACGCGCGATTTAGCTCTGTTCAATATGGCACTGGACAGTAAGCTTCGAGGCTGTGATCTGGTCAAACTCAAAGTATCTGATGTTGCATATGGTAGCTCTGTTTCGAGCAGAGCAACGGTATTGCAACAGAAAACCGGTAGCATTGTTGTGGTCAACTAAAACTGGCCACCGCGTTAGAGTTTTTCCAGTATCGGTTTT
>NZ_JAPKIB010000033.1:0-5994 GCF_036759925.1 Kluyvera sp. CHPC 1.2972 | reverse complement strand
CTCTTTAAGCCATCTTAAATGACTCTGAGGTGTCTGTTAAACCCGTGGCGATTCATCTTGCTCTTTAGCTGCACTTATCCGACTCCATGTATCGCGCTGCTCATACACGTTGACGGATGTTCCTCTTTTCAATGTATCGACTGCGTTTCCTTTCGGGGAACTACGCACCTTTAAAGCGTCAGCATTCACATAGCGGTGCTCGGGTTGTTCAGATCCAGTGATGTCCGGTATTCGCTGAGCTGCCGAAAGTGAACTTGATGTAGATGTGTTTGAATTTTGAACTCTATTTTCGGTAGCTGGTGTTTTATCATTTTTGGCAAAGAGCCAGATAAAAAATAAAATAATAACTAACCCAATTGTTTTATTCTTCATAGTCGCCTGAATACGTATCATGATATGTAGGAAATCATAGCGTATTCAATGTGCTGATAATTGTGTTCTAACTCATAGTACTGGAAATAAGTGGTAAATATCTCAGTGCCAAACAACCATAAATACCGTTTTCCCTAAATAAGCAGCAAACAAAAAGGCGCCTCTCAGCGCCTAATCTCACCCCTTCAACCCCGATTCCCTTTCCCCCCAATCACCCCAATAAACTCCCTAACCTGCCTCCGCTTCCGCACCGACAATTTCCCCACCACCCGCGCCGTCTCCAGCACCTCGTCAGCTTCTGCTTCCACCGCCGTCAGCACCATACACCCCTTCATCACCCGCACCTCAACCTTCGTGCCGGTGGCAAATCCCGCCGCTTCCAGCCATTGCCCCTTCAACATCACCGCCGGAACGCGATGGTAATCCGGAGCGCGGCTCGCATAACTCACGGTTAAATTCCGCTTATTTCCATCCGCTACTTCTGGTTCAAACGAATCTGCAATACAATCGACGTTAGTCATGGTTACTATTCCTTTTAAATAGTAATTGTGATTAGTGATGCGGGCGTGTTGGCGCACACCCGCATCGCGCAAAATAACACCTGTAAATATAGCCAGTAACACGAACGAAATCCATCTTAAAATAAAACATAATAAACGTCATTAGATATAAATCTGGAAGCGATAATTATCGGCATCTATTAAAAGCAGCATCCATATTAATAATTAAAATATATTTCTGAGTGCAGTCAGAATAAATACGCCCTATCAGGCGAAGATGCCACCACCGTCCACAACCTCTCAAAACTTTACCCCCAACGCCCCCAAAATTTCTCTTTTATAACCAAACTCACATTTACCCCAAATCCTCCACGCCTCCCCTGAACAGGCAGTAACCAAGCTGAGATTAATCTTATAAGATGCGGATATCCCAATGCTTAATTGCCTTACACATGGAGTATGTGATGGTTCAGGATTCATCTACGTTAGCCACATTCTTTCCTTCTCACATCGCCAAAAACGCGCAATACAGCCCGGAATGGGGCAATCGCTACCGACAGCTTGTAGAACGCATTCAGGCTGAAATGCCCGACTTTTCTGCGGAGACCATTCGACAGATTTGGTACGAGCGCAGTAATGGCGTTTCCAGCCTCAAACAGGGGGGAATGTCCCTGGCTGAATTCAATTCAGCGCAAGAACCGCTGCTCGCGCTTACTCGTATGATCGCAGAAGGGTGCACGCCGGATAATTACGATCGGGTGATGAAGCGCCTTGCCAAACTGAAAACCGATGGGATATTGCACAAGGAGTATCGGGCGCTCTGCCATCGTGCCTTCGCCGCGATCTATCCGTCGCAAATTAGCAATGTCATCAACATCAGTAGCTTTTTCAGCAGCTACAACTACTGCAATAACCACTTCCAGCTTGGCCTTCCTGAGCAGCAAGACTGGTTCGCCCGCAACCTTGATCTTAAAAAAGCGCTGCATGCTGCCCTGGGCGATGACGTTGACCCTATCGAACTGAACATGTCCCTTTGGCATCTTTACGCGCAGGTTATTCAGAAGAAGAATGACATTGCATTAATCGGCAGTGAGACAGCCGCTCTTGAAGATGAACAGGATGAGGAGGTTGCCGCGCCGCTGCTGCCTAAAAACACGATCCTCTATGGTCCTCCGGGGACGGGCAAGACCTATCACACTATCGATCTGGCCGTACGCGCCTGTGAACCGGTTGAATATTCGCTGCAGGAAGGCAAAGAAGAGAACGAAAAACGCCGCGAGCTGAAAAAGATCTATGACAGGCTGATTGCCGAAAATCGCGTGCGGTTTATTACCTTCCACCAAAGCTTTGGCTATGAAGAGTTTATTGAAGGGCTGCGTGCTGAAACTACCGACGACGGTAATGTACGTTACGAAATTAAAGCCGGTATTTTTAAGCAGATTTGTGAAGATGCCGCTTTTGGCCATGCGAAGGCCCAGCAAACGCTGGATGAGGCGCTGACTCGTCTGCAGGAGCGTTTGGTGGGAGGCGAAAACATTACCCTTGAAACTCAGCAGGGTAAGGCTTTCCAGCTAACGTACAAGAGTCAAACTAACTTTGGCATCTTCCCGTCACAATCGAAAAAAGAGGATTTGGGGCAGGGATATAACGCCTACCTCAAGGATATTCGCCGCGTGTACCAGGACCCTCAGGCGAAAGTACACAATCCGTCCTATGTGCGCAGCATCCTTAATTATCTGATGAAGCAGGAAGGCTTTTCGCCGGATGCCCAGGAACCGGCCTCGACAAAGCGGCAGAACTACGTCCTGATTATTGATGAGATTAACCGTGGCAATATCTCGAAGATCTTCGGCGAACTGATCACCCTGATTGAGAGCTCTAAACGTGCCGGAGAGCCGGAAGCGCTGAGCGTGGTCCTGCCTTACTCTTCAACACGATTTAGCGTGCCAAACAATCTCTATCTGATAGGCACCATGAATACCGCCGACCGTTCGCTGACCGCGCTGGATACGGCCCTACGTCGCCGATTCGAGTTTAAAGCCATGCAGCCGGATATTAGCGTGCTGAAAGAGACCGTTATCAAAGGCATTGATTTACCGCGGCTGCTAAAGACATTGAACGACCGTATTGAAGTGCTATTTGACCGCGAACATACTCTGGGCCACGCCTTTTTCATCCCGGTGGTACAGGCTAAAGAAGATGAAGATGAAGATTTGGCCTTCGAAAGACTCAAACGGATCATGAGAAATAAAGTTCTGCCGTTGCTGGAGGAGTATTTCTACAACGACTGGCAAAAAATTAGCATGGTCCTGGGGGATAACCAGAAAACACCTCCGCTGCAATTTGTACGCGAAGTCAAAGACCGCAAGACGTTCACCACGCTGTTTGGTGTGAGCGGAACTGACGAGCTGCATGAGGTGGGGGCTAGCTACCATCTTGCACCTGAAGGCGATGAGCCTGATAACGTCTGGAACACCCCCGTCGCCTGGCAGCAGATATATGCGCCTCGCAGCGGTCAGCCGGAGGGCGGTGAATGACGCCACGCCAGGACTTTACCGTATTTGAATACGGGCACCTGGTCAGCGATAACGACAGCGGCCGCATAGCGCATGCGGTCGCGTTACCCGCCCACCTGTTTACCTGGCTCGAACAGCGCTGCCTGAAAGATGATGCCGATAATACGCATCGTCTGCTCACGCTGCGCAGTCGGGGAGGGGTGAAGACGCTGCAGGTACAAAACTATGCGGGCGTGATCGCCCTGCCGGGCAATGCGTTTATTGAGGTGCTGCCGAAAACCGGGAAACAAGAGCAGAAGATTGAAACGGCCCGCCAGCAGCTGTTGATGATGCTGCGAACGTTAAAATCCTTCCGCCATATTGCCACTTCCTCCTCCAGCGTCATGACGTCGAACATGCCGTTAATGGATGTGTTTATCCAACAATTTATCGATAGCGTACAGCTGATTGTGCGCCAGGGGCTGAAACGTGACTATTTGCGCCGGCAGGATAATTTACCCTGGATGAAAGGCAAACTCAGCGTTTCTGATCAGCTCACTAAAAACAGCGTGCGGCGAGATCGCTTTCACGTTGAATTTGATGAGTACAGCGCCGAGCGTCCGGAAAACCGTATTCTGAAAACGGCTATCGACAAAACCTACCGCCAAACCCGTCATCCCCAATTACTGAGGCAGCTTAGGCTCCTGCAAACGCACTTTGACGATATTCCGCCGGTTGGCGATGTTCAGGTGGCCTTTGACCAGGTCCATCTCGACCGGCATATGCACCATTATGAGCATGCGTTATCGTGGGCACGCCTGATTCTACTAGGCCAGAGCCCGCACTGTATGCAAGGGAGCGCAAATGCCATTTCGCTGCTATTCCCGATGGAAGCGGTATTTGAATCTTTTGTCACGGCGTGGATGCGCCATACCTACCAGGCGACATGGCATGTGGAGGCGCAGGTTAGCACGCACACGCTGGTGAGGAAAAACGGAGAAGGGCTATTCAAACTGCGGCCGGATATCTGCTTACGGCGCCGCGAGGTGGCTCAGGCGAAGACGATGATTTGCGATATCAAATGGAAGATGGCGGATAGCGGAAAAGCAAGCCTCGCGCAGTCGCAGAACGATCTCTACCAGATGCTGGCCTATGGCCTGAACTATCAGGAGGGAAGCGGCGACATGCTACTGATTTATCCGTCTCACGATGGTTTTCATCAGCCGTTACCTCATCCTTATGAGTTCAACCATCACCGGGAAAATGTGCTGCGTCTGTGGGTTGTCCCATTTGTGATTGGTGACAGCTTGCAACGTTCCGGTCTGCGTTTGCCCGAGGGAACGTCATTTACTGATTTGACGATAGAGCGGGCAGCGGCAGGAACGATGGGCGATAAACCGTAGGGCAGGGCATTGAGTGTCAGGCCAAACGCGATGCCCTGATGGCGGCACCTAATAGTTCAGGCTGACAAAATCGGCGAGCGGCACAATTTTCTCATGTGTAGGGTTGAAGCCGGCATCGTAGAAAAAGAGTTTGATTTGCGAAGGGTCATCAAAAACGCGCGGGCTTTTATGGCGGATGTTATAAGCAATCGTAAAGGCGATTCCGGCACGAACGCAGACCTTGTTGAGCAGACGGAAATTAGGGAAGTCTGCCGGGAAAGGTTTCCACCGCTCGAACCCATAATAGGAACGCTTAAGCTCAAGGATGGCGGTGATGCTTTGATTATCGAGCCGGATTAAATCGATATCACTGACGGTGATTCTCCCGAGCGATGCCCTTTGCCACTTATGGTAGGCGCTACTCTCTTTATCATTTATTGCTTTGGCAAATTGGTCGTTGTTGATGGGGACGCCGTGCTGTTTGAAGGTCTCTTTAAGCGCCTGAAGGCTAATGTCTCTGCTGGGCTGTGTCGTGCTATGCAGCCGCACCGTCTCAATAACCTGCGCACTGTCATCAAACTCGATATGCATTAGCGGCAGGCTAGCGAGGCTGGCGAGCGCGGTCACATAGCTCAGCACCCGATTATCCCGTCTCCACGATGCCCCTTGTGCAAATACCATTAGCTTGGGGTCAGAGTCGGAGTTCCCATAAACCAAAATCCAGGCATTGCCCACGGTCCAGCAATAATTCGGATTGTTTTGCAGGCTGTTATAGATGGCGTTTGAATTGTAGTAGCTCATAACCAATTCCTTTTCAACGTGATGGCGTAGGCAGTATAGCGCCGTCAGTACAAAAACGAAGCAACCAGGATTGGTATCTATCCAGACAACATGGGGGGAAGGGAGGGCGCGTATCTGTTCACACACGAGAACCTGTTCTCCTTCTATATATAGAGAAGAGAAAAACGTGCTCGGACGGTTGTGAGCCGTCTTTGGATATATATAGAAGAAAGAACATGGCTATTTTTGAGAGCGTGGGACGGTAAAACCAGGACTGAAGGCTTAGGCAAGCATACTCATGGACGATGTTTGTGGATAACTCTGTTGGTAAGTGGGTATAAGGCGGGGTTCTGCTGGGGATTGCAGCAGTCAGTCATTTTTCTGTAATTTAAGGGTTGCGGCCCTGAAGAAACTCCCTATAATGCGGCCCCACTGAGACGGAACAACGGCAAACAAGCCGCCGGG
>NZ_JAPKIB010000032.1:0-10538 GCF_036759925.1 Kluyvera sp. CHPC 1.2972 | reverse complement strand
TTAAGACTATTTTTTGTACAAAGCGGTATCGACTGTACGTAATGAGCGGTATTTTCCGGATCCCAGCTTAAGATTATTACGCCAGACGTAATCTCCACTCAGATTGATATGTTCCCAGCCCAGGGGAGAAAGATGAGAGACCAGTTGCTCATTTATCGGGATACCCTTTCGTTTTAGTGACTCAATAGCTCTTTCTATATATACCGTGTTCCACAACGTGATCGCTGCTGTCAGTAATGTCAGCCCACTGGCGCGATAACTCTGATTCTCCAGCCCACGATCCCTTATTTCACCCAGACGGTGCAAAAAGACCGCTCGCGCAAGGGCATTACGGGCCTCACCCTTATTCAGCCCCGCCTGCACGCGTCGGCGCAGACCGGGATCACGGAACCAGTCCAGCATAAATAGTGTCCGTTCGATGCGGCCAATCTCTCTCAGCGCTTTGGCAAGTCCATTCTGTTTTGGGTAACTGGCTAACTTTTTCATCATCAGTGATGCGGTGACTGTCCCCTGCTTAATCGAGGTTGCCAGGCGCAATACCTCATCCCAGTGCGACTCAATGTCTTTGATATTCAGGCAGGTTGTTGATATGACAGACTGAAGCCCCGGATAGCGCTCGGCCTTTCCATGAATAAACAGCTGCTTGTCATGAAGATCACGGATCCTTGGCGCAAAAGCGAATCCCAGCAGGTGCATCAGGGCGAAAACATGTTCAGTGAAGCCTGCGGTATCGGTGTAATGCTCGGTAATTTCCAGATCGCTTTCATGGTACAGCAGGCCATCAAGCACGTGGGTTGAGTCGCGCACCCGGCTGATCACTTTGGCGTAGAACGGGCTGTATTGGTCTGAGATATGCGTATAAATCTGCACGCCCGGCTCCTGACCATATTTAAGATTGACCTGACCGGCATAACGTCCGTGACTGCCTACCCGAAAGTTCTGCCCGTCTGACGACGATGTTGTCCCGTCGCCCCAGAATGCGGCCAGAGGCCGCTCTTTCTGTGCGTTGACCAGCTCGGCCAGTGCCGCTGAATAAGTTTCATCCCTGATGTACCATGCCTGAATACCTTCGAGTGACGATCTTGTGGCCCCAGGGCAGGATTCCGCCATTTTTGTCAGCCCAAGGTTGATGCCGTCAGCCAGAATGGTGGTCAGCAACAGTCTTCCGTCTTTTGGTCTGACGTTATTATTTTTGAGGTGCGCGAAGTGACGCGTAAATCCCGTCCAGCTATCAACTTCTTCCAGTATCTCCGTAATTTTCGGATGGGGAAGCATGCCATAGACCAAATCTGCAAAGGGTGAAACACCTGAAGGAACGCTGTTCTCCAGTGGAGTGATTTTTACGCCTTTATCTGAGATATCTACATCGGGCAAATCACCGGCAAGCGCCATCGCGTTAACTTCTTCCAGCCGAGATGCAAGAAGAGTCATACGGGCCTGAAGGTATGCCTGGCTATCGGTCTGAACGGCCAACTGTAACTGGTCATTATGTCGGGATTTCTCAAACTCAGCAGTCGGGATGAGATAATCATCAAAATTTTTGTAGCGGCGCGATCCTTTTACCCAGATATCACCGGAACGTAATGCACCCTTGAGTTCATTCAGTACGCAAAACTCGTAGTACTTGCGGTCGATGCCTGAAGGCGTGAGCACCAGTTTTCGCCAGCTTTCAGGGATAAACCCTGTTGGCGCTGATGGCGGCACTTTACGAAGTTGTTTACGGTACATTTCCGTTATGGTGTCCAGCGCATCGCTGAGCGCCTGCGCCGCAGGTGTCGCCATGAACTGCAATGCTGACAGCATACGCGGGGCATATTTACGCAACGTACTGTATTTTTCGGTGATCAGATGAAGCGCGTCGAAATTGCCCTTACGGGAAAGAAACCGCGTTTCTTCCACGCTGTTGATGAATTCCTGCCAGGGAAGGACATCTTCTATTGCAGTCCAGGGATCTTCCCCGGATTCTCTGGCGTTAAGTAACGCCTGCCCGACGGTAACGTACTGCTTCAGCTTGCTCTGAATAAGCTTTCCCGTTTGCTGGAGCCGTTCGGCCTGCGTGCGTTTTGCCCTGCTGAACAGACTACCCAGGATACGCTCGTGCAGATCAATCACTTCGTCAGTCAGGGTGGCCCTGGCCTCTGTTATTATACAAACCAGCGTAGCGTAACGTCTGACATCGGTGAATTTTGCCAGGTCCCTGCTGCTCATTTTCCGGCCCTCACGCGCCAGTTTAAGCAACCTGTTCTGGTGAACGGAAAGTGCAATACCATCAGGCAACCCCAGCGCAGCGATGGAATTAAGCCGGTCGATATGTTGCAGCACATTTTTACCGTTTATTTTACCCGGAGGCTGTAGCAGCCATGCCAGACGGGAAGGTTGTTCACCCTCTGATATGAGCAGGCTGTCGAGTGCTGATTTATGCTGCTTTTCCAGTTGCGCGGTAAGTGTCGAAAATACCGATCTGTTAGCGAGCGTGACGACTTCGGCAAGCGTCCGTTCGATCACTTCAACAGAAGGGAAAATAACATTATTGTTATGTAGCCAGCTGAGCATTTCTTCCGCCAGCATAAATCCTTTGTCAGTTCGCATGGCATAGGGGTGCAGATGGCGGATACAGTCTTTTTGCATTGACCGGCTGAACGGGGATAGTTCCAGGTAGCGATAAAGTTCGGTCAGATGTTCCCAGCGGGTTTGCTCTCTGGATGCATATTCCGGCCATAAATCAGGCTGAAGTTTCAGTCGGGAAGCAACCCTGGATACAACGCCATTGTGAGGAGCACTGCTTTTGTCCGGAATAAATCCAGGTCCACGCAGATAACAGAGTAATACAGCAAAGCCCAGGCGATTCGCTGGCCGTCGGTGCTTATTAATGAGCGCAATATCCGGTTCGTTCAGAAAACACATTCGGGTCAGAATAATTTCATCATCTGGTATAACCAGTAAGCGTTCCTGCTCTTCACTGCTCAGTATCTGTCGCCGTGGCATAAATGCTTCCCTCGCGTATAGTTTTCATCTGTTATTTGTTCGCTGTGAGCGAAACCGGTCGGTTTCGTACATCACTTACAGCACATGTCCGAAACTTAGTGAAATTAATTTCGGACACACGTTATAATTCGGACACCCATTTCGTACGGAAAGTTTCCCATGTCACGTGTTTTTGCCTACTGCAGGGTCTCAACTCTGGAACAGACCACAGAAAACCAGCGTCGTGAAATTGAAGCGGCAGGTTTTGCCATCAGATCCCAACGACTTATTGAGGAGCATATCAGTGGCTCGGTTGCTGCCAGCGAACGCCCCGGATTTATCCGGTTGCTAGATCGCATGGAAAATGGGGATGTACTGATTGTCACCAAACTTGACCGTCTGGGTCGTAATGCGATGGATATCCGAAAAACAGTAGAGCAACTGGCGGCTTTAGATATTCGCGTTCATTGTCTCGCACTCGGAGGCGTTGACTTGACCAGTCCGGCCGGAAAAATGACTATGCAGGTAATTTCTGCTGTAGCGGAGTTTGAGCGGGATTTGCTGCTTGAGCGAACGCATTCAGGTATTGCGAGGGCAAAAGCGGCTGGAAAACGCTTCGGTCGCCCTCCCATCCTGAGCGAGGAACAAAAGCAAACAGTGACAGAACGCCTAAATGCTGGCATCAGTATCAGTGCTATTGCCCGGGAATTTAATACCACCCGCCAGACTATCCTTCGGGTAAAGGCTGGATTGCTGCAAGAGTGAGCGGCTGGGAAGATTATAAAAAAATCAAATGGTTATTATGAAATAAAACAGCCTGCTGGATTCTTTCCCCCCTATTTTTTATAAAAGAGTAGACAAAAGAGGTTCGCGATACTAATCTACCAACTAGATGGTTGGTATTGATTGCACCAGCTATACCTTTTATCAAGAAATTACAGGAGCCATTATGTCTACTACCGTTAAACCTTCTGCAGACGCAGCTGCGATCCACAATACCCGTGAAGCAGTTCGCAGCCAGCCTGGCCTGGGTAACCTGACTTTCCAGATGAAAGCCCGTTCCAGCGGCGGATTAACCGTTCGCACAGAGACCGGCGCCACAATCCAGAACGGCGTTATCGATAACAGCCGCGCAGGGAAATTTTCTAATATCGGTGATGAACCCGCAGGTTTACTCGGCACCGATACCGGCATGAGCCCGACTGAATACATCATGCAGGCGCTGGCTGGCTGTTATACCGCCACCCTCACCATGATGGCTGCTGAAAAAGGGATCGACCTGGACGGTATCGAGCTGGATCTTAATTTCGATATCAACCTCAACGGCTTCCTTGGGCTGGACAGCAACGTGCGTAAAGGTGCGAAATCTATTCGCGTCGATGTTCACCTTACGAGCAAGACCGCCAGTCGCGAGGAGTTAGAAGCGCTGGTCAGCGAAATGCAAAAGAATTCGCCAATCCACGATACTCTGGCTAATCCGGTTGAAATGATTACACGCCTGGCGTGATGTCAGAGATGTAATGCTGCCATTCAGAATGCAGGATGGCAGTGACGTTCAGCTCTGCACGATACTGAGTCAGTGATACAACTTGCTACGGAAAAATAGCAACAATATAATCTATCAACTAGTAGATTATATGGAGTAATTATGACAACCATGACACGGGAACGGCTGCTCAGCGAAGCAGAACACCTGATGCGCGAAAAAGGGTATTCAGCATTCAGCTATGCTGATTTATCAAAAATAGTGGGTATCACCAAGGCCAGTATTCATCACCATTTCCCGACCAAAGATATTCTGGGTGAGCAGGTGGTAATACAGGCGTTCTCCGATACACAACGCGTATTTGAGCAGATAGAGGCGACTGAGAAAAGCGCGGAGAAAAGAATTGCGGCCTACATCGATATCTTCGCGCAAAGCCATAAAGCTTCACTACTGCCACTGTGTTGTGCGTTGTCAGCGGAGACCGCCAATCTGCCTCAGGCAATTACTGTACAGACATCACTTTATTTCGATATGCAAATCGAGTGGCTCACAAAAGTCGTCAGGGCGGGCATGGAGTCAGGTGAGTTTTCATCCCATGCCGAACCATCAGATATTGCTTTGATGATCATTAATGTCTGTGAAGGCTCAAGCGTAGTGGCGCATGCAACGGCCAGACCCGAAGTCTTCACCAACAGCCTTAAGTATATAAAACTGCTTCTTAATACCCCTCATTCAGGAGAATGACACTATGCTGGACTGGAACAACTATCGCTCAGAGTTAATGCAACGTTTAGGTGAGTTGGGCAAACTGACCCCCGAGACCATGAAAGGCGTGGTTGCCCTGGGCAACGCAGGTAACAAAACTGACCTTCTGGGCGCAAAAGTGCGTGAACTCATTGCCCTGGCGTGCGCTGTCACAACGCGCTGCGACGGCTGCATTGCTTTTCACGCCGACGCCGCTGTGAAAGCCGGTGCAACCGACGCTGAAATTGCTGAAGCTCTGGGCGTGGCGATTAACCTCAACGCTGGCGCTGCGGTCATTTATTCAGCCCGCACTCTGGATGCTGTCGGTCAGGCACGCGGTTAAGCATTAATAAATTCCACGTTGAAAGGGCATTACTGCCCTTTTTTTATGTCCGCAATCGCCTGAGCATATACCGATGCAGGTTTCACACCCGGTATGCGTTTAACTAATTGCCCTTCATGAAATATCAGCACAGACGGCAGCCCCCAGATCTCGTATTTGGTTGTCAGCACCGGCGCCTGATCTACATTGACTTTCCCCACCTGAATATCTCCATCGAGCCGGTCTGCAAACTGACTGAACATTTCTTCGCTGGCCTGACAGGGCGGACACCAGGGTGCAGAGAAACGTACCACCGATATTCCTTTGTACTGTTCTATCTGGCGGAAATTATCTTCGTTATAGGATGTTAATGTACGCATGGTGATGACCTCGCAAAGTGAGTGACAATTCAAAAATGGCCGCGTCATGAGAAAAAGTACGGCATGCCCATTGACCTACCTACTAGATGGTTGGTATATTGCCACCCATCAGATGTTTATGCAACTCCAGTGCGCGACGTCCGGTCGATGATACTTCCGGGTTGTGCAAATCCCTGTCGGGATAACTCCTTTTTGCTTTTGTGAGGTACACGATGAGTAAGCTTTTCACCCCCTACAATCTGTCTGGCCTGGCGTTAAAAAACCGTGTAGTCATGGCACCGATGACCCGCACCCGCACCATGAATGACGTGCCGGATGAGGTCGTGGCTTTGTACTATGCACAGCGTGCTTCTGCTGGCCTGCTCATCACCGAAGGGATGCCGGTTTCAGAAGAAGGCCGGGGTTACCTTTATACCCCTGGTATCTACAACGACGAACACGTCCAGGGCTGGCGTAAGGTGACACAAGCGGTTCACGCCAAAGGTGGCCGTATTTTCGCGCAGCTCTGGCACGTCGGCCGTATGTCTCACGTCTCTCTTCAGCCAGGCCACATAGCGCCGGTTTCAGCGGGCACCGTTCAGGCGGTCAATACCACCGTTTTTGCGCTGACCGAATCCGGAGAACCGGGCCCGGTTGTACCAAGCCAGCCACGCGCGCTGGAAACGCATGAAGTGAAACGCATCACTGCAGACTTCGTGCACTCCGCACGCCTGGCGATGGAAGCCGGCTTTGACGGCGTGGAAATCATGGCTGCAAACGGATTCATCTTTGACCAGTTCCTCAGTAGCGAACTGAACACCCGCACCGACGAATACGGCGGCTCGGTGGAAAATCGTCAGCGTTTCCTGCTGGAGACCATTGACGCCGTGGCGGAAGCCGTGGGTAACAGCCACGTTGCCGTGCGCCTGTCACCGTTCGGCCGCATTTATGACCTCGCGCCGTATGAAGGTGAAGAGCAAACCTGGTCAGCCATCACCGACGCGCTCGGTCAGCGGGAACTGGCCTACGTACACCTTTACTATCAGCCGGTGTACACCAAAGCGCCACTTCCGGAAGGATTCCGCCGCCGTTTTCGCAACACGTTTAAAGGCACCATCATCGCTGCCGGCGGGTTTACCCGTGATATCGCAGAGCAGGCTCTGGAAGATGATGAGCTGGATCTGGTGGCATTTGGTGTGCCCTACATCGCTAACCCGGATCTGGTTGAAAGAATGCAAAACGGCTGGCCACTGGCAGAAAGTGACCGCGCCACCTACTACGGCGTCAGTGGTTCCCCGGAAAAAGGCTATACCGATTACCCGGTCTGGCAGGCGCAATAAATCCCATACGGTCGCGGTTCTCTGATAAGTGAGACCCGACCGCCCAAGGTCTTTGAGGAATCATTATGCAAACGCTGAAACCCACCCTTACCATCGATATCTGGTCAGATTTGGTCTGCCCGTGGTGCTGGATTGCTAAAAAAAGATTTGAACAGGGTCTGAATCGCTTTGAATTTCGCGATCAGGTGGTGCTCCGTCATCACAGCTACCGTCTGGCCGGTGGTACTCCCGCTATGCCTTTTAAGGATGCCATCGTTAAAAAACTGGGCAGTCAGCATTCAGCGGAGCTGATGATGAATCAGGTGGGCACCGCCGGTAAATCTGAAGGTCTGATCTACAACTTTGACGGCATGATGTTTGGTGATACAGAAGATGCACACACCCTGCTGGTTGCCGCGCGTAAGGCCGGAATTGCGGACGCGGTGGAAGAACGTTTTTATCACGGCAGTATCACCGAAGGTCGCTCTCTCTTTGACCGTCAGCAGCTCGTTGCAATGGCCGTAGAAGCCGGTATGCCGAAAGCTGACGCTGAAGCCGCCCTGGAAAATGACGATTTTCGCGCCACCGTTTCCGACGATGAAGCCCACGCACAGTCTATTGGCCTCAGCGGCGTTCCGGTTTTTGTGATGAACGAAAAATATGCCATCAGCGGGGCTCAGGCAGCAGATAACTTTTTGAATGCCCTGCGTCAGGTATGGGATGAACAGCAAACCGAATTTTCAGCCACGGCGGGTCAGACCTGCGGAACGGATGGCTGCAGTATTTAATCCGTCAACCGCCGGCAGTTTCACCCTGCCGGCAACGTCTTACCCACCAGTAATGGAGTCAGAAAATGAACACTTTTTTCAAAGGTAAAAAACTGCTCGTCGTCGGCGGTACCAGCGGCATGGGTCTGGCCGTCGCACGCATGGTACTGGAAGCGGGCGGCAGTGTGGTGCTGACCGGGAATAAAAAAGACAAAGCCGAAGCGGTGCAAAAAGAACTGAGTCCTCTGGGACCGGTTGCGGTTATTGCGGCGAACCTGATGACCGAAGAAGGTATGGAAACTATCCGTCGGGAAATTAATGCCCGCCACCGCGATATCAGCCTGATGGTGAATGCCGCCGGGATCTTCATGCCGAAAGGCTTTACCGATCACAGCTTTGACGATTATGACATGTATCTTGCGCTGAACCGCGCCACGTTCTTTATTACGCAGGATGTCGTGAAGAACATGCTCGCCGCGAAGCTCGAAGGGTCTATCGTCAATGTCGGTTCGATTGGCGCCCAGGCAGCACTGGGTGACTCGCCGGCCTCGGCCTATTCAATGGCAAAAGCGGGTCTGCATGCCCTGACGCGTAATCTGGCGATTGAGCTGGCCAGCGCGGGTATTCGTGTCAACGCTGTGTCTCCCGGGATTGTTCATACGCCAATATACGAAGGCTTCATGGACAAAGCGGATATCGCTGATGCTATGAAGTCGTTGAACGATTTCCACCCGCTGGGACGCGTCGGAACTGCCGAAGACGTTGCAAACACTATTCTCTTCCTGTTGTCTGACAAAACCTCATGGGTGACGGGCGCTATCTGGGATGTCGATGCGGGCATCATGGCGGTCAGACGATAACCCCGTTACGCTGGCATGAGCCGCCCCTTTACGGGCGGCATTTTTTTGTCGCCAGAATGTCTTCAGCAGGCTTCACTCAGGATATTCACGACCTGTTTCCGTACCTGGATATAGGCGACAGAGAACAGCACCGCATACGCCATGAGGTAAAACCCGCTCAGCGGACGCCACAGCGATAATGTGGTCCTGGCGTGATAAAAGAGGAAGGGGGACAGGACGAATGCACCACTGGCCAGCCTGAGGCTGCTGAATGAAAGGGGATCAATGTGGCCTCCTTGCAGGGCCAGACGACACAGAATGGAGTTTGCCGCAAATGCCAGCATTGCCAGTGATATTTTAAGAATGAGCGCGCACCTGGCCATTCGAGAAGTCCTCACAAAAATCCTGCAAACTACCATCTAGTTGGAAGCATGGCGTAAGTGATCACCGAACAGGAAGCAATAACCAGCTTTCAAACTGGAAGGTGAGGACAGGCATTCGGAATGAATTCTGTTTCACATCCCCAGTGGAGGACGGAAAACGCGTTATGCCAGATGCAGAGCAGAAGCTTTTTTTTCTCCTGCGATCAAACATATGACATCAGTTTAAGGCCCGGAATATCCTATGAAAAAACTAAAATTTACGTTCAAAAATGCGGCGGGTGAAGAACTGGCCGGATTGCTTGAACTTCCTGAAAATCCTAAAGCGTTTGCGCTGTTAGCTCATTGTTTTACGTGTGGCAAAGACCTCAAAGGCGCGGCGCGTATTGCGCGGAAACTGACAGAGAAAGCTATCGCCGTTCTCCGGTTTGATTTTACTGGTCTGGGAAACAGCGAAGGGGATTTTTCCAACACCAACTTCTCATCCAATATTTCGGACCTGCTTTGCGCGGTAGATTATCTCCGCCGACAGTACGAAGCGCCTTCTTTGCTCATCGGTCATAGCCTGGGGGGATCTGCCATCCTGTCTATCGCCGGCGAAGTTCCTGAGGCAAAGGCCGTTGTCACCATAGGATCACCCGGAGAACTGACACACGTAAAACGTCTTTTTAAGGATGATGTTGAAAACATTAACCAGCATGGAGCCTATCCCGTTGAGCTGGCCGGGCGGGTATTTACGTTAAAGAAACAGATGCTGGACAATATTCAGGAACACAAAATCGCTCATAAGGTGTTCGCCATGAACAAGCCTCTGCTGATTTTTCATGCGACTGAAGATGATACCGTGTTAATTGAGCAGGCCGAGAAAATATTCAAAGCAGCTAAGCATCCCAAGAGTTTCATTTCCCTGGGTAAGGCTGATCACCTTCTGACACATGCTCAGGATGCTGAATACGTTGCCGATATCATTATATCGTGGAGCGAATGTTACCTTTAAACAGAGTAAATGCGTTCAAACTCGTAGCGCTGAGGGCGATTTTCTGCAGAGATCGGACACTGTTTATGCTGGACTGATTTTGCGATAAAGGCTCAGGCCGATGCATACAGGCGGGGCTGTATAAGGGGGAGGCCCTTGGGCGAGCATCCTTCATGCACCGGCTGAGTGAAATCAGGGATATGGGGGTGGGAGGATCAGAATTACCACGCCACCGGCGCTGACACTACATACGGCGGCGATAACACTCTGGAATACGGTTTATATAGAAAGAACCATTGAGCCGCTTAAGCAAAAAGGAGTCCCTGTTAATGAACTGCTGGTCTCTCATCCTTCTCCACTGCTGTACAAAATATAGTCTTAG
>NZ_JAPKIB010000031.1:0-17008 GCF_036759925.1 Kluyvera sp. CHPC 1.2972 | reverse complement strand
CTTCAGGTGTTAGTGTCCTTAGGATGTGGGGGTTCGAGTCCCCCCCCTCGCACCAACGAAGCGATATAACAAAAGAAACGAGATAATCTGTGCGAAGGTGGCGGAATTGGTAGACGCGCTAGCTTCAGGTGTTAGTGTCCTTAGGATGTGGGGGTTCGAGTCCCCCCCCTCGCACCAGACTCCTCGTTCTCTCCAGGCAATCCCCCCCCTATTTTTGATAGTCATCCCATTAGCTTTACATTCATCGTTATCAGCACAAGCGCGCCGACAAAGGCAATGCATGACGGCAGCAGCACAAAGTGACGCAACCGACGATGCCATATCATCGCGCCGCTCAGCAGCAGCCCGCACACGATCACGCCGCGCCAGACATCAAGCGACAGCCCCATTGTGCTCAGTATTGCGATTGCACTTCCCGAAATCAGTACACCCCAGCCGCTGCCTAGCGTTCGTTGCAACATGAATCAGCCCATCTAAATGATAATGATTACCAATATCATATATTGTTTTTTGTTAATTGTCTGCTCATGCGCTAAGGTTTCATAATCATTAATGACATGTATATTGTATGGTGATAACTTGTACAAAAAATAGCATGTCTAAATATAAAAAATTCGCGCTCGTGGCTCATGCATTATTCTTGTTTTTGATGCACTTACTTATATATTAAAGGCTGACTACAACATCCAACAATGACAGTACAATCCTGGCGCACCCTGCGTGCGCAAAAATATCAGCTAACGTTCCGGCTATTTTTGTTTCTGAATCTGGTCTCATCGACGCTGTCCGTCTTCAGCCCGATATATGACGTTAATATTTTTCCTCTACCCGCAATGCTGATAGCGGTGGGCAGCAGCGTGCTGCTAGTATGGAACTGGCGATATACCAGTATCAAACCGAATCTCCCTATAGTTTCGGTTATATTCGGCTGCTTATGGGGCTGGCATATTTTAAGTAAAACTTTGGTGCTCGCTTTACCTAATGACAATTTTCAAATGGTGGCGCTATTCAGCGTACTATTTGTCGGCACCATTGCGTTTTCAAATAATATTGTCGCCTTTACCCTCCATTCAATGCCGACCTTTATTGTGTGCCTGATAACGACGCCTTCCGGAGAATGGTGGCGACTGGCCTACTGTATGGCGCTGCCGTTAATTGGCATCGCGATTCAGCATGTGATTCAGCGGCGTAATGATAAGTTCGCGCAGGGGCTGATGTATAAACTGCTGGAAGAGCGCGAAACGCTGAACGGTCTAAGCATGCTCGACCCGCTAACCGGGCTCTATAACCGCCGCGGGTTCCAGTTCCGCCTGGATTCACTGATGTCGATAGGCAAAGCGCAGCACTCCGTCCTGCTGCTGGATATTGACCATTTCAAAGCCTATAACGACCACTATGGCCATATGATGGGCGACCAGGCCCTAATGCGGGTCTCAGCGGCTATTCGTAATGCCGTGCGTTCCAGAGATATTGTGACGCGGTTTGGCGGTGAAGAATTTATGGTGGTACTCCCACATTGCAACGTTGAAACCGCCATACAGATCGCCGAGCGTATTCGTCAGCATGTTTACGATCTCAAAATTCCGCATATGTTCAATTCCAGTGTCGCAACCCACGTGACCCTCAGCATTGGCGTGGCTGCACTGGAGGATAACAATATCGACCAGGCCATGCAGCGCGCGGACAAGGCGCTGTATGAAGCGAAAAATATGGGGCGCAATAACATCCTGACCTACGATCAGGCTCCCGCCGTCTAGGTTCACAAAACGTGAGCGCCGGAGACAAACTTCTTGCGCTCGCTTTTATCTATAGCTAGGATTGCTAATCATTATCATTTAGATTTGAATCCAGCAACGCTATGGCTTACCGTTCCGCACCGATCGCCGATGACCTTATCTGGCGCACGCCGCTTCCCTCAAAGGAGCAAGCGTTCGCTGAGTCAGTGCGCGCCAAAATAGCCGAACTGCGTCCACACTTGCTGGAAATGTTTCGTTTAGGCGAAGCGGCCCCGGATTGTGCCAGAACCCTCAGCGAATGGGCGAAGCCAACGGAGCTAACTTCCCTTCTGGCCGTCTATTCCGATCATATCTACCGCAATCAGCCGACCCTGGCGCGAGAAAATAAACCGCTTCTCTCCCTCTGGGCGCAGTGGTATATCGGCCTGCTGGTACCGCCATTGATGCTCGCACTGCTGACCGAAGAATCTGCTATCTCGCTGAGCCCTGACCATTTCCGCGTGGAATTTCACGAAACGGGCCGTGCGGCCTGCTTCTGGATAGACGTGCGCACTGACGTTCGCGCCAGCCAGAAATCTGCCATCGAACGCATGGACGACCTGGTCAGTCAGGCGTTAATGCCGGTCGTGCAGGCGCTGGAAGCAACGGGAGAGATTAACGGCAAGCTCATCTGGAGTAATACTGGTTATCTGATTAACTGGTATCTCGGTGAAATGAAAGCGCTGTTAGGTGAAGAGCTCGTCAACCAGCTACGTCAGCGCTGTTTCTTTACCAGTACGCTGGCCGACGGTCAGGACAACCCGTTATGGCGTACCGTGGTGTTACGTGACGGACAGCTAGTTCGTCGCACCTGCTGCCAGCGTTACCGCTTGCCCGACGTTAAACAGTGTGGCGACTGTACGCTGAAATAAATAACGGGGCTTTCGCCCCGTTATTTTTTTACTGCTTTCCTTTACGCTGCCTGCTGGCTCTCTTCGGCCGCACGCTGCGCTTCTTCGTTTTCCTGCTCTAACAACTGTTTTTCATACACTTTGAAGAACGGATAGTAGATAACCGCGGAAACGCAGACCAGCAGCACCACCAGAATCGCCGCACGGAAATCCCAGCCTAAAGCCCATGCGCCGCCAATCGGTGCCGGAGCCGTCCACGGTACTACGGAAATCACGCGACCAATCAGATCCAGCTTCATCGCCGCCCACGCCAGAATCGCGTTGACCATCGGTGCCAGCAGGAACGGAATGAAGAACACTGGGTTCATCACAATTGGGGTACCAAAGATAACCGGTTCGTTAATGTTGAACAGGCTTGGCACCACGCTCAGACGACCGATAGAACGCAGGTGTGCTGAACGGCTACGCAGGTAGCAGAACACCAGCCCCATCGTCGCACCGGAACCCCCGACCACGATAAAGAAGGTCCAGAACGCTTCCATAAAGATGTGCGGCAGCGGCGCGCCCTGCGCCAGAGCGGTCTGGTTCAGGCCAAGGTTAGTCAGCCAGAACATCTGCAGCATACCGGAGACAATCGCCGCCCCGTGGATCCCTGCAAACCACAACAGGTGACCAATCAGTACGGCCAGCAGAATCGCCGGTAAGGAGTCAGCGGCGGAAACCAGCGGTTTGAACACGGACATGATGGCCTGAGGGATCAGCATATCGAACTGGCTCTGAATAAACAGGCTCAGCGGATAGAGCGTCAACACCACCACCAGCACCGGGATCAGCAGGTCGAAGGAATTTTTGATCATCGGCGGCACCTGATCCGGCAGGCGGATCCCGATGTTGCGGATTTTCAGGAAACGCATCATCTCCACGCAATAAACGGCCACGAGGATCGCGGTAAAGATCCCGGTTCCCCCCAGGCTATCTACCGGCAGATGACCGCTGGTTTTTGGTGCAGCCACCAGCAGGAACGCCATAATGGAGAGCATTGAACACATGAACGGATCGAGCTGGTTGCTCTTTTCGTAGTGTTTACCGAGGTTATAGGAGATAGCCGCACAGATATAGATAGACATAATGCCCATCGTCATATCAAACGGCGTCAGAATACGGCCTTCAAACTGCTTGGCAAGATCTAACCACGCCCGGGCAAAGCCCCAGGTGGTATCGGGAGAAAACGGCGGATAAGCGAAGACCAGTAAAAACGATCCTACAATCATAAAAGGCATGGCAGAGATAAAACCATCACGAATCGCCATAACGTGACGCTGAGAGGAAATTCGTCCCGCGACCGGGCTAACGTAGTTTTCTACAAAACGGAATATCAGATTAAATGCAGCGTGATTAGCAGACATAACAGCCCTCCTGACAGGCTTTAGACGTCAACACAGCAACAACGATTTTGCCGACATGCAACTGGGCGTACATTGAAGCATCAGGTGTTACGGGTCTGCGACCTGCAATGATGTTCATACCGATACAGTTCATACACGGCTCTTATTATAGATACAAAGGAAGTTACCCCCGCAGTATCAATCGCCTGACGAATAACCGCAACCGGTTACAGTAACCGGTTGCACTGATTGTGAAGGAGATCCAAAAAACAAACAATTTTTGCACAACTTAGCCGCTATATTTACAACTCAGGTAGCTTTATGACAGAGTGACTCGCCGAATTATCAGGAGAGAACCATGAGCCTACAGTCCGTAAAGGAATTCTTTGCCGAGCACGCGCCCGACATCAATATTATCGAGCTTGAGCAAAGTACGGCGACCGTAGCGCTGGCCGCCGCCGCGCACCGCGTTGAGCCCGGGCAAATTGCGAAAACACTCTCGCTGAAGGTGAAAGACCGCGTCATTCTGGTGGTCGCGAAAGGGGATGCCCGTCTGGACAACAAAAAGTTGAAAGAGACCTTTGGCGCGAAGGCGCGCATGCTAAGTAGTGATGAAGTGGTGGTTCTCACCGGGCACCCGGTCGGCGGCGTCTGCCCCTTCGGCCTGGAGAATCCGCTGGCGGTTTACTGTGATGTCTCGCTGCAGCAATACGAAGAAGTTCTTCCTGCTGCAGGAGCCATACACAGCGCAGTACGCATTTCCCCAGAACGAATGGCTAGCCTTACCGCCGCCACATGGGTGGATGTCTGTCTCTAAAAAACGGATGACGCGCTGGCATTGTTCATATCATGCAACGATACCAGCAGGTCGGCGGCGCTCAGCAACCCAATATCAGAATTCACCCCCAGTTTCGTCATCGCATTAAATTTATGCGCGCGAATGGTTTTGATATTCCGGCCCAGTTGCTGAGAAATATCCATCAACGAATAGCCGTAGGTCATATAACGCAGGATCAAATTCTCAGTCGGACTGAGAAACCGGTTTTCACGCAGAGCAGCGAAGCCCTCCATTGCCTCACGATCTTCTATCGCTTCATTCAGTAATGCAAACACGCTGTGTCGTAGATCGCTTAACGTGTCAGATTTACTGAGCACACCATGAATGTAGGTGGGCGACAGGTGCCGAATTAGCGCGGCTTCTTCTTTATCGTTAGCCAGAATACCGCGCATAACCTCTGGTTGATGGTTGGCAATTTCCCCCATCGCCAACAGGCATTCAATACGAAGTTCACGTGTACCGGAGAGACAATACATTACGGCGTCAAACTGGCCTTGCCTGGCCGCCAGCTTAAATTCAGCAATGGTGCGAAAAAAATGGAAAGTAAAATGCCTATCACGAGCGCTCATCAGTAGATGGCGTAGCCCTACCGCCGTCACATTACAATACTCTATGATAGCGACGCGCTGCTTCCTGCCGCATTTTTCCATTCGACTTGCTCCCCATAGGCTGAATAGAGATTGAGTTCCTTCATTCCCTGATTGCTGTTGAGCCAGGCATACATTTCCGCATTACTACGCAGTGACAGGCGGCGCATCGCACTATTTTTTTGTGCACTGATAGTTTTATTACTCTTTTTCAGCAATGCGGCAATTTGGTTAATGCCCCATCCTTTCGCCAGCAGGCGCAGCACTTTCCGTTCGGACAACGTCAACATAATCAGCCGCTGATGGTCGTCATCCGCCTCCACGTCATGCTGCTGAGAAAGCAACATTTCGCTGACGTTATCCGTGCTAGCATTTTCCTGCTGAATGGCTTTAATCACCCGTTCCACGGAGTCAGAATCTGAAAGCAGCGTACTTTCCGGACGCATTAAAAATTCAACGGCCAGCGCGTAGTACTGCCGACTAATCATAAAGATCCAGTGAATATCACGGTATTGCGATAGCAGCGTATAATATTGCTCGCAGAGCGCGCGCGGGTTACCAATATCGCCAGAAAAATCAACGATAACGACATCAGTACGGCGAAGCTGGAGGAGCGTAAGCTGCTCAAGGGATTGGCAAAAATTGAGCTCGTAATTCGGTAAATGCATTCGCATGATGGAATTCAGCCCGGACTGCATAACGGGTATTTTGCTGATAATCACTGCGAACTTGCAGTACACTGGCGTCATATAACCTCCGTATCCTTTCGAAGATTCGTTTCCTGAATATATTTTTACTCAATTAAATAAGCGTATTCACAGGAAATGAATCGGTCCATTTCTATTTCCCTTTAATAGCGGCATAATGCTCTTCGGTTAATTATCAAATAAACCTTACCGCTGCATGACTTTACTTGTGCGATGATATCATCTGGTTAGCAGGACTAACTACGACAGTATGGCATATCAATGAATAAGAGGTTGCTTAGAAAATATTAATACCCCGATAAGCAAAATTAACTATTCAGGAAAACACCTTAATCAGACAGTACCATTTTCATTTTGAATTCTTTAGGCGTCATCCCTTCCCGCTTGCGGAAGAAACGCGAAAAATAGGTCACGTCGCTAAATCCCAGATAATCAGAAACCTGTGTGATGGTCATGCTGGTGTACTGCAGGCTACGCTTTGCTTCAATCAGCAGTCGTTGATGTAGAACGTTTAACGCACTGGTGCCGTGGTATTCACGACACAGGCAGTTCAAATGCGTGGTGGAGACCCGGAGCCTCTGCGCATAATCGGCCAACGATAAATGTTCACGGTAGTGTCCCTCAATCAGTCGGCTAAACTGGCGCAGCACGCTGCGCTTACGCTCGTTTTTATCCTTTACCACGCCTCCTGTCTTACCCTGTCGATTAAGCCATACGAGCAGTGCGCTTAACAGCGAATAGAGCATCATCTCCCGCGCGTCGTGGTCCTGGGTGTACTCTTCCAGCAGTGTGGCAAACAGGGTACGGATATGGTGGCCGGAACGATTGACCGGAATACAGCCGGGCTGGTTCAGCATATCCAACGGTTGCCCAAACTGCGTCTCCAGACGGCTTAACAGCGGTAACGCAAGCGAAAGCACGTAGCCTTGCGTCCCCGGCGAAAAACGAAAACCGTGCACGCAGAGCGCGGGCACCACCTGAATAGAGGATTCACTCACCACCAGGCGCTCTCCCTCTACTTCTATTTCAGCCTGCCCTTTGTGCAAATACAGCAGTTGCACCAGCTCGGCATGCTGGTGCACCCGAATATGCCATTCGTAGAGGCTGCTCCGTTTATGGATCGATTCACAATGCAGCAGATCGGGTGTCGGCCAGCCCATATGCTCGCCATAGAGCTTAAATACCGGCACCACCTCCGGTATATTCACGTCGACACCCGCTCTTTTCATCGTCTACTCCACCGTTTCATAAGGCAGCCCCACGTAGTTTTCGGCAATCGTCGTCAGGCCAGCCTGCGAGCTGAGATAGTACTGGCGATCGGCCTCCTGCATTTTTCTGGCAAACGGACTCTGGTCCTGAAAATCGTGCAACAGATGGGTCATAAACCAGCTAAAGCGTTCGCCTTTCCAGACCCGGTTCAGCGCCAGCTGCGAATAACGGCTCAGCAGGTCGGCCCGCCCATTCTGATAATACTGCCGCAGGATACGCCACAGATAATTCACATCCGAAACGGCCAAATTCAGCCCTTTTGCTCCGGTGGGCGGCACAATATGCGCGGCATCGCCGACCAGGAACATCCGCCCGTACTGCATTGGCTCTACCACATAGCTACGTAGTGGCGCGATGCTCTTCTCAAGTGAGTGACCAGTCACTAACTTTTGGCTCAGCTCGTCCGGCAAGCGACGCTTCAGCTCCCCCCAGAAGCGTTCGTCAGACCATTGTTCAACGCTGTCGGTCAACGGAACCTGTAGATAGTAGCGGCTTCTAGTTAGTGAGCGCTGACTACACAATACAAACCCACGCTCATGATGCGCGTAAATCAGTTCCGGGTTGACCGGCGGCGTGTCAGAGAGCAGCCCCAGCCAACCAAATGGCCAAATGCTTTCATACTCACGCAAAATGTCGCGAGGAATGCTCTGGCGGGAAACGCCGTGGAAACCGTCACAACCGGCGACAAATTCACATTCCAGACGGCAGCGTTCGCCGTTTTTCATAAAGGTGACAGAGGGCTTATCGCTTTTCAGGTCGTGCAGTTCAACCTGTTCAACGCCATAAATCGTCTGCGCGCCGCTGGCCTGCCGCGCTTCCATCAAATCGCGCGTCACCTCGGTCTGCCCATAAACCATCACGCTCTTTCCACCGGTCAATTCACTCAGCGGCACGGGGATCCGTCGGTCGGCAAACAGGAACTCCACGCCGTGGTGAATCAGCCCTTCTGCCTCCATACGACGAGCGACGCCCGCTTCACGCAGCAGTTCGACGGTACCGTTTTCGAGGATCCCGGCGCGGATACGCCCCAGCACATACTCCGGGGTCTGACGTTCCAGGATCACGGTTTTAATGCCCGCATTATGCAACAGCTGGCCTAACAGCAGCCCGGAAGGCCCGGCACCAATAATGGCAACTTGCGTGTTCATGGGTGACCTCGCACTCTGGTTAATTATTTGTTTATTTTGTGTATAGATAAAGTTTCAGAATGCATTTTTGATAAGTCAGAGGGGAAAAAGAAGGTCAGAATCCGTTCAAAAATTGCACTTTTGAACAGTTTTGCAAAAGTGTGGGCGACATCAACTCTTCAACAAAAACGGTAGGCCGCCGAATTTTTGCACATTGTTTGATCCTGGCCGGATTGCTCTCCCATGCTCTTCGGGTAAAAGTAGGTCATTACATCGGCGTTCTCGATACCGGGATCATTATGGAAGTAGATCAGTCAGAACAACGCATCGTCACACGGCTTTGTATTCAGTGCGGTCTTTTTTTACTCCAGCATGGGGCGGAGAGCGCCCTGGTTGAGGAGCTATCAACGCGTCTGGGGCGCGCGCTGGGGATGGACAGCGTCGAAAGCGCAATCTCGTCGAACGCGATTGTGCTAACCACCATTAAAGACGGGCAGTGCCTGACCTCCACGCGCAAAAATAGCGATCGCGGCATTAACATGCACGTGGTCACGGAGGTACAGCACATCGTCATTATGGCCGAGCACAAATTGCTGGACTATAAGGATGTCGGCAAGCGCTTCACGCAGATTAAACCGCTGCGCTACCCGCGCTGGCTGGTTGTGCTGATGGTGGGCCTCTCCTGCGCCTGTTTCTGCAAGCTCAACAACGGTGGTTGGGACGGTGCGCTCATCACCTTCTGCGCCAGCACTATCGCCATGTACATCCGTCAGGTGCTAACCCACCGTTCAATGCACCCGCAGATTAACTTCGGCCTGACCGCTTTTGTCGCCACCACCGTCTCCGGCCTGATGCTACAGCTACCCGCCTTTCATCAGACCTCGACGGTAGCGATGGCGGCCAGCGTGCTGTTGCTGGTGCCTGGCTTCCCGTTGATTAACGCGGTTGCCGACATGTTCAAAGGCCATATCAACACCGGTCTGGCGCGCTGGGCAATTGCCAGCCTGCTGACGCTGGCGACCTGCGTCGGCGTGGTGATGGCGATGACGTTATGGGGGCTACGCGGATGGGTGTGATGCATTTCCTGTTCTTACTGGCGCAGGACGCCGTACTGTCGGCGATTCCCGCCGTTGGGTTCGCCATGGTCTTTAACGTCCCGCAGCGCGCGCTGCCCTGGTGTGCGCTGCTGGGGGCGATCGGCCATACCTCACGATTCGCCATGATGACCGCCGGGTTCAATATCGAGTGGGCCACCTTCCTGGCGGCGCTGCTGGTCGGCAGCATCGGCATCCAGTGGTCGCGCTGGTATCTGGCGCACCCGAAGATCTTCACCGTCGCCGCCGTCATTCCAATGTTCCCCGGTATTTCGGCGTACACGGCGATGATTTCTGCGGTCAAAATCAGCCACTTCGGCTATTCCGAAGAGCTGATGATCATGCTGCTGAGCAATTTCCTGAAGGCATCGTCTATCGTCGGCGCGCTCTCTATCGGGCTGTCGATTCCGGGCCTGTGGCTCTATCGTAAACGCCCAAGAGTGTGAAGCATCGGCGGTACGGGGAGTGCCGCCTATCCCATAGCTTGTGCTACTATGTGCACTATTACGGCGGTATTTCCGCCCCCTTCCCGTTGTTTTTTCAGTATTGAGATAGTGTTATGTCTTCTCGTATTTTAACGCCTAACGTGATCGGTATTGACGCTTTCGTCGCCGATCCTGCTGCGATTCTTGCGCAAACGCAGGGCGGTGCGCTCGCCGTGTTTGCCAATAATCAGCCCGCGTTCTATGCCATTACGCAGGAACGTCTGGCGCAACTCCTGGCGCTGGAAGAAAAGCTATCCCGACCGGGTAGCGACGTGACGCTGGATGCACAATTTTTTGAAGAGCCAACCCCGGCGCCTATCGCCATCCCCATGGGCAAATTTGCCATGTACGCGGGCTGGCAGCCTGACGCCGAGTTCCTGCGCCTTTCCGCGCTGTGGGGTATCGCATTAAGCGAGCCCGTGACGCCGGAAGAACTCGCTTCTTTCGTCGCCTACTGGCAGGCGGAGGGGAAAGTATTTCATCATGTACAGTGGCAGCAAAAGCTGGCGCGTAGCGTACAGATGGGCCGGGCCAACAATAACGGCCAAACGCGCCGCGATATCAACACCGTCAGCGAGCCTGACAGTCATATTCCACCGGGTTTCAGAGGTTGAGCATGAAAGACGTTGGTGAATTAATGAAGCGCCTGCAGAAAATGATGCCGGCGCATATCGAACCGGCATTTAAAACCGGCGAAGAACTGCTAGCCTGGCAGAAGGAACAGGGCGAGATCCGCGCCGCCGCGCTGGCGCGTGAGAACCGCGCCATGAAAATGCAGCGCACCTTTAACCGCTCCGGCATTCGCCCGCTGCATCAAAACTGTTCGTTTGAAAACTACCGCGTTGAAAACGAAGGCCAGATGAACGCGCTGGCGAAAGCGAGGCAGTACGTGGAGGAGTTCGATGGCAACATCGCGAGCTTTATCTTCTCCGGCAAGCCGGGTACCGGGAAAAACCATCTCGCCGCCGCCATCTGCAACGAGCTGCTGCTGCGGGGCAAATCGGTGCTGATCATTACCGTGGCCGATATTATGTCCGCCATGAAAGAGACCTTCGGTAATCGGGAAACCAGTGAAGAGCAGCTGTTGAGCGATCTCAGCAATGTCGACCTGTTGGTAATCGATGAGATCGGCATGCAGACCGAATCACGCTATGAAAAAGTGATCATCAATCAGATTGTCGATCGCCGTTCTTCATCCAAACGCCCGACCGGCATGCTCACCAACAGCAATCTTGATGAAATGAATAAGATGCTGGGTGAGCGCGTGATGGACCGTATGCGCCTCGGTAATAGCCTATGGGTAATCTTCAACTGGGAGAGTTATCGCAGCCGCGTCACCGGCAAAGAGTATTAAGATAAATCCGGTGAATGATAGGCGTATACTCATCACGCCAACTTTTAATAGCACACACGAGTACACCCATGAAATCAGTAAAATCGATGCTTTGCCGAGTTATTATTGCCAGCGCGTTTGTGTCTACCGCTGCGGGCGCCGTATCGTTAAATGATCTGAGCAGCGCAGCTACCCAGCTTACCGGTGGTAGCAGCTCGTCACAGACTGGCGGCACGTCGCTCTCTTCGCTCACCAGCCTGCTTAACGGTGGCAGCCAGTCTCTGAGCTCCAGCAGCATGAACAATGCGGCGGGGATCCTGGGCTACTGCGCGAAAGAGAAGCTGGCCTCCGTCACTAACGTCGACAACGTGAAAAATCAGGTGCTGGATAAACTGGGCCTCAACACACAGGCAGAACAGAAACAGGATACCGGCTATATGGAAGGTATTCAGGGTCTGCTGAATGCGAAAGATGGCCAGAAACTCGACCTCGATAGCCTGGGCAACACTGAACTGGGCAAGAAAGTGAAAGCAAAAGCCTGCGATTTCGTCTTAAAACAAGGCGTTAACTACATTTCCTGATGCTATTCCTGCGGCGAGCGCCCTGTTCGCCGCAAATTTACCGCTCAAAATATGGTCATTTCTAAACCAATTCTGAATAACAGCACACTTTCGCTACGATAGAATTGCAGACAGATGACGGCACAATTACATTGTGAAGTTAACTTCTGTTCCGCCAGAGATCCTGGCGCTGTTGAGGACGTGTAGTGTCAGAGTTGTTATCCCTCGTGCTTTTTCTCGCTTCCATCGCCATCTATGCCTGGAAAGCGGGGCGTAACAAATGGTGGTTTGCTGCCACCCTAACGGTATTGGGCCTGTTTGTGGTCCTGAATATCACTCTGTACGCAAGCGACTACTTTACCGGCGATGGGATCAACGACGCCGTGCTCTACACGCTGACCAACAGCCTGACGGGCGCTGGCGTGAGCAAATATATTCTGCCTGGCATCGGTCTCGTGGCCGGGCTGATTGCCGTCTTTGCTGCGCTAGGCTGGGTCCTGCGCCGCCGCCGTCACCATCCTCATCATTTCGGTTATAGCCTGGTCGCCCTGGCCCTGGCCGTGGGCTCCGTGGACGCCAGCCCGGCGTTTCGCCAGATTAGCGAGCTGGTAAAGTCGCAGTCCCGCGATGGCGATCCCGACTTCGCGGCCTACTACAAAGAGCCGTCGAAGACGATCCCGAACCCGAAAATGAACCTGGTTTATATCTATGGCGAAAGCCTGGAGCGCACCTATTTTGACGATCAGGCCTTCCCAAACCTGACGCCAGAACTGGGCTCGCTGAAAAACGAGGGGATCGATTTTAGCCACACCATGCAGCTGCCCGGTACCGACTACACCATCGCCGGGATGGTCGCTTCGCAGTGTGGTATTCCGCTCTTCGCGCCGTTTGAGGGTAACGCCTCCGCCTCGCTGTCGAGCTTCTTCCCGCAGAACATCTGCCTTGGCGATATCCTGAAAAACTCGGGCTATGAAAACTATTTCGTACAGGGTGCCAACCTGCGCTTTGCCGGGAAAGACGTGTTCCTGAAATCGCACGGCTTTGACTATCTGTACGGTGCTGAAGAGCTGAAAACCACCGTCGCCGACCCGAGCTACAAAAACGATTGGGGCTACTACGACGACACCGTGCTGGATGAAGCGTGGAAGAAATTCGAGTCGCTGTCCCAGGAAGGCAAGCGCTTCTCGCTGTTTACCCTAACTGTGGATACCCACCACCCGGACGGCTTTATCTCGCGCTCCTGCAACCGCAAAAAGTATGAGATCGGTGGTAAAACGAACCAGTCGTTTAGCGCCGTGACCTGTAGCCAGGAAAATATTGCGGAATTTATCAATAAAATCAAAGCATCGCCGTATTTTAAGAACACCATTATTGTCGTTTCTTCTGACCATTTGGCGATGAAAAACACCGCCTGGGACTACCTCAACAAGCAGGATCGCAGCAACCTGTTCTTTGTGATTCGCGGCGACCAGCCGGACGAGCAGGACGTGCTGGCAGTGAAGCGCAATACCATGGATAACGGGGCGACGGTACTGGATCTGCTCGGTGGCGATAACTTTATCGGCCTTGGCCGCAGCAGCCTGTCGGGCCAGTCGCTCTCTGAGGTGTTCCTCAACATGAAGGAGAAGGTGCTGGCCTGGAAGCCGGACGTTATTCGCCTGTGGAACTTCCCGAAAGAGATCAAAAACTTCTCTATCGATACCCAGAAAAACATGATCGCCTTCTCCGGTAGTCACTTCCGCCTGCCGCTGCTGCTGCGCGTCTCCGATAATCGCGTTGAGCCGCTGCCGGAAAGCGAGTACTCCGCCCCGCTGCGCTATCAGCTGGCGGATTTCGCCCCGCGCGATAACTTCGTCTGGGTGGATCGCTGCTACAAGATGGGCCAGATGTGGTCGCAAAATCTGTCGCTCTCCACCGATTGGTGCGTGTCTCAGGGGCAGCTTGGCGGCGAGCAAAAAGTTCAGCACGTGGATAAAGCCCAGTGGAACGGCAAAACCGAGTTTAAAGACACGGTGATCGACATGGTGCGTTACAACGGCAACGTGAATTCACTTAAAACCGTCGACAACGATATTCGCTATAAAGCAGACAGCTTTATCTTCAACGTCGCAGGCGCGCCGGAAGAGGTGAAATCCTTCAGCGGCATCTCCCGTCCGGAGTCCTGGGGACGCTGGTCCAACGCCCAGCTAGGCCAGGAGGTGAAGATTGAGTATCAGCACCCGCTGCCGAAGCGCTTTGATTTGGTCATTACCGCCAAAGCTTTTGGTCCGAACGCCGATAAACCCATTCCCGTTCGCGTTGGCAACAGCGAACAAACGCTGACGCTGGGCAATGAGGTCAGCACCACAACGCTGCACTTCGATAACCCAGCGGATGCCAGCACGCTGGTTATCGTGCCACCGGATCCGCAGTCGACTAACGAGGGCAATATCCTCGGCCACTCACCGCGCCGGCTCGGTATCGGGATGGTAGAAATCAAAGTCATCGCCTCCGAGGGTTAACTGGCTCCACGCCCGGCAGCCCCCCCGCTGCCGGGCAAAACAAGAAAAAATCGCCGATGATCTTCTCCGTTCGCCCGACCACTATTGCCGACACCGCCCTTCTACCCGCCATTGAGCAGGACGCAGGGCAGCGTTTTCGAGATATTCCTGAATTGACCTGGATTGCCGATGGCCCAGTCATTTCGCTGGAAAATCACCAACAGTTCGTTCGTCGGGGAATGAGCTGGGTAGCGCTGGCAGATAACAGGCCAGTGGGCTTTCTGCTGGCAGAAGCACAGGGAAAATCGCTATTTATCGTCGAAATTTCGCTGCATCGTGCATGGCAAGGAAAAGGGTTAGGCCGCAAACTGATGGCCTATATGCAAGCATGGGCCTCACAGCGACGCTTTAGTGAATTAACGCTCACCACTTTTCGGGATGTGCCCTGGAACGCGCCGTGGTATGCCCGAATGGGATTCGAAATGCTGCCGGAAACGTCGCTGAGCGCCGTGATACGGCAAAAACTGGAGCAAGAAGTGGCGCACGGCATGGCGTATGAATCACGCTGCGCCATGCGCCTGATGCTGAGCTAATGCGCCCTGACAGGGGCGCATGTCATATCAGAAGGTTTCCCAGTTTTCCCCGGTGTCGGTTGCCGCCGCTTTACGCAGCGTACCCGGCGCTGGCGCAGTGGCCACGCTGACCGGTTCGCGCGCGGTACTTGCCTGGCCCTGCTGAATGCGGAACACGGCCACCGCCTGCGTTAGTCGGCTAGCCTGCTCTTCCAGCGCCGCAGCGGCTGCCGCGGACTCTTCCACCAGCGAGGCGTTCTGCTGGGTAACACGATCCATTTCCGATACCGCGAGGCCAACCTGGTCGATACCCCGGCTCTGCTCGTCAGATGCGGAAGCAATTTCGCCCATGATATCGGTTACGCGGGTTACCGCATTCACGATTTCATCCATGGTTTCGCCCGCGCTTTCTACCAGCGTGGAACCGAGGTCAACGCGATTTACCGAATCTTCAATCAGACTCTTAATTTCTCGTGCCGCCTGGGCGCTGCGCTGCGCCAGGTTGCGAACTTCACCTGCGACCACTGCAAAACCACGCCCCTGTTCACCGGCACGTGCGGCTTCCACCGCGGCGTTCAGCGCCAGAATGTTGGTCTGGAAGGCAATACCGTCAATCACGCTGATAATGTCGGCGATTTTCTGCGAACTGGCAGTGATATCGCGCATGGTCTGCACCACGTTATCCACGACTTTACCGCCCTTCTGCGCGGTTTCCGATGCGCTCAGCGCCAGATGGCTCGCCTGACGGGCGTTTTCGGCGTTCTGCTTCACGGTTGCCGTCAGCTCTTCCATACTCGCCGCCGTCTCTTCCAGAGAAGCCGCCTGCTGCTCGGTACGTGAAGAGAGATCGTTGTTACCCATCGCAATTTCACTCGCGCCGCTGTAAATCGCGTGGGCCCCCTGACGAACTTCACCCACGGTGCGCGCCAGTTCACCCTGCATATGGCGCAGAGAGTGTGCCAGCTCGCCCATTTCGTTGTCGCTTTCCACGTCGATGCGTTTGACCAGGTCACCGCCCGCAATGTGGCGAATGCTGTCGATTAAACGATTCAGTGGTTCGATAAGCGTTTTGCGCACCCCCAGCCAGACGGAGATGATCACGGCCAGTACGGCGATCATCACGCTAAACAGGATCCACATGGCCTGCGTGTAGGAGGCATTGCTGTCGTTGACCGCCAGGTCGTACAGGCTGTCGTTCTGTTGCAGATAGTTGACGTACGCCTTCTCAAAGCCGTCCTGATAACCCTGAGTCGGTTGGTCGAAGAAGTCGTTGATTTTGCCTGCGCCCAGCAGTTGGATAAGCTCGGACAGCGCGCCGTGGTAGATGTCGTAGTTACGTTTGATTTCCAGCGCTGCCGCTTCGCTCTGACGTGGGTCACGCGGCATCGCTTCGTACTCGGTCCAGCGTTTTTCCGCATCAGACAGTGATTTGGTGGCAATCTGCATCAACTCGGCAACGGTAGCGCCGCTGCCGATATTGTTCTGATCCATCATGTAACGGATCCCGGCACGGTTCAGGGTATTGCGGGTTTGCAGCAGAGCAACCCAGCTCCCGTTCAGCCCGGACTGCTGCTGACGCACGGTTTGCAGAATAGTGAAGTTCTCTTTGTCATGCTTCAAAGAGTTAAAGAACAGTCCCCCTGACGCCAGTTGTAACAGGCCAAACAACACCAAAACCAGCACGAGGCTGGTGACGATCTTTATACGTTTTAACATGTTTCTCTTTCCTCCGGACGAATAACGAGTTTTCGGCGGGAAAAGACAAAACTTTATAGAAAATGTGACTATTAATACGCGGTAACGGCGCGATTTTGCATCAGCGGTCGGTATTTCCCCGGGGTCGGCGTAAACGCCTCGCCCGGGCTACAAAAGTAGAGTAGCCCGGCCAAGCGCATGTACGACCGGATACATAGGTAACACTTCAGACCGGGAACATAGGTAACAC
>NZ_JAPKIB010000030.1:0-19486 GCF_036759925.1 Kluyvera sp. CHPC 1.2972 | reverse complement strand
GCTCGTCGGGCTCATAACCCGAAGGTCGTCGGTTCAAATCCGGCCCCCGCAACCAATTAAAATGACACCCACATGGGTGTTTTTTTTGCCTGTCGCTCAGCCCTCACCGTTAATCTACGCCACCCTTTCGAATGGCGCATTCCCGCAAACTACGCTTCTTTATGCTCGCGCATAATCGTATAAATCTTTTCGATATCAATATGCTGGCGCATTGATGTCGCCAGAATATCAAACTGCTGCGTCTTATAACGCGCATAGTGAAAATCATTATCCAGCGCCGCCAGCCCTTTCCGCCCACGCAGGCCGTTGACCAACGTCCGGGTAAAATCATCGCTATCAAACAGGCCATGAAGGTAGGTGCCAAACGCCAGTCCGTCCTCACTGACCGCGCCGTCTGCGCTGTACTGGCCGTTTTTGCAGAGCTGCATCAGCGCATAGCCCGTGCCGGACGGCGTAGTCTCACCCATATGAATCTCATAGCCACGCAGCGTCAAACCCGACACCGGCGCCAGCCAGCCCGGCAGCGCATCGCTAAGCGTCGCCGTCGCCTGAGTGGTGGTTTTCGTCGGCGCAAAACGCGTCACCACGTTCAGCAGCCCCAGGCCGGGCAAGGTCCCCAACCCCGATTCGACGTCATCGGTAAGCGTATCGCCAAGCATTTGATAGCCGCCGCAGATCCCCAGCACTGGCACGCCCTGACGTTGCGCCTGTAAAATCCCATGTGCCAACCCGCTATCCTGCAACCACAGCAGATCGCCCAACGTATTTTTACTGCCAGGCAGGGTAATCAGGTCCGCGCCGGACAAATCTTCCGCATGCCGCACGTAGCGCACCCGCACATCCGGCTGGGCCGCCAGCGCGTTGAAGTCGGTAAAGTTGGAGATATGCGGCAGCTGTACCACCGCCACGTCAATCTCATAGGCTCCGGTATGACGGTATTTACCTTTTTGCAGCGCCACGCCGTCCTCGTCTTCCAGGTCAACGTCCAGCCACGGCATCACGCCCAATACCGGCACGTTGGTCAGCGCTTCAATCTGTTCAATGCCGGAGTGCAGCAGCGAAACATCGCCGCGAAACTTATTGATGACAACCCCTTTCACCCGCGCCCGTTCGTGCTCGTGCAGCAGCGCCAGGGTGCCGTAGATTGAGGCAAACACGCCGCCGCGATCGATATCGGCCACCAGAATCACCGGGCACTGCGCCATCTCGGCCATACCCATATTGACGATATCACGGTCGCGCAGGTTAATTTCCGCCGGGCTGCCCGCCCCTTCCAGCACCAGCACGTCAAACTCGCTCGCCAGACTCTGGTAAACCGCCATGATCTGCTCGCGCAACCGCGGCTTGTAATCGTGATAGCTGACGGCATCCATGTTGGTTGCCACTTCGCCCATCAGCACAATCTGCGCTTTGCGATCGCTGGTTGGCTTGAGCAGAATCGGGTTCATCCGCACGTCTGGCGCGATGCCCGCCGCTTCGGCCTGAAAAATCTGCGCGCGCCCCATCTCTTTGCCATCCGGCGTAATGCCGGAGTTGAGCGCCATATTCTGCGATTTAAACGGCGCAGTGCGCAGGCCATCCTGATAGAAGATGCGGCACAGCCCCGCCACCAGCATGCTTTTGCCAACATCAGAGGCGGTACCTTGCAGCATTATGGCCTGGGTCATCGATTTCCTCGTTCACGCATTTGACGGAAAAACTCCGCCTCGGTTTTACACTGCGGCAGCCCCAGCTCCGCATGCAGCTTCACCAGCCATGGCTGGCTCAGCCCCGCCTGTTCAATCAGCGCGGTACGGGCAAACACCTCGCCCGGCTCGCCCTCGGCCAGCACTTCGCCGTGGCGCAGCACGTACACCGCGTCGCTGACTTCATAAATTAAATCAATATCGTGGCTGGAAATCACCACATGATTGCCCTGCGCCACGATACGCTTGATGATCTCAATCATCTGCGCGCGCCCGGACGGGTCAAGCCCGGCGGTCGGCTCGTCCAGCAGCAGGTAGCGCGCCTGTAATACCAGCGCGCTGGCAATCGCCACCCGCTTTTTCTGCCCGTGGCTCAGACACTGAATCGGCTGCTGACGGAAGTGCTGGGCATCGACCAGCGTCATCGCATCGTCTACCCGGCGAGCAATCTCATCCTCCGCCACGCCGAGATTACGCAAGCTGAAAGCGATGTCGCTATCAATATCGGTGTAGAAAATCTGCTGGTCCGGGTCCTGAAATACGGTCGCTACCTGCTGGCGCAATGCCAGCAGTCCGCGCTTGCTGTAGTCCAGTGGCCTACCCTGCCACAGCACGGCACCCTGCTGCGGGCGCAAAAGCCCGCTGAGGTTCATAAACAGCGTCGATTTCCCGCAGCCGTTGGCCCCAACGAGGCCGGTGACGGCCTGACGCGAGAAGTCCAGCGTCAGCCCTTTAAGCGTCGGTTCCTGCTGGTAGCGAAACCAGAGGTCAGTGGTAGCCAGCATGGCGTTCCTTAGAGGTGAAAATCACCCTGATACAGTTTGATATCCAGCACGGTACTCATCTGCTGATAGCGGATTAACACACGCGTAAACAGCAGGCTCACCAGCATCGCCAACGAGCGATAGCCCAGACGAACGTTACGATAACCAAAGCGCAGCGTCTGCGCCCGATGAATCGCCATCGCCTCGTCCAGCAGGATAAAGATAAAGCGCCAGGTCAGCAGGATCTGCTCGATCAACAGGCGCGGCACACGACCGCGCTTGAGCAGCACGATAAGCTGCGGGAATGGCAGATTCAGCACCAGCCAGAAGGTCGCCGACAGCGCCACCAGGCTGCGCCAGAAGGTCTCGTTGGCGGTCGCAAGTCCGGCAGCGGTGATGCCAAGCGAGAACGAACCCAACGGGACGCTGACCAGCAGCGCGTGCGGGTCGCGGCTGACGCTAAAGACAATCGTCACCACACCCACCAGCAGAAAACCGAGCGGTAGCGCCATCCAGCGGAGCCAGCGCCACGGCGAGATGCGCAGCAGCCAGCAGGTAAAGCCCGCCGTCAGCACCATCAGCAGCGCCTGCCCCAGCGGCGGCAGGCTAAAGGCCAGCCCCATCATCAGCAGCCAGAGCAGAAACTTACGCTCTGGCGCGACGTGAAACCAGCGGCTCTGATAGCTCAGCCGATCAAGCCCGGTCATCATTGCGCTGGCGGCCCTTGTAGTAGCCAAGAATATAGAAAATCACCGCCGCGCCGAGAGAGCCCTGCAGGGTAAACAGCAGGCTCTCAATTTCGCCGCTCGCCGGTTCATACAGCGGGTGGAACCACGGCTCATAGCCAGGATCGACGGCGGTAATCACCCCTTCAGCCTGATCGTCCGAGCCGCCGTATTCGCCACCGTGGTTGATAAAGAACGGCAGGATAACCAGCGCAATCACCATCGCCAGCAGGATTAATGTCTTTTTCATCTTAGCGTCCCTCAGTGGCGATCAGCTGTCGCTTGGTTAACTGGTCGTAGATCATCACCGTCAGCAGGCCTTCGGCAATGGCGATAGGCACCTGAGTCAGGCAGAAGATCCCCATAAATTTCAGGCTCGATCCCGCAAAGCCCGTCTGCGGATCCGGGAAGGCCACGCCAAGCTGGAGTGAGGTGACAAAGTAGGTCGCCAGATCCGCCAGCATCGCGCACAGGAACACCGACACATCGCGGCGGAACCCAGCCTTACAGGCCATTTTCCACACCAGATAGCCGACGATTGGCCCAATGACTGCCATCGACATACCGTTAGCGCCAAGCGTCGTCAGGCCACCATGCGCCAGCAGCAGCGCCTGGAACAGCAGCACGATAGCGCCAAGAATAGCCACCACGCCCGGCCCAAACAGAATAACCGCTAGCCCCACACCGGTTGGGTGCGAGCAGCTACCGGTAACCGAGGGAATTTTCAGCGCCGAGAGCACAAAGATAAACGCCCCGCACAGCGCCAGCAGCACCTTCTGGTTGCTGTCCTCCTGCACGATACGGCGCAGGCGCACCAGCCCGTACCACAGGCACGGCAGAAACAGCAGCCACCAGGCCAGCGCCCACATCGGCGGCAGGAACCCTTCCATGATGTGCATCGCAAAGGCTTCTTGCGGCACCACCAGCAGCAGCATCGCCGCCGCGAATCCGCTGAGCGACAGTCGCTTCAGCTGTTGTTCCAGTTTCATTGTCCTTGCTCCCACTGTTTATTCACCAGAATGGTGGAGAAATACGGCAACGACAGGTCGTCAGCGACCTCGCCTAACTGCCGCCAGCACTGCTCGCCGGGCAGCGTCGCCTCGGCCATCAGCAGCGCGTTATCCAATAAACCTGCTTTAGCCAGCAGTGCTTTGATGCGCGGGAAACGGCCGTAGACTTTCATCAGCACCAGGCTGTCATGCTGCGCCAGCGCGCGTTCAATCTCGTCTTCCGGCGCGGTACAGGCCACCACCGCCAGCGACTGTTGCTCCATCGCCAGCGGCGTTTTGCTGCGCGCGGCAATGGCGGCAAACGAGGTCACGCCGGGGACAATCTCCAGCCACTCCGGGCTACCGATGCGCTGGAGTAAAAAGACCCAGGTGCTGAACAGCATCGCATCGCCGAGGGTGATAAAGCCGACGTTTTTCCCGGCTTCCACTTCACGTACCAGCGCCGCCGAAACGTCGTCCCACACCGCCTCTTTTTCGGCGCTGTCGGCGCTCATCGGAAAGTGGCAGCAGCGCACCTCGGTCTTTTCACCGAGGTATTCACGCACGATGGAGAGCGCCAGGCTGTCGCCGCCTTTGCGCCCTGCCGGGGCGTAAAGAATATCCAGCGAGCCGAGAATGCGCGCGGCGCGAACGGTAATCAGGTCAGACGCGCCCGGCCCGGTGCTCAGGGCATACAGTTTGCCGCTCATGCGGCCTCCAGAGACTGCTGCAGATGTTCAACGAACATGGCGCGCACCACCGGGTTTTCGCCCAGACCGCACAGCCACGGCGTTGCCGGAATGCCCGCCGCGTTAAACAGCGTTTTCCACGAGTCCTCTTCGTCAGAGGCCATATCGTTGATGGCGTGATCACCCGCCACCAGCATCAGCGGCATCAGGTGTACGGCGCTGACGCCCTCTTTGCTCATGCTCTCAATCAGCACCTCCACTTCCGGGTAGCTCTCCACCGCGCCGACCCGCGCCGGGAAGCGTTGGGCGGTCATCATATGGTCGAGGCAGGCGTAGGCAGCGAAGGCGTGGTGGCTGGCACCGTGGCCCATAAACACCACTTTTTCGTTGGCGTTCAGCGCGGGCATTTGTTGAGTCAGCGCGCCCATTAGACGCACGTAGTCATCGTGGCCGCTCAGCAGGGGCGTGCCGAGCGTGAGGCGTTTAAACCGCGGGCGCAGGCTCTGCACTTCGCGGGCAATTTTTTCATATTCGTCGCCGTTGATGATGTGCAGTGACTGTACCGCTACGTCGTCGTAGCCAAGGTCCGCGAGCTTTTGCAGCGCCTCAAGCGGCGTATCGGTATCAATACCGTCGCGCGTTTTCAGCTTGCGGATGATCATCCCCGAGGTAAAGGCGCGGAACAGGTCACGGTCGGGGCAGCTGGCCGCTAGTTCGCGTTCGCAGGCGACAATATTCTTCTCGCAGGTGTCGTGGTAGCTGGTGCCGAAGCTCACCACCAGTAGGGCTTTTTTCATGCTTGATTCCTTTTGTCGTCGGCCAGCCAGCGCGTTAAGCGCTCGGCAAAAGCGGACTGACTTTCCAGTAGTTCATCGCCGGACACCAGCGGTGCCGGGCGGGTAATCACGATGCAGGGAAGCCCGGCATCCAGACAGGGCTGCACCTTTTCCAGATAGCCGCCTTCCGCGCCGGAGGCTTTGGTCACCACCACATCGGCGCGACAGTGGCGGTAAAACGCGGCGTTAAACTCGGCGCTGAACGGCGCGCAGATGGCAAAAATTTCGCCGACGCCAAAGCCGAGGTCGGTGCACTGCTGCACCACGTTCGGCACCGGCAGCACGCGGGCCAACAGCGTTTTCTCCGGCAGCCCGGCGCGCCACAGCGCCAGATCTTTGCTGCCGGTGGTCAGCAGCACGCGCTGGCCCAGCGGTTTAATCCGCTCACAGGCTTCATCAATACTGGTGACGTAGTGCAGCAGCGGGTGCGTCAGTGCGCCCTGTTGATCCGGACGCTGGTAGCGGCTCAGCAGTACGCCCGCCTCCGTACAGGCATCCCGCACGTTGCGGCTAACCGCTTCAGCGTAAGGATGAGAAGCGTCAATCACCCAGCGCGTACCGTGCTCGTGAAGCCAGGCCACCATTTCCGACTTTTCCAGACGACCGCAGCGCACTTGCCCCTGAATATCCCCCGCCAGCGCTTCCCCCGTGGGGGTGGCCACTGACACGGTGTAGCGCACCTGTGCAACATCCAGCTGCAGGCAAAGCGCGCGCGCATCGCTGGTACCGCCGACCACCAGCACGTCGCCGAAACTCACAGCACGTAGCCTCGCGGTGTGATCATCAGGTCATCCTGCACGTAGGTGGTTTTGTTGCCGACGATGACCAGGCTGGTCATATCCACCGGTTCAAAATCCATCGCGCCGAGGGTCGTCAGCCATTTTTCCTGCTTTTTACGCCCGGCGGATTTCACCACGCCCACCGGCGTATCGGCGCTTTTGACGGCGGAGAGCAGTTCAAAGGCGCGCGCCAGATGCCCTTCGCGGCCCCGGCTGCGCGGGTTATAGAAGCAGATAACAAAGTCGGCTTCCCCGGCGGCGATAATGCGTTTTTCAATCACCGGCCACGGGGTGAGCAGGTCGCTCAGGCTGATATGGCAGAAGTCGTGCATCAGCGGCGCGCCCAGCAGCGAGGCCGCGGCAATGCTGGCGGTCATGCCTGGAATCAGGCGCACTTCCACGTCCAGCTTTTGTTTGCTCACCAGCTCCAGCACCAGCCCCGCCATGCCGTAGATACCCGCGTCGCCGCTGCTGATAAGCGCTACATTGTGCCCGGCCTGCGCCAACTCAATCGCCGCCTGGCAGCGTTCGATCTCTTTGCACATCCCGGTTTTGATCACCTGCTTGTCGCCGGTAAAAGCCTTCACCAGATGGGTATAGGTTTTGTAGCCGACGACGATTTCCGCCGCCTGCAGCGCCTCGACGGCTTCCATGGTCATCATGGCCTGCGAACCAGGGCCGATTCCGATTACGCTTAACATCTGTCTGTTACTCCCAAGGTAATGGTGATGCCCTGTTCACGCAGGGTCTCGCCTACTAGATTTCCGTTACTCATCCGCCACGCCGACGGACCAGAAACGCTGCCCACCCCAACCGTCTGCTTCACAAACAGCGAGGAGGGAAAACGGTGTTCGTGCTCGCACAGGGCGGCCACGCTAAAAATTTCAAACGGCACATCGAGGTTGCTCGCCAGCTGTATCAGCCCTAGTTCATCCTGCTTCACGACGATGCTGCCGATGGCTTTCAGCGCCAGCGGGTCGAGGTGATGTGCGGCAAGCTGACGATGGAGCAGCTCGCTTAACAGCGCGCAGGGCGTTCCACGGCGACAGCCTATGCCCGCCACGATGCGCCGTGGCACCAGCTTCCAATGCGGCAATGGCAGATTTGGCAACGTATCGCGCAAGGTGATGCACACCAGCGCGTCCAACGGCGGGAGCGCGTTAAGGTCGGTCACGGTGATAAATCCGCGTCGGTCGCAGCGACTCACCGCCTCCGTCAGCGGCTCGTCCCACCACAGGCCAACACGCTGCTGACTGACCAGCATCTGGTTGACGGTTTTCACCGCCGAGCGGAAGTCGTGCATCCGCGCGTTAAGCTGGCAGGCCAGCGTATCCAGCGCCGCCACGTCGTTGACGTCGGTCGCGGTGGTGATAACCGGGTCAACGCCGAGAATGCCCGCCAGATGCCGGGCGAGGTCATTCGCCCCGCCGATATGCCCGGAGAGCAGGCTGATAACGTGCTGGCCGCGTTCATCAATCACCACCACCGCCGGGTCATGGAATTTATCCACCAGCAGCGGCGCAAGCGTGCGTACCGCAATCCCGGTTGCGCCGATAAAAATCAGCGCCGTATCGCGATGGAACGCCTGGCCGACGCTGGCAGCAAAGCTGCCCTCAAATGGCTGAAATCCCGGCTCCACCAGCCCTTCGCGGGTATAGCAGGCCATCGGCAGCACTGCGCTAAGCCGTTTTGCCAGCGCCACGCCGCCGGGGGTCAGGCAGAACAGCGCAATGCGCTCAGGCTTTGCGGTATTCATGGCTAAAATCAGCGGCGTAGAGGCGCGAGTAGTGGTACTCCTCGCCGAGGAAGTCGCCGACCAGGATCAGCGCCGTTTTGCGAATATCGGCGTCGCGCACTTTGTCGGCGATATCCGTCAGCGTGCCGCGCACGGTCTGGCTCTCGGGCCAGGTGGCCTTGTAAATCACTGCCACCGGCGTCGTCGCCGGGTAGCCGCCGTCAATCAGCCGCTCGGCGACTTTATTGATGCGCTGCACGGAGAGGTAAATCGCCATCGAGGTGCGATGCTGGGCAAAGGACTCCAGCTGCTCGCGCGCCGGCACTGGGGTGCGCCCCTCAAGACGAGTGATGATGAGGCTCTGCGACACTTCCGGCACCGTATACTCCACGCCCAACTCCGCCGCCGCACCGAGAAACGCGCTCACGCCCGGCACTACCTGCCAGTCAATACCGCGACGGGTCAGCTCTTCGCCCTGCTCGCGCACCGAGCCGTACAGCGACACGTCGCCCGTTTGCAGGCGCACCACCGTTTTCCCGGCCTTCACGCCCGCTTCCATCAGGTCGAGAATTTGCTCAAGATGCAGCTCAGCGCTGTCGTGGCACTCGGCCTCTGCCGGGCAGTAGCTCAGCAGTTCGGGGTTAATCAGCGAACCGGCGTAAATCACCACCTGCGCTTGTTGCAGCAGGCGGTAGCCTTTCAGGGTGATCAGCTCCCGGTCACCGGGGCCAGCGCCCACAAACCAGACGCAGCGGGGGTCAAAGGCTTCAGCCATGATGTTCTTCCTTCTGACAGGCGATAACAAAAACAGGGTTATTCGGTTTGAAATAGTGGCCGCTGCCGAGGGCGGTCATGGCGGAAACGCTCAGCTGCTGGCAGTCCAGCGCAGCAACGTTAGCCTGGCGCAGGTGGTCCAGCGCCTCATGCAGGTTCTCCTGCAAAATAAAGGTCATCACCAGCCGCCCGCCGGGGCGAAGATGATGCAGCGACCAGTCAATCAGCGCCCGCAAATGGCCGCCGCTGCCGCCCATAAAAATGGCGTCGGCAGGCTCGACGATAACGTCAGGCGCTTCACCCGCCACCACGTTGATATTGCCGCAGGCAAAGCGTTCGCAGTTTTCCGCCAGCAGGCGCAGCGCGGCCGGGTTGCGCTCAATGGCGGTGACGGCAAGCGTGGGATTTTGCAGCGCCGCCTCAATGGAGACGCTGCCGGTGCCGGCCCCGATATCAATCAGGTGGCTGGCCCAGTGCAGCTCTAGTTTGGCCAGCGCCAGCGCGCGTACTGCCTCTTTGGTCATCGGCACCTTTTCGCCGCGTAAAAACAGCTCATCTTTCATCGAGGATCACCACCGTGTTCATCTCATAGTCGCATTCCACGGCGCTGACCGGCAGCCAGTGGATACGTTCGTTGTCCTGCGCCAGATTCTCGCCAATCACCATCCAGCGATGCCCTTTGCCGCGCGCCACCAGCGCCTCGGCGATGGCTTTCGGGCCGCAGCGTTTATCGGTGACCATCGCCACTTTGCGATGGCTCGCCAGCATGTCGAAGTCAACCTCACGCCCGTGGCTGCTGGTCAGCCACATGTCGTTCATATCAATGCCCGCCTGCGCGCACAGGTACTGCACGGCGCTGACGCCGGGGATCACCCGCACGTTTTCACGGCCAAAGTGGGCGATAAGCCGCGTGCCGATGCCGTAAAACAGCGGGTCGCCGGAGGCCAGCACCACCACGTTTTGCGCCTGCCGTTCCTCAATCCACGCCAGCACCTGGGCAATGTTGGCGCCCAGCGGGCAGCGCTCGCCTCCAAACGCAGGAAACTGCGCCAGATGGCGCACGCCGCCCACCAGCGCATCGGCATGTTTCACCGCATCTGCGGCCAGCGGCGTCATCAGCTGTACGCCAGCCGGTCCCATTCCGACGACGGTTAACATTGCATGTCCTTGACGATCTCGTTGACCGGGCGGTTGCTGCCGAGGATCTGGTTATCAAAGGCAAACATGATGGCATCGCAGATAGGCGGGTTTTGCGTAAAGCGCAGCCGCTCCAGTACGCGCTGGCAGATGCGTTCGGCAAGATGGTTGTAGAGTCGCTGGAAGCCGTAAGCATCGATATGCTCCATAGCGGCTTCAGTGGTATCGCACTCGCTCACCAGCGTGAGCAGCTCAAGCGGCGCGCCGAGCAGCGCCAGATGGGCCACCAACGTCTCCATGCGCCCATCGGCGATATGGCTATGGGTATGGAAAATCCCGGCGGCGATTTTGACCAGCTTGCCGGGGTGGCCAATCAGCACAATCTGGCGAAAGCCAAGGCGCACCGACTCTTCAATCATGTAGCCGACGAAGTTGCTCATGGTGACCACCACCTGCGAGTCAATGCCCATCTGCTCGCGCACGAAGCGCTCACCGTGGTTGCCCGGCACCAGTACCACGCGCTCCAGCCCGGCAGCACGCTTCATCTCCAGCTCCAGCGCCAGCGAGCGTTTCCAGCTTTCTTCCGACATCGGCGTCACGATGCCGGTGGTGCCGATAATCGAGATGCCGCCCAGAATGCCCAGCCGCGAGTTATAGGTTTTCTTCGCCCGCTCTTCCCCTTCCGGGGCAAAAATCTCCACCTCTGCGCCGCGCGCCGGGCCGATAGCCTCACGGACGGCGGTTTCAATGGTGTGTTGCGGGGTGCGATTAATCGCCGCGCTGCCGATGGGCAGCCCGATGCCTTTACGGGTGACGGTGCCCACACCCTCGCCGCCGCGCAGGGTAATTTCACCGCTGTCGTTGACGGTCACGCGGGCAAAAATCAGCATCCCGTGAGTGGCGTCGATATCATCGCCGCCATCTTTACGGATGGCGGCAATACCCTGCTGGCCTTCGACGTGTGGTGATTCGACGTTCAGGTTCAGCGTCACGCCCGACGGCGTCACAATCGAGACCTGGTGAATCAGGTGCTGGCGCATCACCATCAGCGCGGCCACTTTCGCCGCCGCCGTGGCGCTGGAGCCAGTGGTGTAGCCTTTGCGCAGCGCTTTGCCGTTATGCCACACCGGGGCGTCGAAGGCGGGTTCGCTCATCGCGCCCCCTGCAGGTGGTAGAGAATGGCGTTGACGATCGCCGCCGCGACATTGCTGCCGCCTTTACGCCCCAGCGCGGCAATGCCCGGCAGGCTGCTTTTGCTCAGCGCCTCTTTGGATTCCGCCGCGCCGACGAAGCCAACCGGCACGCCAATCACTCCGCCAACGTCCAGCTCTTGATGCTCCATCAGACGGAACAGCGCGGTCGGCGCGTTGCCAAAGACAAACACTTTGTCGCCCTCTTCTTTCGCCGCAATATCCACCGCCGCCATCGAGCGAGTAATGCCCTGTGCTTTGGCCTCGCGCACTACGCGCGGGTCGCTGATATAGCAACGGCATTCGCCGCCGAAGGTCGCCAGCAGGTTTTTATTAATGCCGGAGAGCGCCATGGTGGTGTCGGTGTAAAGCGTGCACGGGCGGCTCAGCGCGTCGCACAGGCGGGTTAATGCATCCGGTGAGAACCACAGAATATCCAGCCACTCGAAATCGGCGGTGGTGTGGATTACCCGTTTGATAATCGCTTCGTGCAGCGGGCTGGCAAAACGATACTCCGGGCGCGTGTCGGCGATAATCTCGCTAATTATCTCGAAGCTTTTGCTCTCAATCGCTTGCGGTTGCTGGATATAGTTCATGCAGTACTCCTCAGGCCGCGCCGATAAGCCAGAACCTGACTGCCATAAACAGCAGCAGGGCCAGCGTTGACGCTACCCACATCAGTCGAATCGTTCGGGAAATATCATCAATGGCAATCGGGCGATGCGCGTCGCCAATCCACGGCTTGTTCACCCGCTCGCCGAAATAGTCGTTCGGGCCGCCAAGGCGAATGCCCAGTGCCCCGGCGACGGCCGCTTCCGACCAGGCGCAGTTGGGGCTGCTGTGATTTTTACGATCGCGCCAGCCGATACGCAACGCGCGCGCGCCGTTATCACGGCAGAGAAAGGCAGCAAGGCCAATCAGCAGCCAGCTCAGGCGAGCGGGAATGAAGTTCGCTACATCGTCGAGGCGCGCGCTCACCATGCCAATGGCCCGATATTTTTCGTGCTTGTAGCCCACCATTGAGTCGAGGGTGTTGACCGCTTTGTAGGCCATCGCCAGCGGCGCACCGCCGACCAACAGGAAGAAGAGCGGCGCGATAATGCCGTCGACGGTGTTTTCCGCCACCGTCTCCACCACCGCGCGGTTGATCTGTTCCGGCTGTAGCTGCGATGTATCGCGCCCGACAATCCACGACAGCTTGATGCGGCTTTCAGCAAGGTCGCCAGCCCGCAGCGGGCGTTCGACCGCCTGCGCCGACTGCGCCAGGCAGCGCCCGGCCAGCACGGTGAAAATCATCCATACCTCAACGCCCCAGCCCAGCCACGGATGCACGCGTGCGGCGAGGTGCAGCACGCCCCAGGAAACGGCGTAGGTCAGCCCCACTACCACCAACCACATCACCCCACCGCCGATACGCAGGCTAGGGTCGGAATGACAAAACCGACGCACCGCGCGTTGCACGGCGTTAATCAGGTTGCCTATCCAGCGCACCGGATGCGGCCAGTTTTGTGGGTCGCCAATAATGAAATCAAGCCCCCATGCCAGACACCAGGCCAGCAGCGTCATTGAGCGCTCCTTGCAGCGGCAAACCAGTGGTTAAGCATCGACGGGTTCTGGGCGAAATGGAGGTGCAGATAGCTGGCAAAGGTATTCCCGCGCTGCCAGCCGCCAGACCACTGCTGGAGCACCGCGCCATCGCGAGTTTTGTGGCACGCCATCACCGCAGGCGTGTGCGCGGTGAAATCGGAATAGTGGAATTCGTGGCCGCGCAGTACATCGCCGGGGGCAGCAAGCAGCGTCTGCTGTAACGCCTGCGCTTCGCAGTAGCCAAAGCGGGTCAGTCGGGTACCCATTTTGCTGTGGCCAGGCAGGATATCGGCCATCGCGTGAGTCTCACCGTTTTTATCCTCCAGCGTGGTGCCAAGGTACATCAGGCCGCCGCACTCGGCGTAAATCGCCACGCCGCGCGCGTGCGCGGCACGCAGTTGGGCCAGCATCGGCTTGTTGCCTGCGAGCGCCTGGGCGTGCAGTTCCGGGTAACCGCCGCCGAGCCAGATCATCTGACACTCGGGCAGAATCGCATCATGCAGCGGGCTAAAGCGCACAATCTTCACGCCCGCACGCGCCAGCAGGGCGAGGTTGTCCGGGTAATAGAAATTGAAGGCTTCATCGTCGGCAAGCGCAAGGGTCAGCCCCTCCCCGCAGAGCGGCTCCGGCGGCCACTGACCGGCGGGCAGCGCGTGCAGTTCAGTGAGTTCCAGCAGCCTGTCGATATCCAGCGTGCGGGACAGCGTCGCGGCAAAATCCTGCCACGGTTGCTTATCAATCGCGGATTCACGGGCGGTCACCAGCCCCAGATGACGTTCGGGTAGCGCCACGCCTTCCGCGCGCGGCACGTAGCCCAGCACCGGCAGCGCGCAGTAGCGTTCGATGGCGCTTTTCAGCAGCTGGAAATGACTCTCGCTGTTGACGCGGTTAACGATAACGCCCGCGATGTTGAGGCTCGGGTCGAAGTGCTGAAAGCCCATCACCGTGGCGGCAATGGAGGTGGAGACCGCTTTGCCGTCGACCAGCAAAATCACCGGGCAGCCTAGCTGTTTGGCCATCGCCGCGCTGCTGCAGTAGTTGGGATCGGTGCCGTAGCCGTCGTACAGCCCCATGACGCCTTCAATCACGGCGATATCGGCCTGCTGCATATGTTCGCTGAACAGCGCATTAAGGATGGAGGGGGGCAACATGAAAGCGTCAAGGTTGCGGGAGGCAACGCCACACAGCGCGGTGTGCCAGCCGGTATCGAGGTAGTCCGGCCCCACTTTGTAGGGCTGAACCCGCAGGCCGCGCTGCTGAAGCAGCGTCAGCAGGCCGAGCGTCGCCGTGGTTTTCCCGCAGCCGCTACCGGTGCCGGCGAGAACGAATGCATGCTGTCTGGCTGCCATACCCTAACCCTGTTCAGGGTGGATTTTGGGTATAGCCGCGCGCTCGCCCGGCCTGACGACCGTGCGACGCAAAGCAACCCGCTTCCCACCGAAGCTGTTGAAATAAACCAACAGGCAGGTCTTCTGGCTTAGCGTCATCCTCACCCGGCCTTCCCGATCGGTCGATCAGTGGTCATTACGGGGTCGTCAGCGTCACAGCAGCGGGGGCTGCGGAGGGTTTACACCTCCTTCCCTGGCACATAACATGCCAAACCTGTTGATTGCAGATTTATGCCGACACGATGGCCCGCATAAAATAAAAGCAGGTTACTCTAGCGCCCCGGTAAAATGATTTCGTTGCGCTGCGACAATACCGGTATATTTATTTACGGTAGTTATATTTGGAACCACAAGGCAAGGGAAATCATGAGCGTTGCGCGCTGTCCGGGCTCCTGCGGAGAGCTAATTCAGGGCTGGATTCTGGGCAGTGAAAAGCTGGTCTCCTGCCCAATAGACTGGTTCAGCACGGTGGAAGTGCGCCGGGGAACGCCGCGCCCTGATGAACGCCCGCTGACGCGCCGCATGGTCAATACCCTACTTGCCCACTGGAATTATCCCCTCGCCCTGAGCCAGACGCTGCGCATTGAAGTGGACTCGACGCTGCCGATTGCCAAAGGGATGGCGAGCAGCACCGCCGACATTGCCGCGACCGCCCTTGCCACCGCAATGCACATGGGCCATTCACTCAGCGAATCCGAACTCGCCACGCTCTGCGTCTCGCTTGAGCCAACGGACAGCACCCTGTTCCGCGCGCTGACGCTGTTCGACCACCACCATGCGCGCACGCAGATTGCCTGCGCGCCTGCGCCTGATTTCGATCTACTGATCCTGGAAAGCCCGCTGATGCTGCGTACCGCCGACTATCACCGCCTGCCGCGCGAGGCCGCGCTCACGGCCAGCGCCAGCGCACTGCAGCTGGCCTGGGAAAAGGTGCAGGCCGCCTGCGACAGCAACAGCGCCAGCCTGATGGGGGAAGCCGCGACGCTCAGCGCCATCGCCAGCCAGACGCTGCTGCCTAAACCAGGCTTTGACGCGCTTTTAGGGGTGGTAGAGTCGTGCGGATTATACGGCCTGAACGTGGCCCATAGCGGCAGCGTGGTCGGGCTGATGCTCGACCGTCGCCGTCACGATGTGGAGTATGTGAAATGGTCGCTGGCGCAAAGCGGGCTCGCTGAAATCTGGCCGCAGCAGCACCTGCTAAAAACGGTGGCAGGCGGGGTTCAGCCCAGCACCTGATGCAGCGCGTCCAGCAGTTGCTGGTTTTCCGCCTCGCTGCGAATCGCCACGCGGAAATAGCGCCCGTCCAACCCCGGATAGTTGGCGCAGCTGCGGATTAAAATCCGCCGTTGCAGCAGCGCAAACTGCAGTTCAATCTCCGCACGTTCGCAGCGCAGGAACAGGTAGTTGGCTCTGCCCGGATAAACCTTCAGCCCTGGAACACTCTCCAGCGCCCGATAAAATCGCGCCCCTTCCGTATCAAGCCAACGCCATGTGGTCTGTTGATACTCGTGGTCGTTCAGCACAATCTCCCCGGCCAACGCCGCAAAAGCGTTGATCGACCACGGCATCTGATGCTGACGTAGCCGCGCCACCGCCCGTTCGTCGCTGTTGAGCAAATAGCCCAGACGCAGGCCGGGGATGGCGTAAAACTTGGTCAGCGAGCGCAGCACCCAGATATGCGGGTTTTGCGCGAGCAGCGGAATAAAGCCCTGCTCGCCGGGAATAAAATCGATAAAGGCTTCATCGAGAATCAGCGCAATATTCAGCACCCGACAGCGTTCGGCCACCGCTAGCAGCAGCGAGCGCTCCGGCAGCAGCCCGGTCGGGTTATTCGGCGTGCAGAGAAACAGGCAGTCCAGTTCGGGGGTGAGCGCATCAAGCAGACGTGAGGTCAGCTGCCAGCCGTCCTCTTCGCGAAGCGCAAAGGTGTCAATCGCGCAGTCGATGGTTTCCAGCGCCCGGCGGTACTCAGCAAAGCCCGGAGCAACCACCATCGCCCGCTTAGGCTTCAGGCCGTGCACGAGGGTGAAAATAGATTCGGTTTCGCCGTTGCCCGCCAGACACCACGCCGCAGGTACGCCGTGGTGCGACGCCAGGGCCTGATGCAACTGCTGGTAGTCAACGTCCGGGTAGCGCTCGGCGCAGGCAAGCTGGGCAACGATAGCCTGCTTCAGGCTTTCGGGCATGCCCAGTGGATTGATATTGGCGCTGAAGTCCAGCAACTGGTCGGCGCGCAGGCCCATCAGCGCCGCCGCTTCGCGCGTGTTGCCGCCGTGGGCGCTTTTCAGCCGTGACATCGCCGGTTACCCGCGCCGCGCCAACGTCGCGCCGTCGGCAAAGTAGGCTTTGATCCCGGCGAGAATAGATTCAGCCACTTCCTGCTGGAAGGTGGCGGTCTTGAGCTTTCGCTCCTCTTCAACGTTACTGATAAACGCTGTTTCGACGAGGATCGACGGAATATCCGGCGCTTTCAGTACCGCGAAGCCGGCCTGCTCCACCTGATTTTTATGCAGGTCGTTCACCTGCCCCAGCTTTTTGAGCACCGCTTTACCAAACTTCAGGCTGTCGGCGATGGTCAGCGACTGCACCATATCGAACATGGTGTGGTCGACGTAGCGGTCGCCGCTCTTGCTGACACCACCGATTAAGTCCGAGGCGTTCTGGGTCTGGGCGAGGTATTTTGCTGCGGTACTGGTGGCCCCTTTGGTCGACAGGGCAAAGACCGATGAGCCGCTCGGCTGGCGGCTGGTGAACGCATCCGCGTGAATGGAGACGAACAGGTCGGCACGCTGCTTTTGCGCTTTCGCCACCCGCACCTTCAGCGGAATAAAGATATCTTCGTTGCGCGTCATGTAGGCTTTCATGTTGCCTTCTTTCTCAATCAGCGCACGCAGGCGACGGGCGATTTGTAGCACCACGTCTTTCTCCCGCGTTTTGTATTTACCCACCGCGCCGGAGTCCTCGCCACCGTGGCCGGGGTCAAGCATGATAACAATCGGACGGTCGCGCCCGGCTTTGCCCGGCTGCGGGCCGCTTTGCGACGGCGGCACCTGCTTTTCGAGGTCGCCCTTGTTGTAGTCTTCCAGCAGCGCCAGCAGCGGATCCTGCTGCTCATTACTGTTGGCAGGATAGAGATCCATCACCAGGCGTTCTTTAAAGTTTGCCACCGGCGCAAGGGCGAACAGCTGCGGCTTCACGTCCTGCTTCAACTCAAACACCATGCGCACCGTTTGCGGATCAAACTGCCCTACGCGTGCGGATTTAATGAACGGATCGTCGCTGCGGATCTGCGCCCCCATGCCTTTCAGCACCGAGTTCAGGTTCACCCCTTCGAGGTCGACCACCAGACGGTCAGGATTGCTCAACGCAAACTGTCGATACTTGAGCTCACGGCTGGACTCCACCGTTACGCGCGTGTAGCTGGACGCAGGCCATATGCGCACCGCCACCACCTGACTGACGGCAGCTAACCCGACCTGACTCACGCTTAACAACCACATGGCACCGGCACCTTGTAGCAGGCGACGACGGCTCAAAGACTGACTTCCCGACATGCTCCATCCCAGGTAAAAAAAGAGAAACAAAGAATTCGCATAATACGATTGACCGAAAACTTTAACCAAAGCCGCATAAACTGTCATCTACAAAAGGGTAAACATTCGTTGGATCAGCGAAATTTGGCCGGGGGTTTTCCAATGTTTAAGCAAATTCTGGCTTGCGTTTCCGACTAAAACAGAATAAAAATACACTAATTACGAATAATCATGCATTGAGGGTTGTGCCGTGGTGAAGGAACGTAGAACCGAACTGGTAGAGGGGTTTCGTCATACCGTCCCCTATATTAACGCCCACCGGGGGAAGACGTTTGTCATCATGCTTGGCGGCGAAGCCATTGAGCATGAAAACTTTTCCAGCATCGTCAACGATATTGGCCTGCTGCACAGTTTAGGCATTCGCCTGGTGCTGGTCTATGGCGCACGCCCGCAGATCGACGCGAATCTGGCCGAGCATCACCATGAACCCACCTATCACAAACATATCCGCGTCACGGATACGAAAACCCTTGAGCTGGTGAAACAGGCCGCGGGCCTGCTGCAGCTGGATATTACCGCCCGCCTGTCGATGAGCCTGAATAACACCCCGCTACAGGGCGCGCACATCAACGTGGTCAGCGGGAACTTTATCATCGCGCAACCGCTGGGCGTCGACGACGGCATCGACTACTGCCACAGCGGACGTATTCGTCGTATCGATGAAGAAGCGATTCATCGCCAGCTCGACAGCGGCGCTATCGTGCTGATGGGACCGGTGGCCGTTTCAGTTACCGGCGAGAGCTTTAACCTGACGTCGGAAGAGATTGCCACCCAACTGGCGATTAAACTGAAGGCCGAGAAGATGATCGGCTTTTGCTCCTCTCAGGGCGTGTTTAACGAAGCGGGCGACATTATCTCTGAGCTGTTCCCGAACGAAGCTCAGGCGCGCATTGAAGAGCTGGAAAAAGAGGGCGACTACCTTTCCGGCACCGCCCGTTTCCTGCGCGGCGCGGTCAAAGCCTGCCGCAGCGGCGTGCGCCGCAGCCACCTTATCAGCTATCAGGAAGACGGCACGCTGTTGCAGGAGCTATTCTCCCGCGACGGTATCGGTACGCAAATTGTGATGGAGAGCTCCGAGCAAATTCGCCGGGCGACCATCAACGATATTGGCGGTATTCTCGACCTGATTGCGCCGCTCGAGCAGCAGGGCATTCTGGTGCGCCGCTCCCGCGAACAGCTGGAGATGGAGATCGATAAATTCACGATTATTCAGCGTGATAACACCACCATTGCCTGCGCCGCGCTCTATCCTTTCCCGGAAGAGAAAATCGGTGAGATGGCCTGCGTGGCGGTGCACCCGGATTATCGAAGCTCCTCGCGCGGCGAAGTGCTGTTGCAGCGGATTGCCTCCCAGGCGAAGCAGATGGGGCTTAACCACCTGTTTGTGCTGACGACGCGCAGCATTCACTGGTTCCAGGAACGCGGCTTTAAGCCGGTGGACGTGGAGTTGCTGCCGGAGAGTAAGAAGCTGCTGTATAACTATCAGCGCCGGTCGAAGGTGTTGATGACGGATTTGGTGTAGCCCGGGCGAGGCGCTTGCGCCGACCCCGGGGTCGCTGGACTGTACGACCGGATACATAGGTAACACTTCAGACCGGGAACATAGGTAACACTT
>NZ_JAPKIB010000029.1:0-21642 GCF_036759925.1 Kluyvera sp. CHPC 1.2972 | reverse complement strand
TCTGAGGTGAGCATATCACCTCTGTTCAGGTGGCCAAATTCAGTAAACCACTTCACCCTGTGCAATTTGAGATAACCAAAGGGACAAGAGAAGCTGTTGCTGCATTGATAAAGCTTGGCAATTTGCACAGTAAAGACTTCTTGTTTCGGTCTCGGATCGGAACTAACCAGCATATTTCAACCCGGCAATACAACCGAATCTTTCATGGGTGGGTAGAAAAGCTTGGTCTCGAAGAGACGCTTTACAGCACACATTCCATGAGAAGAACAAAACCTTACCTGATCTACAAGAAAACCAAGAATCTCCGGGTGATCCAACTTCTGTTGGGTCATAAGAAACTGGAAAGCACAGTCCGTTATCTGGGCATTGAAGTCGATGATGCGTTAGAGATTTCTGAATCGATTGAAGTCTAAGGTTATCAGGGCTGCAACAGCAGCCCTGTGCCAGAAGCGGACTTTTTAAAAATATTGCGTGCCCAACAATTGGGCGCAGGTCACATCAAGTACCCTCAGAATTATAGAGAATACCTGAAATTTTTGTAGAGCGAGGTTTGTTACCCTGCCCGACCAGCGACATGTGGTTAGTTTAGTGATCAGAAATGTCGAGCGTTTGGTCGTTCATTGACGCGGGATCTTCCAACGGTTCCACATGAGTGGTGATATGGATAAAAGGCAGTGCGGTGCGGATATCATTCTCTATACGCTCGGCCCAGTCGTGCCCATATTGAACAGTCCATCGCCCAGGAACTAGGATGTGCATTGTCATAAACGCCCGCCCGCCAGCCTGGCGTGTACGTAGTGCATGGAAATCAAGCCCCTGTTCACGATATCCTGCCAGCAGTGACTCGATTTTTTTGAGTTCTTCCGTGGGTAGCGATACGTCCATCAGACCTGCAGCTGAACGACTCATAAGCTGATAACCAGTCCAAACGATGTTGGCTGCGACCAGCAATGCAACGATCGGATCGACCCAAAACCAGCCGGTCAGATAAACCAGTCCGACACCAAAAATGACACCGACCGACGTCCAGACATCGGTCAGCAGGTGATGAGCATCTGCCTCAAGAGTGATAGAGTTGTGCTGCCTGCCAGCCCTTAACAAAATGCGAGCCGTCACAAAATTAAGGATTGATGCGACTGTTGAAACCAGTAATCCGAGACCAATCTCCTCAAGCGGCTGTGGAGTTAACATCCGCTCAACTGCGGTATAGGCGATACTGGCTGCCGCCAATAGGATCAGAAATCCTTCGAAAGCACTCGAGAAATATTCGGCTTTGCCGTGCCCATATGCATGGTTCTCATCGGCCGGAAGCGCAGCCAAGGTCAGCATCCAGAGCGCCATTAGGGCTCCTGCGAGGTTAACTACGGATTCGATGGCATCAGATAGCAGACCGACCGAACCGGTCATTTTCCACGCCACACCTTTGAGTCCGATAGTGGCAATAGCCGTGGCAATGGAAAGCCAAGCGTAGTGCGTCAGCGGACGAGGTAACCCTTTTGTTTTAGTCATTATTAACTTCCTAAAATAGGACGACTAACTCACATTTCTATCCATGATAGATAATTAAACAATCATTTCGCCATGAATATTTTTTCGTTTTTATTAAATTTAATTAAAAAGTCTCTGCAAGTGCTGTTTCATCTTCTAGTAAACTAAATTTTATTTTTAGGGTTTTCTTCAACTTGAAGTAATATTATCTCACAACAGATTAGTCACTTAGGTTAACTGAGCGGCTTTTATATTTTTCAATTAAAATATGCAAAACTCCCATTGCACCATGTGCATAAAAATAGACCTCAATGAAAGTAGTAAAGAACTTATGCCAGTGGATTACTGTTTCAGCCAGATTTGACTGCATGGTATTCAACAAGAACCATAGGCCACCTGAAAGTGCTACAATTAGCAATGCTAGAACTCCAAATCCTTGGATTGTACTGGCAATACCTCCCGAATGTGCATCGGGCAGTCGGAAACTAGTCAACGTTTTTATATCTTGCTTAATACCACTAAAGTCAAGCCCTACCCATGAAAAATAATAAGTAAAACCTCTTTGAGTAAGCATCCAACTTAACATAATAAAACCACAAATAATCAGTCCTAACCCTGAAATAATGTGCATCCAGGTTATAACTCCTTCAAGACTATGTTCACCAATTGCTTCGGTCTCTGTCAGATTAGAGTTAATAATTTGTGATAATATTAGAAATGCCACAATGATGTGAAGAATACGAAAAAAAGGAGCGTAATCATGGGGTAATAGATTCCAGAGTCGCAATTTCATTAATGAGTCCTTAGTAAATTTATCGATGATCTTAATCATACAAAAGAATTATTAGGATAACCTTAATTCTTAAAATTGCAGCAGGCATTAGTTCACCTCTGATATGGCCACTTGCGAAATGGGAATGGTAACTGTTATTACTATGTGTTTACTTGCTGTTCTTGTTACGCAGCCCCTTAAACACATTACTTTCAAATATGATTTCCTGCTGGGTTTAAATATGTGTCTTTCTATAGTGCGGCAACCTATTTTTACACCAACTCATGAATTAAATAAGAATCATAAATTAAATGAGAGGTTTAATTCTCTTGCTTAACGCGATGATATTAAATGGAAATTTTAATTTTTGTAATTTATTAAACAGTTAGAATGAGACATGGTAAATACGATCTTCCTTTAGATAATTCTGATAGCACTTTTTCTACTGGGCAGTCTGCAATGTCCGCTTCACGCCCTGAGACATTCGACAAGCTTTTTATGGCTTCAGTAAGGGCGAGTGGCGCGCTTCGAGAGCCAGCAAATATTTTGCTTCATCGTACTGGGTTCTGGCCTTCCAGCAGCGGTAAATGATCCTTATCCATTTGAACGCCAGTGCCCGGATCGCAGACTGATGAGATTTGCCCTTCTCTCTGAGGCCCTGATAATACAGTCTGGCCCAGTATGATGAATTAACCGTCTTGGCAGCCCATTCAACAAAGGTTTGCCTGACGAACTTGGCACACTGCCATCGCCAGTGAACCCAGGATTTCTGGCCACTTCGTTCTGTCACCGGTGCAATACCTGCGTAGTTTTGAATTTCTTCAGCGCTGTTAAACCGGTCACGGTTATCACCAAGTGCAGCAAGCATTCGTGGGCCCATACACGGCCCCATGCCCGGAAGTGATTTGAACAGCTCCGCATCTGGCAATGTGTCAAACAACGCTTCGATTCGTTCGTCATAGGTTTTGATGATTTCACTCACGACTTTAATTTGTGTCGCCAGTGCTGTTGCCATCAAAGCATTAGCCTCTATAACGCTCGGGTCTGTAGTCAATGGGATCGCGTTATCAATACTCGCAACACGTTGCTCGGTAAGAGCCATTGCGCGGCCACCTTTGGCATTCAGAAAGTTGCGGATCGTGTCGCGCCTCGCTCGTTTCAGTTGTTGCAGACTGGGCCACCGGATAATCAGCTCACACAATAGTAAGCTACCCCGATGTGAGAACCACTCCAGTGGCTGAGGATAATACTGTTTAAGTGTGTTGATTATCCGGTTCACAAAACGGCGTTTATCTTCAACCAGCTGACGGCGCTGCTCAACCAGTTGCTGGAGTAACCGGATATCCGCATTGTCGGGTTCAATGGCTTTTATCTTTTGGGGATAACGCAGCATTAACTCTAATGCCAGCTCGGCATCCTGCGGGTCATCTTTAGCGCCGCTGGGCGAGAAGGCCTGCCGGTAACGAGCCAGGGACAAAGCGTGGACGGGGAAAACGGTGATAAATGGATATTTCTGAAGAGCATACACCACGGGACCTTTCTTCAGCTCAACGGCGATAGCGATCCTGCCTTTTACCTTCTGGTGTAACTCGGTAAGCCAGACATCAAGTGCTTCCGGCGTATGTTCAATCACATGGAATGTGCGTTCACCGTTTTTAAACTGAACACAGACATCGTGCTTTTTATCTGCCCAGTCCAGACCAACGTGCGCAGCAAATTGATTAGTCGCAGTCATCACCAACTCCTTTTTATCGGGGATTGGTATGCATTCCACGCTCTTCGAAAGAAATATAGCCAGCAGTTTATCTGCATGCCCTGAGTATTCGTTAGCGAACGTGGAGCACCCACTGGCTCGAAAGAAAAGCGGCGATCATCACGTGATTCTCGCTCAATATTCGTAACCAGTAAGCGCATACCCTGAATCACTTAAAGTGTAATTCTCAGGGTGCGAATGACTATATTTCGCTCAAAGCTGACCTTCACATGCACTCCCAACTAGATTGAATCCTTTTGGCCCCAATAGAAGGTTGCTAATTAAGAGGGTATCTTATTTGCTGTGGATGGCCACCGGTTGCCGGGGGGATTTCCCCCGGCTCGTTATCAGGCCGCCAGTGCGTCTTTGAGGGCGTACACATCTTTTCGCGCCGCCTGCACAGACTCTGGCTCCGGCCGCCCGGCTTCCCATGCCTGTCCGGTACGGTGCTCCAGCTCGCGTTCATAGCCGCGCAGGATGCGGGAAAGGAGGGATGCCGGCACACTGACCAGCCGGTTTGCCGCTTCACGCTGACGTGCCAGGAGGTCGCTGACGTCTGAATTCGTGACACCTTCACGGCGGTAATCCGCCATTTTCATTTCACCGATGGCCTTCATTACGGCACGAATTTCGGCCACATCCGGTTCGGGCTGGTTTTCACGGCAGGCCACGCTAATCCCCTCTTCCGTCCAGATCAGCAGGGTCAGGGGTTCGTCAAAAGTGAACATGTTTTCAAGCTGCACACAAAGTTCTTCACGGGTTCCGTACATTATTTTTCTCTCTTTATCAGTGTCAGAGGCCGGGCCTTCGCCCGGCCGGGTCAGTCAGTCCTGAAAGGTTTCGTCCAGCACCAGGGCTTCGCGGTACGCTTCCAGTAACAGGGTGTTAATACGACGCAGGCTCTGGGCGGCCATACGTTCAGCCAGCGTGGCCGCGTCGTGGCGGTGCTGCGATTCGAGGCGATTCAGCAACATCCGAACATCGCACATGGCATTACTCAGCGCGGCCACGTCCGCGCGCAGATTTTCAAGCCCCGGATAGTTCATGCGGCCTCCGGCCAGTCCGGATACAATCCGCTGTCATTCGCTGCCGGCATTCTTCTTGCCCGTTCGACCTGAGCCAGACGACGCACGCCGGCGGCGTGATACTGCTCCAGCATTTCAATCCCGATATAGCGGCGGCTGGCTTCGGCAGCGGCCACACAGGTGGAGCCGCTGCCGGCGAACGGGTCCAGAACAATCGCGCCCGGGCGTGTCAGGGATTCAATCAGCGGACGCAGGCTCTGCACCGGCTTCTCAGTCGGGTGGTGGTGGTTTCCCGTGTATTTCCAGGGGATCACGTCCGGAATGGGACGGTCCGGCGTCTGCGGGCGGCCCTTCGCCAGCAGGTAGGCGTTTTCATGGGTGTAGCCCACGAAGGTTGATTTGGAGGCGTAGCTTTTGGCAAAGACGACATGCCCGACAACGCGGAAGCCGGCCGTTTTCCAGACATTCAGGAACAGCTCTGCACGGTTCCAGGCGTAAAAGCTCACCATCAGACTGTCGTTTTTCAGGACGCGATACATTTCGTGGCACGCAGGCTGGAGCCATTCTGCTGAATTGTCCCCGGCCAGGGTGCGGCCGGTGCGGTCCTTATAGCCCACAAGGTATGGCGGATCGGTAAGAATAAAATCGACGGCACGCGCTGGAAAACGGGACATCACCTGTACGCAGTCACCCAGAATAAAACGGGACATAGACACACTCCTCTCTGATATGCGGCACCCTGTTGCGCCGTGCCGCCACAAAAACCCGGTTCTGAGCGGAGGGCGCAGGGGCGATGCCGCAGGCCGCAGCGCAAGCCTTTCACGGGCTGAATGCACCGTGAAAGGTGCGAACGGGTGAGGACATCGACAACGTGAACCCTTGTGACCGCAGCGGCCGGGTTAGCGTGAAGGCACGGTGCTGAACCCCGCCGCCGGCGAGGCGGTATAAACACGGAGAGAAGCGACACCCTTATTCATGCCCGATAGGGTCGTCAAATATGGCAGGTGCAGAGCGTCTGAATGTCTGGCATGATTACGGAAGAGACCATGGAATATGGTTAAAACGTAAACGAGTTGTTGTATTTCAGGACACCCTCCCCTGTGGTGTCCTTTTTTTTCGTCAGCGTCCCTTCACTTCATCAATGGCAAACTGCAGTGTGTACCAGTTAAATCCCGTGCCGGCATCATGGCTGTCGTCGCAGATACGCATGGCTTCAGCAATCTCCTCCCCGGTAAGTCTGTTATCAAGGGACAGAAAGTCATCTTCAAGCCAGAACGTTCCCATACACTGCGCATCAGGCGGATATTGTTGCAGTCTCGCGATGAACGCCGCCACGGTCATATCATCGCGGCAGGCTGAAAGAGGCGGCAGCACGCGATCGGCAATGTTATTCCAGCACCAGTCATCCTCCTCCGGCACCGCTTCATACAGAGTCTGTAATTCCACGCCCGGGAGCAGGGAAAGCTGCTCCCGGATTTCACCCAGGCACTGTCGTTCACTGCTGGCATCCTCACTCCCCAGATAATGGTTGTTGATATACACAGCAAATTCGCCGTTATTCAGTTCAATACAGGTCAGTCTGAACATGGTTATGTCCTCAGCATCCGGCACCTGTCTGCGCCGTGCCGACACAAAATCCCGGCGAAAAGTGGAGGACGCCAGGGCGACGCCGAAGCCGCAGCGCAAGCCCGTCACGGGCTGAATGCACCGTGACGGGCGCGAACGGGTGAGGGCGGAGGTGACAGCTTCCCTGGCGGCCGGAGCGGCCGGGTTAACGTGAAGGCACAGCGTGCCATCAGGGATGTGAGAAAACAGAGGGAAAGGAAATTTCACATAAACAATAATGTGATTTACATCACATTATTATCACTTATACTCGCAAAAAAAAGCGCAGTGACATTTGACGGCAGGGATGTGATGTCTCCCTGCCGTTTTTTTTGTCCTGAAGACATCAGTGCAGGATTTACCGCTCAGGAGCTACATCTGCACAGCGCAGTGCGTCCGGCATTTCACACAACCCAAAACGGCTGCTCCTTTCCGGCCAGGCTACTGACCGTAAGGACAGCACTGAATGGGGTGGATCTCTTACTCTGCAGCGGCTGGCGTGACACAACTACCTGCGTGCGTTCGTCTCCGGTCAGTTCTTCTGGCTGAATACAGTTTCCTTCAGGCTGGTGTTCATACTCATCCCCGCCCCTTTGTTTTATTCTCGTCAAAAGCCAGAAGAACTCCGATCCCGATGAGCGAGGCGTAGCAGAGCTGCATCACGATAGTCACCGGAAGGGAGATGTTATCAATCAGAACCCCAGGAACGATGACGGCCACACCAGCCAGTATCATCCCCCGCCCGATTTTCTTCACCCAGTCCGGCCACTGATATTCAGGGACGTTCCGGGCGAGCAGGCCACCCTGGATAAGCCGCACAGCATGGCGTTTAACCTCTAACATGACTCATTCCTCTCAGGTCGTGAGACATAACACCTGTCGCAGCGTTACCCGCGACCAAACATTTTTTCCGCATTACGCCGGGTTTCATCATCCGTATCTGCTGTCCCTGCCTGTTCCTGGCTGGCTACTTTCCGCTCTTTTCCGAATGCCTGCCTGCGGCCGTCTAACGCTTTCATTTCCTCGGGGAAAACAGCCTGCATAAGCAAAACCATTTCCTCAAAGGTGGTGGATTCAGTCAGCTGGGCTGCCAGCAAATGTGGCAGCCTCTCGTCCTGTTTTCTCAGGGCAAAGCCAGACAGCAGCGCTGCGCGCCAGACATTCCCCCTTTCGCCCTGGGGCATTCTGTCTGTTTCTTCGCAGACATAACGCTCCGCAGCACTGCTTTCAGGGTTAAGATAGAAGGTGATTTTTCTTCGAGTGTCCGGTTTATCCATTTAATTAACCAATTGCAGACATGCCATTTACCAGATCAAACTGGGGATCTTTGCTGAGGAAGAACCTGTCCTCCCGAACCCCACAAAACTGTCTGACCGCGTCAGCGATGAGTTCGGCACCGCCACCGATAACCATAACATGAGAATAACTTTCGAAACTTTTTACAGCGTCTGTCACCCGGTTTATGAGGCGATGATGTGATTCACGGATCGCATCCTGCACAACGGTCAGCCTGGTCGCATCATTGATACGTCGAAGAAGAAATTCTTCATCCTGGCGGTGAATAATCAGCTCGTCAGCCAGGAAACTGCTGCCCCGAGTTCTGGCCACAGCCATCGCCGCCCTCACCTCCTGGGTCATCAGTGACACACCGAGACCAGAGTCGCCGTAGATACGCGAAATACCGCGCATTTTTGCCCGGACATGGGAAATGTCGAGTGTTGTGCCGCCCAGATCGACAATAAGCAGTGAATCCAGATCGTCCAGTTTACTCACCACATCAAAACCCGCAGGTATGGACTCCGGCATGACGCGTACACTGCGAACAGTGAAGGTGACACCGTCATTCAGGGTGACCGGCCTCAGAAGGTTCTCTTCCTTCCGACGGATGTTTTCAGTGCAGGGCTGATTATCACGGTTGTAATACTCTGCCAGTGGCAGCGTCACCACAATATCAACCGGCTGCGGTTCAAGCCCGGAATTCAGCAACGCATGATGCACGGCAACGACATTCACATCACTGTACTGCCATGCAATGTTGGTCGTGACCATCGCATCAGCGCTGATGGGATCAAAGGTGTAGTTTTCCCCGTTTAACGAGTAGTTGAAAACCTTATCCGCCCCAAAACTGACCGCCCACTCCCGCTTAAAACTGTTCGGGCTGATAGAGCGACGAACCTCATCACCGTCCTTCCACAGCATCTTGATATTGGTGGAGCCATCATCAACGAAAATTTTCATACATCCTCTCGGTAAATTCAAATACAAAACAGGTAACAGATGAGATAAATCTGAGAACAATATGAAATATACACATTGAGCCGTAATCAATCAATCAAAATATGAGAACAATATGAGAACAATGGGATAGTAATATGAGATAAGTCGAAAAATTAAGAGATAGTTGAAGTTAACACGCAAAAATACTACTGTATTTATATACAGCATTATTTTTTTGAGGTGCTTTCGTGAAACTCCAGTTATTCAGTCCCGGGACAGAACTCCCGCCACAAAGCCATCCGTTGTTCGCCGATCTGGCCAGCTGCGGTTTTCCCAGCCCAGCCGGCGATTACGTTCAGTCAGATCTGGATTTGCATGAGTACTGCATACGCCATCCGAGCGCGACTTATTACCTCAGAGCCAGCGGAGACAGCATGGCTGACGGCAGCCTTTACAACGGCGATCTTCTGATTGTGGACAGTGCGGAGAAGCCCCGGCACGGGGATATTGTTGTGGCCAGCGTGCAGGGGGAGTTTACGGTCAAACGACTTCTGCTGACGCCACGACTGACGCTGCAACCCATGAACGCATCCTGGTCACCGATTTATCCCGACCCGGACGAACTGGATATCTTTGGCGTCGTCACGCATATCATCCACCGTCCGAGGGAGATGTACTGATGTTTGCCCTGGCCGATGTGAACAGCTTCTATGCCAGCTGTGAACGTGTATTCCGCCCGGATTTAAAAGGGAAACCCATTGTCTGCCTTAGCAACAACGACGGCTGCGTGATAGCGAGAAGTGCCGAAGCGAAGCCCTGGATAAAAATGGGCACCCCGTGGTTCCAGATGAAGAACGAGCACTACCCGGATAAAATATACGTATTTTCAAGTAATTATGAGCTTTACGCCTCGATGTCGGCGCGCGTGATGAGTTGCCTTGAGGAGCTGGCGCCGAGGGTGGAACAATATTCGATTGACGAGATGTTCCTCGACCTGACCGGCGTGGAGCACTGCATGAACCTTGAAGACTTTGGCCGGCAGCTGCGCCAGCACGTATATGACTGTACCCGCCTGACCATCGGCGTGGGGGCTGGACCTACGAAAAGTCTAGCAAAATCAGCCCAGTGGGCCTCCAAAGAGTGGAAACAATTCCGGGGCGTGCTGGCCCTGACCCGGGATAATCCTCAGCGAACCCGCAAACTGCTGTCACTTCAGCCGGTCGAAGAGGTCTGGGGCGTGGGAAATCGCATTGCACGCAAGCTCAATGTACTGGGCATCAGGACCGCACTTGATCTGGCTCTGACGAACCCGGCCTTCATCCGGAAAAATTTCTCCGTGGTTCTCGAGCGAACGGTGCGCGAACTGAATGGGGAAAGCTGCATGTCACTTGAGGAAGCGCCCCCCACAAAACAGCAGATAGTCTGTAGCCGGAGCTTTGGCGAGAAGATCACGGAATATGATTCGCTCCGCCAGGCTGTCTGTCAGTACGCAGAGCGGGGAGCTGAGAAACTGCGTCAGGAGCGCCAGTATTGCCGGCACATTTCCGTTTTCGTCAAAACGTCTCCGTTCGCCGTAAAAGAACCTTACTACGGCAATGTGGCCACGGAGAAACTGCTTACCCCTACTCAGGACACCAGGGACATTATTGCAGCCGCCACAACGGCTCTGGAGCGTATCTGGAGGGATGGGCACCGGTATGCCAAAGCCGGAGTTATGCTGAATGACTTCACCGGCTCCGGCGTTTCGCAGCTGCAGCTGTTCGACGAACGCCCGCCACGCCCTCACAGTGCTGAGCTGATGAAGGTTCTGGACGGGATCAACCACTCAGGGCTGGGTAAAGTATGGTTTGCGGGGCGGGGCATTGCCCCGGAATGGCAGATGAAACGGGAGATGCTTTCTCCTGCTTATACGACACGATGGTCAGATATTCCTGAAGCGAAACTGGCGTGAAACTTTGGCGATTTCACCTTGAAATTCTCAATCTAAACTTCCTAATTACAATAAGTTAGATGTGAAATCGCCATGGCGAAATTATTGACTCAAATTTCTGTCAAGGACCTCATTGATAGCCTTGTCCAGTTCATCCTGAATCACTTTTGACATACGGCTAAACTCATAAGTCAGCGTGCGCCCTTTCACACGCTTGCGCGCGAACTTGTCCTTTTCTTCAAAGGTCCAGAGTGGGGAAATCACTGACTTTTCCTTGGGAGGTGGAGCTATCAATGCCTGAGATGCCTGAGAAATCAGCTTCAGTATACAGGCTTTCTGTTCATCTTCTGGTCGCTCGCAATCACTTAAAATTGCATTATGTCGATCTAAGACAGACTGAATGAGTTCTTCAGGCATTAAGCCCTTTTCACTGAGTTTTTCGTTAACTTCTAAAAGAATTTTATAGTCACTAAACGATAGCTCCGACTGAACCGGGAACAGAGCAATCAAGTCTTGCGGTACTGCCGCCGCCTGCAACGCCCTGGTGACCTTAGCCTGAGATAACCCCTCCAGTTCAGCAATTTCCTTTTGATTGAATCCGGACTCTTTAAGAGCTAACAGTCTCAGCCCGATTTCGCGAAGGTTATGTTCTTTAGCTGTCTGGATATCTTTAGCCAGTTGGCGAGCTTCATCAGCTGATAAATGTTCATCGGTAACCATGACATCAAGGCCTGTGCAGATATAAATCGCTGAGGCTCGCCGTCTTGAACCATCCAGTATCTCAATCTTTTCACCTTGCTTAATACCAATACAGGGGAAGAACTGCTGAAACTTAATCGTCTGGATAATGGATTTCAGAGACTCCCTGGTTAGAGCAAGTTGATCTCGTCCGTTATTTTCCTGGTTTACGAAGGTCATACTTTCAACGTCAGATGCAGGTATCCGAACAAACCTGAACGTTACCTTCCTGCCGGTTTTTAAGGTAAATACCTGGCTTCTCTCGGTGTCAGTCATCTCGACCATTGACGCCTGAGTATTTAACTGTCTGCCGATGGTTTTTCTTCTCTCATTCGACATCACATACCTCCGTTAGTACGAATGAACTCAATGCGATCAAATACTGCCTTCGCAAAGTCTTCCGCCGCTGATTTTGCGCTTTTTAGCGCCTCTGTGCTTCCATCATAGGTTGCGGGATTTGCTGAAATAACGGTGTCAAAAGTCTCCCCACAGCGTTCGAAACCATCCAGTCGCGGCAGAACCATGTCGAGCATATCGGCACCGAAAACCTCTTTGGCCTGGCTATGGCAAATTTTATGATCAGACTTGTTCAGGATTTTGGACATGAAGCCGACGTTACCGATGAGATTGCAGGTGTGCCCGTCCATTTCGATCGAATCAATGAGGGCAGGGAGGCTGGCCACAAACTTCAGGGAAGAATGAAAATCAACCGTCGCCGGTGGAAGGGGGGTCAACATCAGGTCTGCCGCACCAATACAATTTTTCAGGAATGCATCAAGGTGAGGACCACTATCAAGGAAAATAAAGTCGTAGTCATGCTGGAGCTTGTCGATAATGTTCTCTTTAAGCACTGCATGAATATTTTGCCCTGGCAGATGTTCTTCACACAGCCCCTTCCAGCCTTCAGCAAGGAATGCATCGTCAATGGAAGCAGGAATGACATCAACACCCGGAATAATCGACGGCACTATAAAATCGGAAAGTAATTCTTCACGAGACACATTCTGGAGCATGGCCTGAGCAGCCGTATTTTCAACCAAGCCCACTGAATTCTCATGGCTCAGGAACATTGTCAAAGATGCCTGCGGATCGAAATCGATGGCCAGAATACGGAGGTCTTCGAACAGAAGCTGAGGATGAGCTCGAAAAGCATGTGATAATGAAGCGGTAGAGACTGTCTTGGAACCACCGCCTTTAAGATTACAAACAAAAATCGTGAAGGCTTTATCGAAGCGATCCCTGTACTTGGGCACTTTACGATGGAAATACAGATCGATGACATTCTGAATCGTCATCGCGTATTTCATCGTATTGCCGGAAGGTTTCTTTTTAAAAATGTAGCCACCGGCTTCCATTTCGGCCACAGCATACTCAACACTACCTTTACTGAGTTTAGGCAGCTTATACAGGGCGGCTTTGCTGTATTCCTGATAGAACTCGGTAAGTTTCAATTCCTCTTTTTGCTGGCGTATATTTTCGCTCAACGATGTCAGAAGCTTACCTGCACGTGTGGCGACTTTCCGTAACTGCTCAATATTGTCCATTCATCACCTCATGACGTTTTTTGTCATTTTGAACAAAAATAGTCATGTTGCAAGTAAAAAATCATGTTGTTTTGATTTCGCTCTCAACAAGGGGAGGGTTTGGACAAGCACGAAGGGTGTTCCACTCAAACACAGTACTGAATTGCAATTTTACGCTCAGGAGCTGATTTTTGTTACGACCGTTCAAAGATAGCTCTTCTGTAACAGTGCTCGCCGCAGCCATGAGACCGAGCGTAGCGAGCGAACTGGCGAGGAAGCAAAGAGGAGCCGTTCAGGCAGATAGCTCTTACGCCCAATACATGAATAGGTTTCCATCCTCTGTTTGAAACAGGTCAACTTCGCAGGCAGCCCTGACGGAGGGATACGAGTCAGGCCGGGTCTGCGGGAAACACCCCAAACGCAGGCACACACCCAGATAGCCTGTTCAGGGTAATAAGTGTGACAATCTGCCCTCATCAATCATGACGAGCTCGACCACTGCCTCAGGTCTAGTGACTAAAGGGAAGAGGGAAAGAGGGGAAATCAACTGTGACAAACTGCACTCATTTAACTGCGACAAACTGCCCTCATGTATTGTGACAAATTGCCCTCAAATTTGGATTCACTACCGGTTACAGCCAAAAAACTATGAATAAGCACAGGCTGCCAGGGAGGTAACAGCGAAACTGTGACAAATCACCCTCAACCTGCCGGATCAAATGTGACGAACCACCCTCAAATCTGTGACAGATAACCCTCAAACTATTCCGTTGTCAGGGAGGTGATATCACGGAAAGAGAATACGATATGAGTTGTCTGGCGGCCTTTCTTTTTCTCGATGTAAGAGAGGCGCATTGGTGTCCGGCTGTTGATCTCATCAACACTTGCCTGCAGGAAGCGGCGGCGAAAGTCCGGCATACGCTGGTAACTTTGAGGTAGCTGGTAGCGCTCCATGATCCAGTCGATTTTCAGGGACACGACACCTGAGCCATCAGGTTTACGGTACTGACACAGGGATTCGTATAAACGCATGGCATACGGATTGGTAATCTCTTTTGTTTCACTGAGCCGGAACTGCGTAAACCGGTTCTGTAGTCCGATGAAAAAGGGAATGAGATAAGGGTTGATATGTACGCTGTAAAGCCCTCTGGATGGGCTGTGGGCACGTTTGATAAACCAGGGAAAGGATTCATACCCTTTTTCATCGCCGTCATCCTCTTCAGGGCGATAGAAAACCACTTCCTTACCAGCAAAACCTTTCAAAGCCTGTCGTATATCCTTGCTGGCTTCAGCGGAGGTCAGCCCGAATGTTTCAGCATATTTAGCAACATGAATTTCGCAGATACCGTCGTGTTCCTGCAGCGAACCATCGGATTTCCTAATCTGGTCAACGAACAGATACAGCATACGCTTTTGATCCCTGGAGAGACTATATGCCGCCTCAGTCAGCTCATTTGACTGGACAATCCGCGGGCTATTTTTACGTTTTTTGTGGTTTATAACCGCTATTTCCGCCATGACAGGTCCATGTTAAGTGTGACAGGTTTTCAGATTGTCACACTTCATAAAACAGAGTCAATAGGCATGGATAACTTTGTGAAATGCAACGTCTTCTGAGGGCAATTTGTCACAGGGTTAAGGGCAATTTGTCACAGAAAGGACGGCTATTTGAGGGTGATTTGTCACACTGAAAGGGCGGTTTGTCACAGATCCCCCTCTGTAACCCGCATGGATAAAGGCCTGCGGGCATTCTAAAAATAAAGATCTAACAACTATTAAAAAAGATCTTATAAAAATATCTCGGTGGATAAGTGGATAACCCTTACGTAAGGAAATTTTTCATGCATTGAGCATCAGCAGAATATGAAAAGTACTCTCCCCTGGTGCTTCCTCGCTCACTCGGGGCTTCGCCCTGTCGCTCGGCTGCGGCGAGCACTGCTGGCTCGATCATATCCGTGGCAGGAAGATGCTACTCCTCCCCCTAGTCGCTCTCCAGTACCCGCTACAGCGAGACAAGCCGCACGAAGATTTCTATCGTCCCTGCAGGCATATTCGAATCGTTTTATTACCGCTGGTTGCCGTCGTGACAGAACACTACTTCCTGTAAAAGGGGGACTAAGGCCCCTGAGTCACACATCTGAAATTAATAATGCGGAGTTTTACGATAATGACCTTGCTGGAAATTTTCCTGACCGCCTCTCCCGCTTCTCAGGGGCAACAATCCTGTTCCTTGCCATGCTGATCTACTGGCAAAAGCGATAAATCCATGCGAGCTGGCCTTTGGCCAGCTTCACTGTGTAAGGGGAAAAATGCGGCACATCCAGACATTTCACTAGCAATTTGAGTTCAGATATCTAAGCTTGGGATCCGGACAACATGAGGTAACAAGATGAAACTTGAAGCTATACAGATAGATAATACCGTAAGGAGTGGTCTTAATTCTTTCACTGATGGGGTGATTATTCGTAATACAAAGGTATTGATCACGCTCAATCTCCCGGATGGACAGAAAACCACTATTGAGGGGGAATGGCGGCATATGTCGGACGCCAACAGATTGTCAGAACGTATTACGATGCTTCAGCATGCGATTTATGAGCAGTATCAGGAATACAGAGCCGATATTCCCGTCAGCTGGTTCAGATAACCTCTGACAGACCTCACCGGCGAGCAGGACGTTCGCCAGCATCATTCTCCTAAGTACTTAAATATTCCCTTTCAGCATAGCTACCGCATCCGCTTCGGGCATCTGAAACTGAACTCGATGACGCGCAGCAACATCAAGTGCGAATACCTTCGTATAGACTTCCGTCGAGCTCAGTGACTTGTGTCCCATCAGGCTCTGCAATACTTTCAGCGGTATGCCGGCATACAGCATGTGCATCGCGTAGGAGTGACGGAACGTATGAGGGGTCACCGGTACTGAGAACGTCACCCCGTCGGCGGCAGCTGCGTCAACAGTTTCATTCAGCCAGGTACGGACGGTACGATCGGTGATTTCCCAGATGCGTGCCTTCTCCGTTCGGCCGGTACGCTTGTTGCGACGTTCGAGAGGGATTTTCAGGGTGGCCACCATCATCTGCAGCTGGTTGACGTACTGGTGATCGGAAAGCGGAACAAGGCGATGAGCCTGACTACCGGCCGGTGCTCGACCTGCCGTTCTGGCCGCTTTCTCGTTGCGCTGCTTGAGCGTGGCCAGCTGCACGAACGGATACGGCGGTGCCAGCGAAAAATCCGCTCTTGTCAGTGCCAGCGCTTCGTTAATACGCGCGCCCGTGTTCCAGAGCGTGGCCAGCAGCATCTTGCGGTGCAAATCGGGGACGTAGTGGAGCAGGGCGCTCACTTCCGGCGCCAGCAGGTATTTCGGTAGTTCATCCTGCACGAGCGCCATCTGGCGCAGGGCGAGGGCGGCAGGGTAATCGATGGCCACCGGGAGCAATGTTCCGGGAGATGCCGGAGATCCAACTGGAACCAGGTTATTCATAATTTTTGTTAACTTTTTTCTTTGCCGAGAATTTTCTTCGTAATATTACCGGAGTCAGGAGGACTAACCAGCCAGCGACGGCCAGCCAGAAAACAGACGAAGTCGCAAACAGAACTACCCCGTCAATGACAGTAGACACGATATTTACGGACACAGGTTTCACTCCTCTTCAGTGGGTTGCTATGGAACGGGAACATTCATGCCACAACATCCACTTGATAAAGTACAGAAAACCGATCCCCCATCCCCAGAACAGGATCAGGTCGCGGTATTTATCCCACAGGTTAATTAAGGGATGTGCCTGCAGGTCAACGAGCTCCTCACTTAGTGAGGCAAGATCCCTTTCCAGCTCCAGGATTCTTTTCTGCGACTGAGCACACAGGGTAGCCAGCCGGATGACCCCGGTTGCCCGTTGCGCCACCTCCAGGTCTGAATCCCCGCTCTGCGGCAGAGACAGTTTTTCTGCCCGCAGCGGCAGGGCATCACATTTCACGTCCGGGATCTGGCCCCTCTTCCTGTGCCACATATGAAAAAAAGGACGATGCTTATGTGAAGCAATCAACTGCTTTTGCGACCGTTTTTTGCCTTCGAGCTGCACGATTTTTTCCTGGAGCCCGCGATAACAGCGTTCCAGCCGGCGTACCCCGGATGCCAGGGGCTCCACCCGGAGCGTTGAATACCTGCCCCGCGGCAACTGCAGTTCCTCTGCCCGCAGCGGCATGGAGCAGGTTTCACCGGCCGGGAACCGGAACCCCAGCCCGCGCCACATTCTGCTCCGGCGGTACAGATTGCGAATGTCTTTCGCATCCACGGAGGAGATGTGGGTTGGTCTGACCTTCGTTTCCGGCGGCAGGGAGCGAGTCCAGAGCACTATCTGCTGCATGATCCAGCTGCCCACTCCCCGACCACGGGGTAAAAATTCATTCAGCATAAATTCAACACTGAACAGTTCCACACGGCCGTGCTCGTAATGCGCGACAATGGTCTGCGGTGTACTTTGTCCGTTACCGTACAGCGTCAGGCTACAGGTGATCCACACATGTGCCCCTGGCGAGTCCTCAGACCCGTAACGACATTCCTCCACCCGTCTGACGACCACAACCACCGTTTCGTTGCCCGCGCTCCCCGCCGGGACGGTCAGCAGCCACATGCCGTTATCATCAACAGACGTTTTTCTGAAGGTTTTCGTTTTCGCTTCCATACCTGTCTCTTTGTCCCGTTGCGTAACGGTTACGTGGATGAATGGGTAATTCCCGTCAGTTCTGGTCTGCCATAAAACGGCCAGCGCTTGTCGCCCTGCGAGTAAACCTCGATCCACACCAGTGTGCCTTGCTCAAAATACAGGTGACAGCCGTCACTGGCGCTCAGGGTCGTCATCATCGGCAGCTGCGCAGCGGAAAACGAAACGCCCGGACCTGGTAATGCCGGCATCATTGACTGTTATCCTCCGTCTCCAGGAATTGCTCATTTGTGTTCAAATTAATCACAGTTCTGACCCACGATAAATATCGTCAGTCCCCCGGGAACCTTCATTGCGGCCAGTTCAGTACAATTCCCGGCCAGGACCTTCATATTTTCCGCTGTGGCATCCACCGGATAAAGCGCCTGTGTCAGAAGTGACAGATTATGCTCACTGCAGGAAAGCCCCGCGCGGTGAAGACATGACAGGTACCCTTTTTTAACTGCTGCGGCATCGCCGGCATCCATCATATTGAAGTAATCCAGAGGCGCCGGCGAAAATTCCTCCTCCGCTACGGTTTCAAGAAACAGTAGCATCTCCGGGCGAATTGGCAGGGGCAGAACGGCGGCCTGAAATTCGTCACAGCTGAATCCACCGCAACTCTGCGTCGCCAGTCGCCAGCCATCGGTGTTACCGTTCGGCACTGTTACCGTAGAGGCCAGAACCAGCCCCGGCCAGCGATCTTCCCGATCAAACCCGTAATCAAAACACTGCTCAGGAATGTCCTGCAGATTCTTGCCATGTTGTCCGGGCTCTATCATCCCGAACATGATTTGGGGAGTATGCTTATACACAGACTGGGCCTGTTCGTTAGTACTTTAGTTGAGAAACAGCGCTGGCTTTTCATCTAACATCATCACATGGCGGGTCCGCTTCCCGTGAAAAATACGGTGCATCATCGGCGTAAAATCACCGGGCTCCCAGCCATAAGGCCTGGTATAGTAAATCCCGTCCTTCAGCGTGCTGTCGCGTCGCTCAGGTCCTGCAACGATACGTCTGACCTCCCTGCTCAGCGCCTCACCGCGCAGGCCATACTGCCCCAGGTAGCGGCGCAGCCGCGTTCCCGGCATCCGCGGGTCAGATTTCACGTAAGCATTAACATCCATATGCTGCGTGGCGCTGATGATATTCATACCGTACTGGCGCATGGTGTGGAAGGCGACGTCCATCACGTCCGTGCCTGTCTGTGTTTCGTCACTGGTTGTATTCATGTTGCTTCCTGTCAGCTTGTTCAATTTCACCTTCGGCCAGCAGTTCCCCGGCTTCTTAATTCTGGCCAGTAAGTCTGAAACATCCCAACCCGTGCCGGATGTACCGGCTCATTCATCCTGGGGGTCAGTATGCCCGGAAGCGGTCTCCGGCCCGATGGCCGCTGCCACTTCCTTCAGGATTGGTGTCCAGCCCCCCTGAAACCATTGTCCCGGATCTTCACCGTTGAGTACCTGCTGCAGCCAGCGGGCCGATGAACGGCGGGGCGAGTCCTGGAAATAGACGTGATGATGCTGGCCGATGACCGTCCAGAAATCAAAATCCGGGTGCTCCGGCGTCCAGTCATAAGTGTTGATGGACAGCCGTGCACCTTCTGTTTTGAGAAAGAGGAGGAACCTTTTGAGGTTGCCGTATCCGCCGCTTCCCATGCCGCTGCGCAGGTAAAAACTCTCCGTGACAACGCCGGGTGTAACCCGCTTTGTCTGTATATCCTGACGCAGGATGATCAGGGTGCCGTCATGCCTGCCGCCGGCTATTCTGAGAAAGTCAAACGTGTGATCGCCTGTACTGCCGGCAGGAAATAAAAACTCCCTGTACCCCGCAGAGCCCAGACGGACAAACGGAAAAGGTTGCCCGCTTTCACCCAGAAGCCAGTCCGCCGAGGCATCAAAATTCCGGGCTATCGTATCTGCCAGCGTAAAGGACAGCTCCTGGTGGCCTTCCATGATATCCATCAGCACACCCGGCGAGGTATCCAGTTGCCTGCCGAAGCGGACCAGGTCAAACGTGTCCAGCGGTCTGGCTCCGGCAAATTCCCGGAAATAATTGTCCGCCATGAGCCGCTCAAGCAGCCACTTCAGCCGCTGTCCTGTTTCACGCTGCCAGCGCTCTCTGTCAGACATTGCGGGCTCAGCCTGGACGACAGGCTGATAATACTCCCGGAGGGCAATCCGAATCTCTCCTTCGAGGGAACGTTCATTCTTCATTGCTGACTGCTCAATGCGCGCAAACAGCGCATCGTCAACATTTCTGGCCTGGATCTTCGCCATGACTCCTTCCTTATGCAAAACGTATTCAGGGCTGGTAAATGGTCATTGAAGTAAACATGAAACCAAACTTATCGAGATAACAATAAATGTATACTTTATGATTCATTTTGTACACAAGTGAAGGAAGTGGCACATGATAAGCAATGAAACAGTCACGCCGTTAAATTACCGGATGACCGTTTCCGGCAGATCCGATTTTCTTGAGTATCACAACTTTCCGGAAGTATACCACGGTCACGGAATAAGCAAAGCGCCCTTTTATCATGGTGCGAGTCGGCTCACTGGGCAGAGGGATAACACAATATATTGATGAAATAGCAGCTGACTTAGTGACACATGTTGTGTTTCAGTGCCGCTGAGCGCCGGAGGCCGGAAAGCAGATCCGGAACTGCCTTTTTTCGGATCTGACCGGAAAAAGAGAGAAGCAGGCATAGGCTGACCATATCCATATGCCTGGCATCTGTATAGGTGTGGCATATGCATATCCTCGACATCTGCATATCCCGCACCTATACATATGTCTCACATCTGCCTATACTGAACACAGGCATAAAGGCCATTCGGCCAGGAGGAAGACATGCGAACTGTATCTATTTTTAAAAATGGCAATAACCGGGCTATCCGTCTGCCCCGCGATCTGGATTTTGACGGCGTCAGCGAGCTGGAGATCGTCCGCGAGGGTGACAGCATTATATTGCGTCCGGTCCGGCCGACCTGGAGCACGTTCGCGGAACTCGAAAAGGCCGATGCGGAGTTTATGGCGGAGCGTGAGGACGTTGTCAGCGACGAAGGACGATTTGACCTGTGAAACAGACCCGAACGAAGACCTATATGCTCGACACCAATATCTGCTCGTTCATCATGCGTGAGCAACCCACCGCGGTCATTAAACGTCTCGAACAGGCGGTGCTGCGTAACCACCGCATTGTCGTGTCGGCCATCACCTATGCGGAGATGCGTTTCGGCGCCACCGGTCCGAAGGCCTCACCGCGTCATATTGCGCTGGTTGACGCGTTCTGTGCCCGCCTTGATGCGGTGCTGCCGTGGGATCGCGCCGCGGTGGGCGCCACCACGGAAATCAAAGTGGCGCTGCGGCAGGCCGGGACGCCGATTGGGCCGAACGACACGGCGATCGCAGGACATGCAATCGCCGTGGGGGCTATTCTGGTGACGAATAATACAAGAGAGTTTGAGCGGGTACCGGGGCTGAAACTGGAAGACTGGGTTAATTAGTTTCTTTTATTCATCACCCCCCAACTCCTCGTCTGAGTCGTTGGGGGGGCTGTACCAGTTTGTTTGTTACAATCAGACTGTCGATTCATTCACTGTGGTTACATATCTGAAAAATGAAGAATGAATCGCCAGCCATAATCTGACGGTTATGTCAGGAAGCCGTGCCGGTTAAGGCACGGCTCCCCATTGATCAACTCTCTATACGGTGGGGCAGATAATCTATATACCCCTCATCACCACCAGAATAGTAGGTATTTCGATCGGCAATAGCCAGAGGCCAGTCATTCTTTAACCTGTCAACAAGGTCGGGATTTGCAATGAAATGAATCGCCACGGATAATCTAGACACTTCCGAGCCGTTGATAATACTGGTTTT
>NZ_JAPKIB010000028.1:0-21673 GCF_036759925.1 Kluyvera sp. CHPC 1.2972 | reverse complement strand
ATGAAAGCCTGTCCTCAGCATAGTACCGGGAAGGAGGGAGTGACCATCTCATTAAATATCCCACGTTAAGCCTGTTTTTTAAGCAGGCTTATGTCGTTGCACTCATGCCGATTCAGAGTGGTCCATGTGATAGACGGCTAACGTCGACAATCCTGTCGTACCAGGCTGACGGTTTCATGCGCCCTTCATCATCGAGCTCATGGCACCATGCCTTTCCGGAGAACTCCAGACCATTCCGTCACACCACCTGACCAGTTCGCGGAGTTCAAGCATTTTGGGGGGACTTTCCGGTGTATCATCGGGTAACGGCAAGCCGGATGGGTTAAAGATGGGGTACGCCTGTAAAACGAATCTATGGTGGTTTATTGTACATTGTGTGGTGCTGCCTTACTTATCAGTACCCTGTCGTTAAACTTCTACTTCTACTTCTACTTTTTCTAACAAAGATGAAATTTTTGTCCGCATTTCCCCGGTTCTGTTGTTCCTGTCATTAACCATTGAAGAAGTGTTAACATCAAACAAATTCGATATAACATATGTGTTTTTGACTTCCTGGTTTAGAAGCGCGATACTATTTATTCAACGCAGGAGATCCTAATGTCACCATTTTCAACACTACAACTCTTCAAAAATCTGTCAGATGAAACCCGTCTAGGCATCGTGTTAATGCTCAAAGAGATGGGAGAGCTATGCGTATGTGATCTCTGCACGGCGCTAGAGCAGTCGCAGCCTAAGATCTCCCGTCATCTGGCGATGCTACGTGAAAGCGGATTGTTGCTGGATCGCAAGAATGGGAAATGGGTTCACTACCGCTTATCTCCGCATATTCCTTCATGGGCTGCTCAGGTTATTGAGCAGGCCTGGTTAAGCCAACAGGACGACGTACAGGCCATCGCCCGTAAGCTGGCATCAGCTAACTGCTCTGGTAGCGGCAAAGCTGTTTGTATCTAAAAAATTTTCCTGAACATATATGATTTTTCAAATGTGAGGTGTTCGTGATGAAAACGTTAACGGTGTTTGACCCGGCTATGTGTTGCAGTACCGGTGTCTGCGGTACAGATATCGATCAGGTTCTGGTTGATTTTTCTGCGGATGTGCAGTGGCTAAAACAGCGTGGAATTCAGGTTGATCGTTATAACCTGGCACAGCAACCCATGAGCTTTGTACAGAACGAAAAAGCCAAAGCATTCCTTGAGGCATCCGGGGCTGAAGGGCTTCCATTGTTGTTGCTGGATGGAGAAATGGTGATGGCGGGGCGTTATCCGAAACGTGCAGAGCTGGCCCGCTGGTTCGGAATACCGCTGGAGAAAGTAGGATTAGCATCTAAAAGCTGCTGCGGTGGTAATACTTCTTGTTGCTGAAATGTCAGGAGGACATATGAAATTCTTACAGAATATCCCACCTTACCTGTTTTTTACCGGTAAAGGGGGCGTCGGTAAAACCTCTATTTCCTGTGCCACCGCTATCAGCCTGGCGGAACAAGGCAAGCGGGTTTTGCTTGTCAGCACCGATCCGGCTTCAAACGTAGGCCAGGTGTTCAGCCAGACTATTGGCAATACCATTCTGCCGGTGGCCTCTGTACCGGGTCTTTCAGCGCTGGAAATTGATCCTCAGGCCGCCGCCAAGGAATATCGGGCCAGAATCGTTGATCCTATCAAAGGCATTCTGCCGGATGATGTCGTTAACAGTATTAACGAACAGCTCTCTGGTGCATGTACCACCGAAATTGCAGCTTTTGATGAATTTACCGGTCTGTTGACTGACGCATCATTATTGACCCGCTTTGACCATATTATCTTTGATACCGCGCCAACCGGTCACACTATTCGTCTTCTCCAGTTGCCCGGTGCGTGGAGTAGCTTCATTGAGAGCAATCCTGATGGTGCTTCCTGTCTTGGCCCGATGGCAGGGCTGGAGAAACAGCGTGAGCAGTATTCACACGCCGTCCAGGCATTGTCTGATCCGGATCGTACGAGGCTGGTTTTAGTGGCTCGACTGCAAAAATCAACGCTTCAGGAAGTCGCCCGTACTCATGATGAGCTTGCGGCGATAGGTCTCAAAAATCAGTATCTGGTCATCAACGGCGTGTTACCTGAGACAGAAGCAGTCAACGATACTCTGGCGGCTGCAATATGGGGCCGGGAGCAGGAGGCGCTGGCAAGTCTTCCCGCTGGTCTGGACGCTCTCCCTACTGACACATTATTCCTTCAACCAGTGAATATGGTCGGTGTGTCTGCTTTAAGGGGACTTCTCACCTCCCAACCTGAGACGGCTTCATTTGCTGAAGTGTCCGCCCTGCAAAAACCAGCGATATCGTCGTTGTCTGCTCTGGTTGATGAGATTGCCCTTAATGAACACGGCCTGATTATGCTGATGGGTAAAGGTGGCGTGGGTAAAACAACCATGGCTGCGGCCATTGCAGTCAGACTGGCCGAAATGGGATTTGATGTGCATCTCACGACGTCAGATCCTGCTGCACACCTGAGCACAACCCTCAATGGAAGCCTCAATAACCTGCAGGTCAGCAGAATCGACCCTCATGATGAAACAGAACGTTATCGCCAGCATGTCCTTGAAACGAAAGGACGTGACCTGGATGAAGCAGGGAAACATCTGCTGGAAGAGGATTTACGCTCTCCGTGTACCGAAGAGATTGCTGTGTTCCAGGCCTTCTCACGGGTGATCCGTGAAGCGGGTAAACGGTTTGTCGTCATGGATACGGCACCGACAGGACATACATTGTTGCTGCTTGATGCTACCGGGGCATACCACCGGGAGATAGCAAAGAAAATGGGAGATAAAGGCCATTTCTCTACGCCAATGATGCAGCTTCAGGATCCGGAAAGAACAAAAGTATTACTGATCACTCTGCCGGAAACGACCCCCGTTCTTGAGGCTGCAAATTTACAAGCCGATCTTGAACGTGCCGGGATTCATCCATGGGGCTGGATTATCAATAACAGTCTTTCCATCGCTGAAACCCGTTCACCGCTGCTTCGTCAGCGCTCGCAGCAGGAACTGCCTCAAATCGAGGCTGTAAAGAACCAGCATGCTACCCGTGTTGCACTGGTTCCTGTTCTTGCGGCAGAGCCAACCGGTATAGACAAACTCAAACAGCTCGCAGGTTAATTTTTACTATATACAGGGCAGTCATGCTGCCCTGTCAGGAGGTTTTATGTTACTGGCAGGAGCAATTTTCATCCTGACCATCGTGTTGGTTATCTGGCAGCCGAAGGGGTTAGGGATTGGCTGGAGCGCCATATTTGGCGCAATACTGGCACTCATATCTGGTGTAGTACACATTACCGACATTCTGGTGGTATGGAATATCGTCTGGAACGCCACAGCAACCTTTATTGCCGTGATTATCATCAGTTTGCTGCTGGATGAGTCTGGCTTTTTTGAATGGGCAGCATTGCATGTTTCCCGCTGGGGAAATGGCCGGGGTCGCCTGCTGTTTACTTATATCGTTCTGCTCGGTGCTGCGGTAGCAGCGCTATTTGCCAATGATGGTGCAGCTCTCATCCTGACGCCGATCGTTATTGCCATGTTGCTGGCTCTGGGATTCAGTAAAAGCGCTACGCTGGCATTTGTAATGGCTGCAGGGTTTATTGCCGATACCGCCAGCCTGCCGCTGATTGTGTCGAACCTGGTCAATATTGTTTCTGCTGACTTCTTCCATCTGGGATTCACGGAATATGCCTCCGTGATGGTGCCTGTGGATATTGCCGCCATTATTGCCACGCTGGTGATGCTGCATCTGTTTTTCCGCAAAGATATCCCACCGACCTATGATCTGAACCGACTGAAAGAACCGGCTCTTGCTATCAAAGACCCGGCGACGTTCAGAACTGGCTGGATTGTATTAATCCTTCTGCTGGTAGGTTTTTTTGTGCTTGAGCCGCTGGGTATTCCTGTCAGCGCTATTGCGGCTGTGGGTGCTGCTATCCTCTTTTTCGTGGCTAAAAAAGGTCATGCCATTAACACCGGTAAAGTCCTGCGTGGTGCACCGTGGCAGATTGTGATTTTCTCACTGGGAATGTATCTGGTTGTTTATGGGTTGCGTAATGCCGGGCTGACAGAATACCTCTCTGGCGTATTGAATTTATTTGCAGACAAAGGACTTTGGGCTGCCACATTTGGCACGGGATTCCTGACAGCATTCCTGTCATCCATCATGAACAACATGCCTACTGTATTGATTGGCGCATTGTCGATCGATGGCAGCACCGCATCGGGTGTCATCAAAGAAGCAATGATTTATGCCAATGTCATCGGTTGCGATCTGGGACCTAAAATTACGCCTATTGGTAGCCTGGCAACGCTACTCTGGCTGCATGTACTTTCACAGAAGAACATGACAATCACCTGGGGATACTATTTCCGCACCGGGATTATCATGACTCTGCCTGTGCTGTTTGTAACGCTGGCCGCGCTGGCGCTACGTCTCTCTTTCACTTTGTAATGAGATACTGATATGAGCAACATTACCATTTATCACAACCCAGCCTGCGGCACCTCTCGCAACACGCTTGAGATGATCCGTAACAGCGGTACAGAGCCGACCGTTATTCATTATCTTGAGACACCACCATCACGCGATGAACTGGTTAAACTTATTGCGGATATGGGGATCACAGTACGAGCGCTACTGCGTAAGAATGTCGAACCTTTTGAAGCGTTAGGGCTGGCGGAAGACCGTTTTACTGATGATCAGTTAATCGACTTTATGTTACAGCATCCTATCCTGATTAACCGCCCGATCGTGGTGACGCCACTGGGGACCCGGCTGTGTCGTCCTTCAGAAGTGGTGCTGGATATTCTTCCGGATGCACAGAAACACGCGTTCACCAAAGAAGATGGTGAAAAAGTCGTTGATGATGCAGGTAAACGACTGAAATAAATCCTAAGGGGCATTTGCCCCTTTATATTTTACTTTGCCAGCCACCTTTGATGCTGCTGTTCATGGCGGCATTGTTCTGCCTTTAATGAGTCATGTGCAAAAAGGAGTGATGCCTGTACAAGCTGCATGAGCGCATTAGAGGCGGAACGTTAACCTGATGAATTGACGTATACGAAAGTAAGTATGGAGTTTTTATCGATGTTACATCCGTTTGATATTCTTACCTTAGGGAAGGTGCGAACAAGTTCCTGATATGAGATCATCATATTCATCCGGAGCGCATCCCAGAGGGACATCATGAGCCATCAACTCACCTTCGCCGATAGTGAATTCAGCACTAAGCGCCGTCAGACCCGAAAAGAGATTTTCCTCTCCCGCATGGAGCAGATTCTGCCATGGCAGAATATGACCGCTGTCATCGAGCCGTTTTATCCCAAGGCGGGCAATGGCCGACGGCCCTATCCGCTGGAGACCATGCTGCGTATTCACTGCATGCAGCATTGGTACAACCTGAGCGACGGTGCCATGGAAGATGCCCTGTACGAAATCGCCTCCATGCGCCTGTTTGCCCGATTATCCCTGGATAGCGCCCTGCCGGATCGCACCACCATCATGAATTTCCGCCACCTGCTCGAGCAGCATCAACTGGCCCGTCAATTGTTCAAGACCATCAATCGCTGGCTGGCCGAAGCAGGCGTCATTATGACCCAAGGCACTTTGGTGGATGCCACCATCATTGAGGCACCCAGCTCTACCAAGAACAAAGAGCAGCAACGCGATCCGGAGATGCATCAGACCAAGAAAGGCAATCAGTGGCACTTTGGCATGAAGGCCCACATTGGTGTCGATGCCAAGAGTGGCCTGACCCACAGCCTAGTCACCACCGCGGCCAACGAGCATGACCTCAATCAGCTGGGTAATCTGCTTCATGGAGAGGAGCAATTTGTCTCAGCCGATGCCGGCTACCAAGGAGCGCCACAGCGCGAGGAGCTGGCCGAGGTGGATGTGGACTGGCTGATCGCCGAGCGTCCCGGCAAGGTAAAAACCTTGAAGCAGCATCCGCGCAAGAACAAAACGGCCATCAACATCGAATACATGAAAGCCAGCATCCGTGCCAAGGTGGAGCACCCGTTTCGCATCATCAAGCGGTAGTTCGGCTTCGTGAAAGCCAGATACAAGGGGCTGCTGAAAAACGATAACCAACTGGCGATGTTATTCACCCTGGCCAACCTGTTTCGGGTGGACCAAATGATACGTCAGTGGGAGAGATCTCAGTAAAAACCGGAAATAACGCCAGAAATGGTGGAAAAAATAGCTTAAATAGGCTGATTCGATGTGTTTGCGGAAAAAAAATCGGCCCAGATCCGCGAAATTTTAATCAGCGAGTCAGCTTGGGAAGAAATGACCTGCTTATTCGCACCTTCCCTAAATAAATAACTTTAATTCAATATTAAGGGGCGGATGCCGATAACACTTTAGACCGTTTTATATCTGAGGTAGTTATGTCGTTGAAAAAGTCGTCCCTTGCCATTCTGCTCGCTTTGCTGTTTTTCTTTGTTGCCAGTGCCGCAACCAATGTCTGGCTGGCCATTAAAAGCAATGATTCACTGGATAACGTGAATAAAGAGATCCAGGTGGTGTTATCCATTATCGATCCCATTAACCACAGCCGTACCCTGCGCGTGCGGGTCATGGAGTACATGAAGCAGGCGGAGAGCGGAGATACCGCCGGTCTTGCGGAGAAGCTGGACTCGGTAAAGCTGGCGCTGACCAAGGCCGATGGCGCGTTTGCCGCCTTTAATGCCGCGCCGCGTCTGGCGGATGAAGCTCCGTTAGTGAAAAATTACGACGACGCCTGGCTTGCCTACCGTAATCAGGGACTGGCACCGCTGATTGATGCGGCCTCGGCGCATGACGCGGCAAAATTTGATGCCCTGATCCCGCAGATCTCCCGTCTCGACCGCCAGTACGAAATCGTCCTCGACCAGGTGCTCTCCGTGCACCAGAAATACGCGAAACAGCTGAATGACGATGCGCGATCCCACTTTGCCTCTGGCTTAACCATTATTGCCGCCTTTGCTGCGCTGTTTGTGGTGGTGATTATCGGCGTGAGCGTACTGATGAAGCGGTTTGTCTTTGCCCCGATTAACCTGGCGCGGGCGCACTGCAGCCAGATCGCTGCCGGTCAGCTGACGGAAGCGGTGCCGCAAAAAGCGGGCTCGAACAACGAAATCGATCTGCTGATGGGCTCGATGGAGCAGATGCGTCTGGCCCTGCTGGAGACTATCTCTCAGGTGCGTGAAGCCTGCCGTACCGTCAATTACGCTTCGCAGGAAATTGCCTCCGGCAACATCGATCTGGCCTCGCGTACCGAGCAGCAGGCGTCAGCCCTGACGGAAACCGCCGCCAGCATGGAGCAGCTGAGCGCTACCGTCGCCAATAATACCGACAATGTGTATCAGGCCGGGAAGCTGGTGCAGGATGCGGTGAATAACGCCCGCACGGGGGAGGCCGTGACCCGCGAGGTGATCGAGACCATGAACACCATCGCCGCTAACTCCCAGCGTATCGAAGATATTACCAGCGTGATTAACAGCATCGCCTTCCAGACCAATATTCTGGCGTTGAACGCCGCGGTTGAAGCCGCCCGCGCCGGCACCCAGGGACGGGGATTTGCGGTGGTGGCAACGGAAGTCCGTACCCTGGCGCAGAAGAGCGCCGTGGCGGCGAAGGATATCGAAAACCTGATCGCCCAGTCGGTCTCCAGCGTGAAAAACGGTTCTCAGCTGGTGAATCGCTCGGGGGAGGTGATCCATGCCATTATCAATTCGGTCAATAAGGTGAACGCGCTTATGGAGCAGATCTCGGTGGCGTCGGAAGAGCAGAGCCGTGGCATCGGCCAGGTCGGCCAGGCGGTAACCGAGATGGACGGCGTCACCCAGCAAAACGCCGCCCTGGTGCAGGAGTCCGCGGCCGCGGCCGCCTCGCTGGAAGAGCAGGCGAAACACCTGACCCAGAGCATCGCCAGCTTCAGACTGCCGGAACCGGCATAATTCCTCCCTGTAGCCCTTAATGCCCGGCGGCGCTGCGCTTGCACGGGCCTACGTTTCTGTAGGCCGGGTGGCACTGTTGCAAATAGTCGGTGGTGATAAACTTATCATCCCCTTTTGCTGATGGAGCTGCACATGAACCCATTCAAAGGCCGGCATTTTCAGCGTGACATCATTCTGTGGGCCGTACGCTGGTACTGCAAATACGGCATCAGTTACCGTGAGCTGCAGGAGATGCTGGCTGAACGCGGAGTGAATGTCGATCACTCCACGATTTACCGCTGGGTTCAGCGTTATGCGCCTGAAATGGAAAAACGGCTGCGCTGGTACTGGCGTAACCCTTCCGATCTTTGCCCGTGGCACATGGATGAAACCTACGTGAAGGTCAATGGCCGCTGGGCGTATCTGTACCGGGCCGTCGACAGCCGGGGCCGCACTGTCGATTTTTATCTCTCCTCCCGTCGTAACAGCAAAGCTGCATACCGGTTTCTGGGTAAAATCCTCAACAACGTGAAGAAGTGGCAGATCCCGCGATTCATCAACACGGATAAAGCGCCCGCCTATGGTCGCGCGCTTGCTCTGCTCAAACGCGAAGGCCGGTGCCCGTCTGACGTTGAACACCGACAGATTAAGTACCGGAACAACGTGATTGAATGCGATCATGGCAAACTGAAACGGATAATCGGCGCCACGCTGGGATTTAAATCCATGAAGACGGCTTACGCCACCATCAAAGGTATTGAGGTGATGCGTGCACTACGCAAAGGCCAGGCCTCAGCATTTTATTATGGTGATCCCCTGGGCGAAATGCGCCTGGTAAGCAGAGTTTTTGAAATGTAAGGCCTTTGAATAAGACAAAAGGCTGCCTCATCGCTAACTTTGCAACAGTGCCCTCTGGGAGACTACCCCAGCCTCTCCACCTTCGTTTCTCCTTCCACCATCGACAGCTGATACAGCGAAAACGATCTCTGTTTCTCAATTAAATTCGCCAGTTCCGGCGAGTGGCTGGTCAGCCAAATTTGCGAGTAGCGGCTGGCCTCGGCGATTAAGCTCGCCAGCGCGGGCAGCATCTGCGGATGCAGGCTGTTTTCCGGTTCGTTGAGGGCGATAAAGGCCGGTGGACGCGGGCTTAATAGCGCCACCGCCAGGCACAGAAAACGCAGAGTGCCGTCGGAGAATTCCGCCGGCTCCAGCGGTCTGCTTAGCCCTTCACGCTGCATCATCATCCGGAAGCGTCCGCCGGTGTTGTCGCTGTAAAACACGCAGCCGGGGAAGGCCTGGTCGAGGATGCGCATCAGCAGCAGCTCGTCGCCAATTTCCACGATGGTCTGAAACGCCGCCGCCAGGTTTGCGCCGTCGCTGGCCAGCACTGGGGAGCGGAAACCGACCTGAGGCGCGCGCATGGCCGAGCCGATTGATACAGAAAACTCCTGATAAAAGCGCCAGTTACGCAGCGACTCGCGCATCTGCGACACTTCCGGGTAAAGATGCGGCTCGCCAAGCTGGCCGAACACCGATTCGTTCTCATACAGCGTGCCGCTGTGGGTGACTTTCTCGTGATGCACGTTGTTCAGAAATACGGCCTGATTTTTACGCTTCATCAGCTGTGACGACGGGCGGCGGTATTGACCACTCAGCCAGATGGACTCTTCTTTGATCACCGGATCGAGTTGAAACTGTGAGGGGTAAGGCAGTTTTTCGACAAAGCCTACCTGCAGCTCGTATTCGTAGGTTTCGGTTTCAACGGCCAAATTCATCCGCCGCAGCTGGTCGCTGCGGGTTTTGCCTGCCCAGAACACTTTTAAAATCCCACCCTCGTTCGCCAGTGCCTGCGAAAACTGCCCCTGTGCGGCGCTGTGCATCAGGTGGATCGCCTTGTAGATATTGGATTTTCCGGTGCCGTTTGGGCCAAAGACGATGTTGAGCTGTTCCAGCTCCAGCGACATTTCGCGAATCGAGCGGTAGTTTTGAATGTGCAGGGTGGTGATCACAGGCAGTCCCTTTTTGCGTTACAATCCTGTACATAATTACAGTCTTTTGTGTGGAATGCAAAAAAGAGACGACAGTGAGGGTGTCGTCTAAACGGGGTACTGCTTTGGGCCTCTGTGGGTCAAACGGGCCTTCGCATTTTTATCGTCAGGTTACTGCCAGACGCAGACCCAAATCATCAGGATAGGGATCAAAGTAGTTTTGCGTCATCAGATACCGGTCAGGGTATTCGGCCATGTAGTGTTTCAGTAGCGTCAACGGCGCGAGGATGGGTAGCAGCCCGTCGCGATAGTGCAGGATCACATCGCGCAGCTCGACGCGCTGGCGGCTGTTCAGCTGGTTACGGAAATAGCCCTGGATATGCATTAGCACGTTGGTATGGTTTTTCCGCGAGGCGGGCTTTTTCAGGATGGTCATCAGCTTTTCGCGGTACGCCACGAAGAACGCGTCCAGATCTTCCCATTCATGCAGCGACGCAACGAACGGGCCAATCTCGCGGTAGCCCGCCTGATGGTGCGCCAGAAGCTGCAATTTATAGCGGCTGTGGAAATCCAGCAGCGCGCGGCGCGTCAGGCCTTTAGCGCGCAGCGTGTTCAGCTCGTGCAGGGCAAATACCCGCTCGATAAAGTTTTCCCGCAGCACCGGGTCGTGCAGCCGACCGTCTTCCTCCACGGGCAGCCACGGGTAGGTTTCAAGCAGGGCGGCGGTGAACAGCCCGACACCCTCCTTGCGGCCCCGGTTGCCGTTTTCATCATATAGCCGCACGCGTTCCATGCCGCAGCTTGGCGATTTCGCGCAGACGATAAATCCCGACAGATCGCCGATTTTTGGCAGATAGTCCGCCGTAAAGTCGGCCATTTTCTGCGTTATATCATCATGGGGCGGCTTGCTGAAGCGGAGCTGCGTTTCGCCGCTGTCCGTCAGCGTCAGGCGTATGGCCGGGCGTGGCGTCGGCAGGCCAATCGCCATTTCCGGGCAGACGGGCCTGAAACTCACCCACTGGGCCAGTTCATCCATGACAAAGCCCATACGCTTGTGTCCGCCGTCGAAGCGAACGGCAGACCCGGTCAAACATCCGCTAATACCGAGCACAGGTTTTGTTGTCATGGTGTGGTCCTCCCGTTCTTCTCTTTAAAACTTACACAACATGACTAATTTGTCCAAGTATTAGCGGAATTATTTTTTATTTGCCTTTAAAATCAACGTTTCTTAACTGCCCTTGTAAGTTGAATAACCGTATTGGCTCAGCAGGAGAGGGATGTGCAGCTTTTCGTTGGTCCGGGTTACGGTGAACAGCATCGGGATCTCCGGGAAGAAGGAGTCCAGCTTCTTCCCGTGGAAGTAATCTGCGGTTTTAAAGGCCACTTTATAGACGCCGGGCTGCATATCCTGATCCTCCGGATAAAGCGATTTGATGCGGCCGTCATGGTCAGTTTTGCCGCTGGCAATTGGGGTCCATTTGTCCTGCTGCTGTTTTTCCAGCGTGACGGTAACGTCCGATGGCGGCATCCCGGTTTGCTGGTCAAGAATGTGTACGCTCAGCGTGCCGGCAGGGGCGCTAAAGGCGGCAGGGGCAAAGGCCAGGGTGGTCAGCATCAGCAGAGAGGCAGTTTTTTTCATTGTGTTTTCCTGTGGGGTTGTCGGTCACAGGAAAACGTTAGCATTTGTGGCGCGGGAAAATATTCAACTTTTCGTGAAGATTCCCGCAGGAGAAAATGATTAGAGGATAATCACTTCAAGCGATACCTGCTGCTGCCACTGCTCGATCTGCTTTTTGCGCGCGGCGGTGAGTTTACCGCGCGTGACCAGAAGCCAGTGGCGGTCCGGGAAAATCTCCGGGGCCAGCGTGGCGGGCGGCGTGGGTAAAATATCGATACGGTGGCCTTGCCCGGTGCGGGTTAAGGCTTCGAGCCAGACTTCGCACGGGTCATTCAGGTTCCAGCCGCTGAGCAGGATGTTGTCGCCCGGCGCTTTTTTATCGCCTTCCAAGCAAAACGAGGTGTAGGCGATGATGATGCCGTCGAGGATCTCCCGCAGGGTCATGGCGGCGGCGACGTTTGCCGACACCTGACTGCGCAGCGGACGCAGCACGTTCGCGACCAGTTCTGGTCTTGGGTACTCGCGTCCTGCGTCGTAAATCATCTGACGCAGGGACTCGATTTTGCCGTCCTGCAGGCGCTGTAACATGCTCTGCTGCAGCGTGAGCCAGTTGTTGGTCAGGCGCGACGTAGGGCGCTCCAGCAGCGGTTTGACCTGGCCAATCGGGACGCCTTTTTTTACCCAGTCGAGGATTTTTAGCGCCTGCTGGACGTCCTCATCGCTGTACTGGCGGTGGCCGCCCTCCGTGCGCTGAGGCTTGAGTAAGCCGTAGCGCCGCTGCCAGGCCCGCAGCGTGGTGGCGGTGATCCCGCTGAGTCTGGCGAATTCGCCGATGGAGTAAGCCATGTCCGTGTCCAGAGTTGAGGAATACTCTCAATATACTACGAATTTTCGCGGATGGGATGAAGCGCCGCCGCGGTGCACTACACTTAATTTCCAACCGTGCAAATGAAAGGAATTCTCATGAAGCTATGGCCTGTTGTGACCGGTGTTGCCATTGCCCTGACGCTGGTAGCCTGTAAATCCCCTACCCCACCGAAGGGCGTGCAGCCCATTTCCGGTTTTGACGCCAGCCGCTATCTTGGCAAATGGTACGAAGTCGCTCGCCTGGAAAACCGCTTTGAACGCGGCCTGGAGCAGGTTACCGCCACCTACGGCAAGCGCAGCGACGGCGGCATCAGCGTGCTTAACCGCGGCTACGACCCTGTGAAGAACAAGTGGAATGAGAGCGAGGGTAAAGCCTACTTTACCGGCGAACCGACCACGGCCGCGCTGAAGGTGTCCTTCTTGGGGTCAGTTTGGATATAGAGAATTATTGTACTATAAGGGCTTCCCCGGCATGTCAACGCCGGTGTTTACGGTTTCTGTCTGCACTATAGTAAAAAAATAAAGGGGAGAGACTGCGGTACTATAAACGGTCATGATGAATCGTCATCGATTCGGACCCTGATGAAAGACGCTCGTGAGGCTCTAGTTCGTTAGTCGGGTACACTTGCCCTGTACAATAAGCAGATATACCTCACGGGGTCTAACCCTTTATCATCAACGAGTTGCAGAACAGATGGTCATACAGCTTTGTACTTTAGCTGGCTGAGTACAACCTGAAATCATCACCGTAATGCAATGATGCCCAGCACAGTCTTGCATTTTTGGCAGCGATGGCAACAACAGCGCGCCAGTATCCTCTGCGTTCGACCAGTGAGCAGACCCAACGACTGAATAAATCAGTCCTTTTCTCCGCCCCGATCAGTACCGAGCGGGCACCCTGAACCAGAAGTGTTCTCAGATACGAATCGCCAGCTTTCGTTATCCTGCCAAGCTTCGACTTTCCGCCGCTGCTGTACTGCGATGGTGTCAGTCCCAGCCAGGCTGCCAGCTGGCGCCCATTCTTAAAATCATGTGCATTACCGATACTGGCGACCAGCGCACAGGCCGTTGTGGGGCCAACGCCCTTCAATTCCATCAGCCGCTGACTGCGATGATCTGTTTTGGCCATGCGGGACAAAATTCGGTCATATTCAGCGATGTTATCTTCAATGCGAGCAACGTGCTCCAGCAAATCATCAACACATTGCTGAACCTGAAGTGGTAAAGAATTCTTCTGCTCAAAAACTATGTGGCGCAGGGCATCTGTACTTTGTGGGGCGATAACGCCGAATTCAGATATCAACCCCCGGAGACGATTATATGTTGCTGTTTTCTCTTCGATAAAACCCTGTCGGGTACGATGCAGACACTGCATTGCCTGCTGGCTCTCATCCTTAACCGGCACAAACCGCATATGTGGGCGACGAACCGCCTCGCAGATAGCCTGAGCATCAGCTGCATCATTTTTCCCTGATTTACCAGCCATGCGGTAAGGCGATACAAATTTAGCGGCCATCAGACGCGGCTCATGACCATACTGCCGAAACAGTCTTGCCCAGTAATGAGCCCCGGAGCACGCCTCCATCCCGATAACACAGGGCGGCAAACCAGCAATCAGCCCGGGAAGAGCTGCGCGGGTTACTCTGGATTTAACCAGAACGGTTTTGCCATTCTGGTCAACGCAATGAACAGCGAACACATTTTTAGCAAGATCGATACCGACAGTAGTAATGGTCATAACGAATCCCTCCGGGGTTGTGTTTACCCCATGATTGCACAAGAGTTAATCAGGCGCATAATCAGGGGAAGTCCCTTCCATTCGTTAAGGTTGTTTTTTGACCTTTCTACTTTAGCGGGCCTCAGCCGACGAAACCTACCGGAAGCCGGTATCCGGTTGCTTTTCCAGATGTAATCGCCTGTCAGATTGATATGCTCCCAGCCTAGTGGAGACAAATGCGACAGCAGTTGTTCGTTGATCTTTAGTCCCTTACGCTTCAGGGCATCGATCGCCCTTTCCATATACATAGTATTCCACAGCGAGATCGCAGCCGTCAGCAGCGTCAGTCCACTGGCGCGATAGCTCTGATTTTCCGGCTTCCTGTCCCTGATTTCTCCCAGCCGGTGCATAAATACCGCCCGCGCCAGTGCGTTACGTGCCTCACCCTTATTCAGCCCCGCCTGTACCCGCCGACGCAGTGCAGGATCGCGGAACCAGTCGAGCATAAACAGCGTTCGCTCAATGCGGCCAATTTCTCTCAGTGCTTTGGCAAGTCCGTTTTGCTTGGGGTAGCTGGCTAGCTTTTTCAGCATCAGGGATGCTGTCACGGTTCCCTGCTTTATCGAGGTCGCCAGACGCAGCACTGTAAGCGTCGTCTCAGCACCGTCTGGCAGATCCTGAAATTCCTGAGAGGATAATGGACACCAAATATGGTGGACGCTATCCATGAAATCATTAACCGCAGTGCGTAAAAAAAGCCCTAATTATCCCGTTGAGTTCAAAATCAAAATGGTTGAACTCTCGCATCGACCAGAGATCTCCGTAGCGCAACTCGCTCGTGAGCATGGGATCAACGATAATTTGCTGTTCAAGTGGCGCCAGTACTGGCGCGAAGGAAAACTACGTCCTCCTTCAACAACAGAAAACAACGTGCCTGAGCTGCTCCCGATAACACTTGATGCCGAAGATGTTGTCCCTGCAACCTCCCCCCGGTCACAACCTGTAGCTGCTGCGGCACCTGAATCACTCAATATCAGCTGTGAAGTGACGTTCCGGCACGGATCACTCCGTCTGAATGGTGCCATCAGCGAAAATATCCTGAACCTGCTGATACGGGAGCTCAAACGTTGATCCCATTACCATCAGGGACAAAGATCTGGCTGGTCGCTGGCATCACCGATATGAGAAACGGCTTCAACGGCCTGGCGGCAAAGGTGCAGACGACGCTGAAAGACGATCCGATGTCAGGTCACGTTTTTATCTTCCGTGGGCGTAATGGCAGTCAGGTAAAGCTCCTCTGGTCTACCGGCGATGGACTGTGTCTGCTGACCAAACGGCTGGAGCGCGGCCGCTTCGCCTGGCCGTCAGCCCGGGATGGCAAAGTGTTCCTCACACCGGCACAGCTGGCGATGCTCCTTGAAGGTATCGACTGGCGGCAGCCTAAAAGACTGCTTACGTCACTGACTATGTTGTAGGCCTCTTTATCCTGGTCGACGCTGAATGAGCCTGGTAATATACCCGGTATGAACAGCTTACTTCCTGACGATATCGATGAACTGAAACGTCTCCTTGCCGAACAGGAGGCGCTGAACCGTGCCCTTCTGGAAAAGCTGAACGAGCGTGAACGCGAAATAGATCACCTGCAGGCGCAACTGGATAAGCTGCGCCGGATGAACTTCGGCAGCCGCTCCGAAAAAGTCTCCCGCCGTATCGCGAAGATGGAAGCCGACCTTAAGCAGTTGCAGAAAGAAAGCGATACCCTTACCGGCCGGGTGGATGACCCGGCCGTGCAGCGCCCGCTGCGACAGACCTGTACCCGCAAACCGTTCCCTGAATCACTTCCCCGTGACGAAAAACGGCTGCTGCCGGCAGCGTCATGCTGCCCGGAATGTGGTGGTGCGCTGAGTTACCTGGGTGAAGATGCCGCCGAACAGCTGGAGCTGATGCGCAGCGCCTTCCGGGTTATCCGGACAGTACGTGAAAAGCATGCCTGTACTCAGTGTGATGCCATCGTGCAGGCCCCCGCGCCTTCACGGCCCATCGAGCGGGGTATCGCAGGACCGGGGCTGCTGGCCCGCGTGCTGAGTTCAAAGTATGCAGAGCACACCCCGCTGTACCGCCAGTCTGAAATATACGGCCGCCAGGGTGTGGAGCTGAGCCGCTCACTGCTGTCGGGCTGGGTGGATGCGTGTTGCCGGCTACTGTCACCGCTGGAAGGGGCGCTTCAGGACTATGTGCTGACTGACGGTAAGCTCCATGCTGATGACACGCCTGTCCCGGTGCTGTTGCCAGGTAATAAGAAAACGAAGACCGGGCGGTTGTGGACGTACGTTCGTGACGACCGTAACGCCGGGTCAGAGCTGGCGCCGGCAGTGTGGTTCGCTTACAGCCCGGACAGAAAAGGTATCCACCCGCAGAGCCATCTCGCTGGCTTCAGCGGTGTTCTGCAGGCGGATGCGTACGCCGGGTTCAACGAACTGTACCGCAATGGACAGATAACGGAAGCTGCCTGCTGGGCTCATGCCCGCCGCAAGATCCACGATGTGCACGTTCGCACCCCGTCAGCGCTGACGGAGGAAGCCCTGAAACGGATCGGTGAGTTATATGCCATCGAGGCGGAAATAAGGGGGATGCCGGCGAAGCGACGCCTTGCAGAACGTCAGCAAAAAGCTAAACCGCGGCTGAAATCCCTGGAAAGCTGGCTGCGTGAAAAGGTGAAAACGCTGTCGCGACACTCAGAACTGGCGAAAGCGTTCACGTACGTACTGAACCAGTGGCCGGCGCTGGCTTACTATACTGACGACGGCTGGGCCGAGGCAGATAACAACATAGCTGAGAATGCGCTACGGATGGTCAGCCTGGGCCGCAAAAACTACCTGTTCTTCGGTTCGGATCATGGAGGAGAGCGGGGAGCGCTGCTGTACAGCCTGATCGGGGCATGCAAACTGAACGGAGTGGAGCCAGAAAGCTACCTTCGCCATGTGCTTGATGTTATAGCTGACTGGCCGATAAACCGGGTCAGCGAACTACTCCCCTGGCGCGTAGCACTGCCAACTGAATAACACATCCCCGTCAATACGGTTCTCGCTGCACGCTTACGATCAAAGACTATATCGTCGGGTATTACAGCTCGCTAAGGCCGCATGACTATAACGGTGGATTACCACCAAACGAATCGGAAAGTCGATACTGGAAAAACTCTAAAGCGGTGGCCAGTTTTTGTTGACCACTTCATGATGCTTAAATAATGATGACTCTGGCAGGATGGGTTTTCAATGATTGAAAGGTGGCCACTAATTCAGGTGACGTAAATGTGTAGCAATCCCCCACTTTAGGCCGATACATTTTCCATTAATCAGGTCGATAACAGAATAACTTGCATTGGGGTGAGCATAGCGAGGGAAACTATTGACAGTCCCTTCTTTAAGAATTGCCAGAGTGCCCTGACTGACATGCCCGTGAGACACAATACATATTGTTTGTTGATGTGATGAGGTATCTTCCAGGTTTTGTAAAAAACGCATAATTCGCTGAGAAGCATGCGCCAGTGACTCCCCCCCGGGTGGACAATACTCTGCATCAAGCCTGAATAACGCATTTGCATCGTTCGGATGTTTTTGCCTGAGGAGTTCTAACGGCATACCTTCAAACTGACCAAAGGCCTGCTCTTTAAGGGCCGGTTCAGCCGTCAGTAAACAGCGAAAGTGTTCAGCCAGGCTTTGCCCCATTTGCCAGGCACGTCCAAGCGGAGAAGCGTAAACACGCTCTATTTGATACTCACCTGCACTAAACGCTGCCAGTAGGGCGGATGTTTCACGCAAGCCCAGACAGGTCAAGGAACTATCGCTGTGCCCCTGAATAATTCCTTCCAAATTCCACTCTGTTTCTGCGTGTCGAACAAGTATCAATTTCATCGTAGCGGGCCATGCTCGTTGTTGATCAAAATGCCCCAACTGCGCGATGTCAAACACATACCGTTGAAGCAGCGGAAGGCTTTCCTGTTTTGGAAATAATGAACAAGTGTAGCTTATTGCCGTTATGCAGCGGCACTGGGTGTGAGACGCTGAATTTTATCCGTAGGTTACTGCTGCTTTTGGCACAATGGGGACATTCTCAACTGCTACCGCTGAAGCACAACCACAGGCTCGGACAATCCGGTGTCTCTGTCTAGGCCTGTGGTATCTATCTCATTAATAACTGAATTAGCTGAACTAAGATATATGCTGTCGCTGCCACTTTTATTGCCCGGAATCCCCATCTGAGATAGCGCCATTCATGGTGTTCTCTGGAATCAGCTTCTTCAATCGCGGGATCAGAGTATTTTTGTTTCTTTGTCCTGAATTCATCAATTACCCACAGGACGAGAATAATGATAATGATGGATTTCTGGAGTATGGAATTATCCACAAAGAGTGACTCCGATCTGCTCGCTGATAAAAGCAAAATAGATGAATAACTTTCACATAGCCACCACTAAATGTAGGGGTAAGATTAATTTTTGTCCTGTTCGGACTTTGAAGTGATTCTGTCCTTCGTAGATTTTTCCACTGATGATGCACAATCTGTACTGCGAAATATCAGATCGCAGCTTTGAGCGAGGAGCTGACGAATGCTTTAAAGCATGCTGAACTCTTTAAAAGTAAATCGTTTTTTGGCAGGACACTGAGAGCAGAGCTGCTGTTACTTTTCGGGAAAAGGTGAGTTGTGGATCAGGAAAAGCTCAATCGAGTCGATTAAACCGGGAGCTAAGGGGAGCGCGGGCTCAGCGTATGACGCGATATTAGCCTTGTGATCGTCCGAAGTCACCTCTTTCATTACATGGTTCATATCGGGCAGTATAACCAGGGACACTTGAGGATTCGCGGCCTTAAGCAGTCTTGCATCTGTTTCTTCCACCTGGAGATCGCGTTGCCCTTGTAGCACTAAAACGGGTTTGGAAATACTCGAAATGAGATGACCAGGATTATATGAAAATGCATTGATCAAAACCCCCTGAATAGCAGGATTAAAGAGACTTTGCAGTGCTGGGTGCATATTCGTAATATCGACTCGCCGCCGGTGCTCCAGAGCATCAATTATCGGTAGTGCCTGCCTTAATAGCATTTCGTTTTCCGGATTAGCGTTAAGTTGCCCCTTCAACACCTTGCCCATCGGCCTCCCGGGCGTTGCGATGAGAACTACGCCGCACACATCCTCTTCTTGAGCCGAGGCAAGTGCGACTACGCCCCCTTCGCTGTGTCCTAAAATCCAAATTCGAGGAGTATTCATGTGACGTCTAAGCACGTCTACCCAGGATCGAACGTCGTCAACATAGTCAGCAATCGTCACCGCATTAGCATCCTGGGGTCCGCTTGGAAAACGGAATCTATGGTCACTCCCGTTTTTGCAACACCGATTTTGACGATAAATTGGCTTGCTTGAATCTATCCGGCGTCTGAATGGGATTTTATTCCCGCGCCTCGATGAGTTCCGCGCCTGATGAACCTCCAGAAAATATACGGCTTCAATGAGCCTTTCCGTTTTACAGGTTCCTCAACTGTCAACAACGGGTAAAAAGTGATCCACTTACCGTCACCACCAACGGTCTAATATTGATCCACCTTGTTTACTCAGGATTAGCTTCCGCTATAACCCCGGCCTTTCGTTTTTGCTTCAGCCGATAGCTCTCTCCTTTTATCTGGACTACGTGTGAGTGATGTAAGATCCGGTCCAGCATCGCCGATGTCAGGGCTGCATCCCCGGCGAACGTCTGGTCCCACTGCCCGAACGGCAGGTTAGAAGTCAGGATCATCGCACTCTTCTCGTAACGTTTGGCGATGACCTGGAAGAACAGCTTGGCTTCCTCCTGACTGAACGGCAGATAGCCTATTTCGTCGATGATGAGCAGCTTCGGGGCCATGACTCCGCGATTGAGTGTCGTTTTGTAACGCCCCTGACGCTGGGAAGTTGACAGCTGTAACAGCAGGTCCGCTGCTGTTGTGAAGCGAACCTTGATGCCGGCCCGTACTGCTTCGTAACCCATGGCTATCGCCAGATGTGTTTTTCCCACGCCCGAGGGGCCCAGTAACACGATGTTTTCGTTACGTTCGATGAAGCTCAGGGAGCGCAGCGACTGGATTTGCTTCTGCGGTGCGCCGGTGGCGAAGGTGAAGTCGTATTCCTCGAACGTCTTCACCGCCGGGAAGGCTGCCATCCGCGTGTACATCGCCTGTTTACGCTGATGCCGGGCCAGTTTCTCCTCATGTAGCAGGTGCTCCAGGAAGTCCATGTAGCTCCATTCCTGATCCACTGCCTGTTGCGACAGTGCTGGCGCCGCGCCGATAAGGCTGTCCAGTTGGAGTTGTTCGGCAAGCACCATCAGCCGTTGATGTTGCAGTTCGACCATCATGCAGCTCCTCTGCAGAACGTGTCATAGATGGACAGCGGATGATGCAACGGCTGCCTGTCGAAGGTCACCAGGCTTTCGTCGACCTGCACGTCATACTGTTTTTTCTCCGGTGGCAGTGCCAGCATGGATTGCTGTTCCTCCACCCAGCGATCACAGGGGCGGGTCTGGATAGTTTCATGCTTCCGTTGATTGGCCACATCGTACAACCAGCGCAGGCCGTAACGGTTTGCGGTTTCAACATCGACGGTGATCCCCATCGGGCGCAGGCGCGTCATTAACGGGATGTAGAAGCTGTTGCGGGTGTACTGCACCATACGCTCCACCTTGCCTTTAGTCTGTGCCCTGAAGGGGCGACACAGCCGGGGAGAGAAGCCCATCTCTTTGCCGAACTGCCACAGGGAAGGATGGAAGCGGTGCTGTCCGGTCTGGTAAGCATCTCGCTGGAGCACCACCGTTTTCATATTGTCGTACAGAACTTCCCGCGGTACACCGCCGAAGAAGCTGAACGCATTGCGGTGACAGGCTTCCAGCGTGTCGTAGCGCATGTTGTCGGTGAACTCGATGTAAAGCATTCTGCTGTACCCCAGAACAGCAACGAACACATGCAGGGGTGACTTGCCGTTTCGCATGGTTCCCCAGTCAACCTGCATCTGCCGCCCGGGCTCGGTTTCGAAGCGAACGACCGGCTCTGCCTGTACGGGGAGTGTCTGCGAACGGATGAACTCCCTCAGGATAGTCAGCCCCCCGCGATAGCCCAGTTCCATGATTTCCCTGGCAATAACGGTAGCCGGGATTTTGTAGGGATGCGCATCGCTGATCCGCTTACAGATATAATCGCGATATTCATCAAGCAGTGATGATGATGCCGGGCGTGGTGAATACTGCGGCTTTTCAGATTTGGCTTTCAGGTGGCTGCGGACAGTATTGCGCGAAATACCCAGTTCCCTGGCGATGGCCCGGATACTCATTCCCCGCTTGTGCAGGACTTTAATTTCCATACGAATCTCAAAAGTGATCATAAGCTCCCCTGTATTCAGAGGAGCAGATTAACCCCTGGATCAATTTTCAACCGCTGGGGTGGATCAGTTTTGCACCGTTGGTAACATCAACAGGCCGGTGGGCCGTTAGTATCATCAATATCAGTATTCGCAAAACCAGAT
>NZ_JAPKIB010000027.1:0-22359 GCF_036759925.1 Kluyvera sp. CHPC 1.2972 | reverse complement strand
CTTTAAGCCATCTTAAATGACTCTGAGGTGTCTGTTAAACCCGTGGCGATTCAGGTTGCCGCAACGGCATCAATGGTTTCAAGAGGCTTTGTTGAATAAATCGAACTTTTACTGAGTTGAAGGATCAGATCACGCATCCTCCCGACAACACAGACCGTTCCGTGGCAAAGCAAAAGTTCAAAATCACCAACTGGCCCACCTACAACAAAGCCCTCATCAACCGTGGCTCCCTCACTTTCTGGCTGGACGATGAAGCGATTCATGCCTGGTATGAGTCGGCAACGCCTTCATCACGGGGAAGACCTCAGCGCTATTCTGACCTTGCCATCACCACCGTCCTGATGATTAAACGCCTGTTCCGGCTGACCCTGCGGGCTGCGCAGGGTTTTATTGATTCCATTTTTGCCCTGATGAACGTTCCGTTGCGCTGCCCGGATTACAGCAGTGTCAGCAAGAGGGCAAAGTCGGTTAATGTCTGTTTCAAAACACCCACCCGGGGTGAAATCGAACACCTGGTGATTGATTCCACCGGGCTGAAGGTTTTTGGTGAAGGCAAATGGAAAGTCAAAAATCACGGCAAAGCGCGCCGTCGTACCTGGCGGAAGCTGCATCTGGCCGTTGACAGCAGAACACATGAAGTCATCTGCGCGGACCTGTCTCTGAACAACGTTACGGACTCAGAAGCTTTCCCGGGTCTTATCCGGCAGACACACAGATAAATCAGGGCAGCCGCAGCAGACGGCGCTTACGACACCCGACCCTGTCACGATGAACTGCGGCGCAAGAAAATCAGTGCCCTCATCCCGCCCCGAAAAGGAGCGGGTTACTGGCCCGGTGAATATGCAGACCGTAACCGTGCAGTAGCGAATCAGCGGCTGACCGGGAGTAATGCCCGGTGGAAATGGACAACAGATTACAACCGTCGCTCGATAGCGGAGACGGCCATGTACAGGGTAAAGCAACTGTTCGGAGGTTCACTGACGCTGCGTGATTACGATGGTCAGGTAGCAAAGGCTTTGGGCATGGTGCGTGCGCTGAATAAAATAACGAAGGCTGGTATGCCAGAAAGCGTGCGTATTGCCTGAAAACCCGGTCAGCTACAGAGTCACTCGTCCTGAAGCTGATTTATTCAACAAAGCCCCGCCAGGGGGAAACGCCGGGTATCTTTATAGTCCTGTCGGGTTTCGCCACGGCCCTATCGCTTCCCTGTTAAGTATCTTCCTGGCATCTCCCAGGAAATCTTCGCCCCGTTCGTAAGCCATTTCCGCTCGCCGCAGTCGAACGACCGAGCGTAGCGAGTCAGTGAGCGAGGAAGCGGAATATATCCTGTATCACATATTCTGCTGACGCACCGGTGCCGCCTTTTTTCTCCTGCCACATGAAGCACTTCACTGACACCCTCATCCGTGCCAAGATAGTAAGCCAGTATACACGCGTGACTGGTTCAGGGCTGCGCCCCGAAACCCGCCAAAAGCCTGACGCGCCTGCGGCTTGTCCAACCCCGCGCCGACCGGGAAAGGGGTTCCCGCCCGTCCCGGCGTTATCAGGAGACTGGTTTGTCCGAGAAATGGAACAAGATGCTCACCATGTGGGTGACTGAGGATGAGCACCGGCTACTGCTATGTCTGTTCCTACTAGTTTTGGTGAGTGCATATATCTCTACTAAAGGGCATAACATGTCACTATTAACCGCGATGCTAAAGCGGGCTGTTTTTCACAGTATTACCGGCTCCCGTGCCGGTTTTTTTCTTACCGGAAGGGGCTTCGTGTTTATTGATGTTCTGATTTTCGGAGGGGGCACTGATCGCCTTGCCAGTGACACGATGAGGATTGTTGCCCGCGAGGAAGGAAAGACTTACGACGAGGTACTTTCTGACTTCAGGGAAGGTGGGGCAGATGAGCTGACCCAGATACATTTCTGGCGTGTCGTTAGTGCATTATATCCCGGGGCATTTGACCGTATTGATTACCTCCCTGAGTCTCGGAAATACCGTCTCCGGTTATCCTGATTTTTAATCTCGTCACTGCTTGCTTACCGTTCCAGTCTGTATTTTCTGCATTTTTCTTTCATACTGAGTGCCTCACGACCCGTAATAAATTCCGTGTCCGTTCATCCTTAAGCGACGATTGGAGGATGAAGGTCTCTCAAAAGATGATGTGGATGCCATGATGCAGGCGACGGAAAGGCTAAGCCGTTATGTCTGTTCCAGTCGGGCGCTGAGCTTCCGGTAAAGCGCTTCGGCCTGCTCATGCAGCTGTTCGCAGTCTGTCGCTTCGTCATCGAAGTCGAGCAGGTCAATTCTTTCCAGCAGGAGGAGTGTCTGGGCGCGGATAAATTTAGCCATGTTGAGAACGGCGGATTCCTGGCGGTTCATGTGTGTTTTTCCGTGTCTTGTGATGATTTTGATGTGAAAACAGGATGCCGTCATTCTGGTGCATAGTCATGCATTGCGTTAAAATTTACCTAGCACGTTTCTGGCGGCTTTTCGGGTGGTTTGTTACCTGTTTTACCGTACAGCCGTCAGAAACGTCCTGAGAGCCTTTCAGGCGGTGCAGACAATGAGGCGTAATGGTAAATACCCTGAGGGCATGTCCGCTATGAGCGAGGAGCGGACGTGACCGTTACTTTTGCAGCTGATGACAGCATGACTCAAATCTTGGCGTATTGAGCAACAGGGAGCAGGTCAGATTACGAAGAATAGTCATTGAGTAGCTATTCAGGTTTAAAGCTTGATCTGCCGTTAGCTGAACGCCACTTCTTTATCTCATTGATGATCCCTTGTGTTGAATTATCTGCATTTGGCTTTGGTCGATAAATTAAATCCCATTTATCAGGATGCTCAGTCAGTTGACCAAACTCATAAATAGCCTTGCTATGTTCAGCTTCAGATGCGAAATCCACCATTCTGATTTTTGTAATGAAATCATAGAATTCTTTCTCGGTATAATTGGACAATTTTTTATCAGTCATTTTATTTATCCTAAGGAAAATCAATGTGCCGTTTAGGTATTATGACCTGTTTTCCATAAAGTAACATATCACGATGTTATGAATGTCCGTTCCTGGCACAAAGCGGACAGTGCTCGCTTCAGCGTTCTTTCTGCCGTCAGTTAACCCGGTCTTTCAGCATGAGGCCCGGTACTGGCCACGTCACCACGACCGTGTCTCCGTCATTGTCAGTCCGGGCCGACGACCTGCATCCGGCGCGCTTCTGCGTCTCAGAACACGGGCCGCTCCGGCAGCGCGTCGCGTATCTGATCGACCATATCCAGAAAACCCCCTTCTTTCTGAAGGAAGAACAGCTGCTGATGTACCTCCAGCAGCGTAGGTAAATCACGACGGGCGGCCTCGATACAGAGGGCAAATGCCAGTGAGGAGTCATGCGGGATATGCGTGATGCCAGGTAACTGTGAAGTGCGCAGCTCAAGCAGGGGAATGCCTTTACGCATGATAGTCTGCAGATCCTCCTGTTTAGGGGGGAGCTTGGAATTCGGAAACGATCCCCCGTTAAGCTTTTCAAACTTAACGGGGGATTTCGTTCCATTCAGCGGAAGCCCCTGACCGCAAGGGATGTACGGAACTGTCAGGCTGTCCGTTAAATGCCAGTTTTCGATTAAAAAGGGGTTTTACGCCGGAATCCCGGAAAATTCCGTCACTAAAGTTAAAGGCCATCTGATTTGCATGGCGTTGAATAAATTACGGGTCATGCGACAGGCTTCCGCGTCAAAATCGTTGTTTTAATGATTGTCACTCAACCGGTCGTTTGTGTGACAACCCCTGTTGTTACTGGTCGCGGAAAAATCCCGGTTGCCGGCGTAGAACCGCATCCAGGAAACTGACAACCCCCACGAAGAAGGGTTCTTATTTATCCAGTTAAATAGGTTCGTGATCAAAAGCTTCATTTAAACGTAACTAATTGATTTATAGTAAGACTCATGTCTGGTGAACAACTGTTTCATAATTTATATCGTTATACCTACTAAAATGATTCTTGTGAGCATGTAAAAAAGACTTTACATTCACGTTATTGTTGCAGTTACTGCTGAGTAGCAGTTCGTTATCATTTTTTTCATGGCCAAGTATTAGCCGTATCTGTGCCTGATTGGATAATTTAAACGCTGATCGCCGTCAAAACAGAAAGTAGCCAATGCTAATCATTTAGACTTTACCGAGGCTCAGTATGCACAGGAAAAAACAAAAAATTCTGAAGCCGTTAGCCTTTCTTGGTGTGGCATTTTTGGTTGGGGCAATTTTAGATTACGCCATTTTTGTTCGAGATCAAAATGAGCGAAACAGAACTACGGCTATCGAACTTACCTCAGTGATTGAGAAAATCATTGCTTATGCGGATGACGTGAATACCAGAGTGCTTAAGCTCCCCTATAGTAGCAATTCCTGCGAACGACAGTTACCTGAGATTCGAACCATTATTACAACGACGCCTTACATCCGTTCAGTATTTACTGGAAATGGTAATACCATTACATGTCATTCGTTAATCGGTAAATTGAACATTGTTGATACTCAAAGACCGTATCAGGGGGGTAAACTTGCCCTGCTGTCTGGAAATTTGATACAGACAAGGCATCCTATTTTATTAGTGAGAGATATACGGGGCTCATTATTTTCTGTTTCTGCCATTGATGGTGTGTATGTTCAGACAGTTATGCAGCAACTTACGGAGTCAGGCTCAGTAATACAATTTACGATTGGTAATGTAAATCTGCATTCAGATGGTTCATTGAGCTGGGAATCCTATTCCGGTAAAACGGTTGCTTTTCAGAAGGTATCTTCAGACAGATACCCCTTTGATCTGAGTGTCAGCCTGAATAATTCGTCGATTCTAGGTGCCTGGTTTATGTATCAAAAAATGCATATCCTCCTGATGGCGCTGCTCTTTGTTGTTCTCTCCGGAGTTGTGCTCCTCCAGGGCAGAAAGAGTTTTAGTCTGGATGATGACATTAAGCTGGGGATAAAGGGGAATGAGTTTATTGCTTATGGCCAACGTATTGTCGACCTCGATAAAAATAGCGTGTCGGGAATGGAGATTCTGGTTCGGTGGATTCATCCAACAGAGGGCATCATTCGTCCCGACCTTTTTATACCCCACGCAGAGCGGTCAGGGATGATTATTCCAATGACCCGAAGCTTGTTCGTCCAGGTCGCCAACCATATCAACAGTTCCAGTGTGCCAGACGGTTTTTATTTTTCATTCAACATCACCGCAAAACATTGCGCTGATATGGGATTGTATGATGACTGCATGATGTTTCTGGAAAGTACAAAAGATAAGAACATCTCCCTTGTACTGGAACTAACAGAAAGAGAAATGGTTCCTCAGAATGAACAGACACTCAGGTTATTCAAAATGCTCAATGATGCGGGCGTCATGATCGCCATTGACGACTTCGGTACTGGTCATTCCAGTCTCTCTTATCTTCATAATCAGCACATCTCGGTATTGAAACTGGATCAGTCTTTTGTTGCCAAGATTAATACTGATGCGGTTTCCGGGATCCTGATTGACAGTATTATCGAACTCGCTCATAACCTGTCCCTGAAAATAATCGCTGAAGGTATCGAAACTAAAGGGCAATCCATTTATCTGAAAAGGAAAGGCGTGAAGTTTGCGCAAGGCTATCTGTACGGAAAACCTCAACCCGTGGATGAGTTGTTGTCTTCATTGAGAAAATGAGGCGGAGCAGTCTGGTTTGAAGAGGGGGCGTTTCTGACGAGCCTTGATAATTAACAAACCCACCCAAATTTCGCCAGAAACGCCAGTTTAGTTTACGTCAGATGTGTGTATACCATCAACCATTTACGCCTAGGTTTTTCCTGTTTTAGCCAGGCTTACGGTAAATTAGTTCATTTTGATTTATCGATAAAATCTGGCCATATTACGAAACCGAGACTAGATTTATACTGCTTCAACTGAAATTTATTGCTTATCTTATGGTTATGTGATGTCACAGTCAGGACGAGATCATGGCTTCCAGGGAACACAGCTGCCGGATACAACGTGGTTCAGGTGAATGGAAAACCTTTTAAAGAGGGACTGACATCATTTTTGGTTTTATTTAGAAGTTGCGTAAGTCATTGCTCGCACCCCGCGGGAATTTTTTTAAGGTTACATTATATTTTTGCGGGAAGTATTTCAGAATACAACCTTTGCAGTTAATTAATATCGTATTCAGTGCCAGCAAAGCCAGCCGTTTCCGGCACTATGTTATTCACCGTGTTTTTATCAATCAGTGTTTAATGTAATGCCATCCCGAGGGATGGCATTACATGGTCTATCAGCGTACCAGATGGAGGAAATGCAGATGCTTCTCGTACTGGTCCAGAATGTCGTTAATGAGCTGCTCCTGATTCCAGCCCATAACATCATAATTCTGACCGCCTTCTTTCAGATAGACTTCTGCCCGGTAGTATTTATGCTGCTCTGCCTGATTTTCATCGCTGTCCATTGCTGCCAGCGCAAAGGCCGGCGAGTTATAGCCGCGAAGACGGACCTCATAGATAAAGTCGAGCTCATTACCCAGGTCCACTTCAAACCGAAGGCGGTCTTCGCTGGCGTTGCTGATATGACTGTTTGTCCCCTGTTTGTTCAGTTCTTCCTGTACAAGCACCATCGCTGGCTCAATAACGTCGTCCATGAATCTTTTGACCAGGGACCGTTTCGGCAGATAAGCAATATTTCTCAGCCTGCGTTGCCAGGGGATCGGATTACGGGCTGCAGTGGGGGCGATGGTGGCCATGCTCAGGCTTTCACGCTTTGTTAAATCCCGGCGTAGCGCTTTCAGCAAGCCATAGATGGAAATCAGAAGTATCACTGAGAAGGGCAGGGCACTGGCTATGGTCACTGTCTGTAAAGCGCTGAGTCCGCCTGCAATCAGGAGTGCTACTGCTACTGCCCCCATCATGGCTGCCCAAAAAATGCGCTGCCAGACCGGAGTGGTTGTGACGCCTCCGGATGCCAGGGTATCGACCACCATCGCTCCGGAGTCAGCTGAGGTGACAAAGAAGACAATAACCATCACCATCGCGATAAACGAGAGCACGCCTGAGAACGGGAAATGCTCAAGGAAGTTAAACAGTGCGAGGGCGACATCCTGCTGTACCGTATCTGCCAGGTCAGTCGCCCCCTGAAGCATGATGAGATTAATTGCACTGTTACCAAAAACGGTCATCCACATCAGCGTGAACCCGGCCGGAACAAAGAGTACGCCAGTGACAAACTCACGTATCGTTCTGCCACGCGAAACACGGGCAATAAACATGCCGACGAAGGGAGACCATGACAGCCACCACCCCCAGTACAGCAGAGTCCAGCCACCCAGCCAGCTACTGGATTTCGGCTCGTAGGCATACAGGTTAAATGTTTTGCTGACCAGCTCAGACAGATAACCACCGGTGTTTTCGACAAACGATTTCAGCAGCAGTACCGTTGGGCCCAGCAACAGTACCAGCGCCAGCAGCAGAACGGCCAGCCCGAGATTCAGTTCGGACAAAATACGGATGCCTTTATCCAGTCCTGTCACGACAGAAATGGTTGCCAGTCCGGTAATAACAACGATCAGGATCACCTGAACGGTTTCGTTAACGGGGATCCCGAACAGATGATTCAGGCCGGCATTGACCTGCAGTACGCCATACCCAAGTGAGGTGGCGACACCGAACACTGTACCAATCACTGCAAAAATATCGACAGCATGACCTGCCTGGCCATAAATACGGTCGCCGATAATCGGATACAGTGCTGAACGGAGTGTCAGTGGCAGGCCATGCCGATAGCTGAAAAAGGCCAGTATCAGCGCCACGATGGCATAAATTGCCCAGGCGTGCAGACCCCAGTGGAAAAAGGTCAGACGCATAGCCTCTTTTGCTGCCTCTACTGTTTCGGGTGTTCCTGTCGGGGGAGAAAGATAGTGCATGACGGGCTCAGCCACCCCGAAGAACATAAGCCCGATGCCCATCCCGGCAGAAAACAACATGGCAAACCAGGAGTGGTAACTGAAATCGGGCTGGGCATGATCGGGGCCAAGTTTGATATCACCGTATCGGGACAGCCCGAGAAAAGTGACGCTGAGCAGGATCAGTGCCACCGCCAGAATGTAAAACCAGCTGGCATTTGTGAAAATTTGCTGCTGCAGTAGTTTGAATTTTTTATCAGCGAGTTCCGGGAACAACGCCGCAAAGACAACAAGAAGGACGATCAATATAGCTGAAGGAAAGAAAACAGCCTTGTTTATCTGGCTCCCAGATTTCTGTGGGTTGCTTTGTGTGTCACTCATATCCATATCCACTTTGTCAGGTTTGAGACTGGCCTCAAAGAGGTCTGAATGTTAATTCTGGCATAGAAATTATCCCTGTGCCGCTTCGTTGCCGGACACCGTTAGTTCCGGCGTTAACACCGATCTTGCTGTGCCTCATTCTTTTTAAAAATACTCCGAATCTCACTTTCTGATTTCCCGCAACCGGGAAAAAATTGAATCCTCACCGCCTCACCGCCTCACCGCCTCACCGCCTCACACCAGATAACTTGCACCGGCCATCTGGCAGTGTCATAATTGTAATGACATTTGTAATTACGCGAGGTTTTTGACAATGGGTAGTATTAATCTGCGTATCGATGATGATCTGAAAGCACGATCCTATGCCGCGCTGGAAAAAATGGGGGTAACGCCTTCTGAGGCGCTGCGTCTCATGCTGGAGTACATCGCAGATAACGAGCGTTTACCTTTCAGGCAAACACTTCTTAGCGATGAAGATGCTGAGCTTGTGGAGATAGTGAAAGAGCGTCTTCGTAATCCTAAGCCTGTCCGCGTAACGCTGGATGACCTCTGATGGCGTATCTTCTCGACTTTGATGAGCGAGCATTGAAGGAATGGCGTAAGCTGTGTGCCACGGTAAGAGAACAACTTAAAAAAAAGCTGGCTGACGTGCTTGAGTCTCCACGAATCGAAGCTAATAAGCTACGTGGAATGCCGGATTGCTATAAAATAAAGCTCAGGTCATCCGGTTACCGGCTCGTGTACCAGGTTATTGATGAAAAAGTTGTGGTTTTTGTTGTGTCAGTCGGAAAAAGAGGAGGCTGTAATTTAAATTGTGTATCTGCCTGTTTTTGATATGTTCACTCCAACAACGGAGACAGGCAAATTATGGACGAAAAGAAACTCAAAGCACTGGCTGCTGAACTGGCTAAGGGCCTTAAAACCGAAGCCGATCTCAATGCTTTTTCCCGCATGTTGACGAAGCTTACCGTCGAAACGGCGCTCAATGCGGAACTGACTGACCACCTCGGGCATGAGAAAAATGCGCCCAAAACAGGCTCAAACACCCGCAATGGTTATTCGTCAAAAACGGTGTTGTGCGATGACGGCGAGATCGAACTAAACACGCCGCGTGACCGTGAAAATACCTTCGAACCCCAGCTGATTAAGAAGCACCAGACGCGTATTACGCAGATGGACAGCCAGATTTTGTCCCTGTACGCCAAAGGCATGACCACCCGCGAAATCGTTGCCACCTTCAAAGAGATGTACGACGCCGATGTGTCACCCACGCTGATATCTAAGGTCACCGACGCCGTAAAAGAACAGGTCACTGAGTGGCAAAACCGGCAGCTGGATGCGCTGTATCCCATTGTTTATATGGACTGCATTGTTGTCAAAGTCCGTCAGAATGGTAGCGTAATCAACAAAGCTGTGTTCCTGGCACTGGGCATCAACACCGAAGGCCAGAAAGAGCTGCTGGGGATGTGGCTGGCCGAAAATGAAGGTGCAAAGTTCTGGCTGAGCGTGCTGACGGAGCTGAAAAACCGGGGCCTTCAGGACATCCTGATTGCTTGCGTGGACGGTCTGAAGGGCTTCCCGGATGCGATAAACAGCGTTTACCCGCAGACTCACATCCAGCTGTGCATCATCCACATGGTACGTAACAGCCTGAAATACGTGTCCTGGAAGGACTACAAAGCCGTCACCAGCGGGCTAAAAATAGTTTATCAGGCCCCGACTGAAGAGGCGGCGCTGATGGCGCTGGATGCGTTCGCGAAAGTCTGGGACGATAAATATCCGCAAATCAGCAAAAGCTGGTGTGCGCACTGGGAAAATCTCAATACGTTCTTCAACTATCCACCCGATATCCGCAGGGCCATCTACACCACGAATGCCATCGAGTCACTGAACAGCGTGATCCGGGCTGCAATTAAGAAACGCAAAGTGTTCCCAACGGACGACTCGGTGCGGAAGGTTATTTATCTGGCAATCAAGGATGCGTCAAAAAAATGGAGTATGCCGATCCAGAACTGGCGGCTGGCAATGAGTCGTTTTATTATCGAGTTCGGTGACCGCCTGAGCGATCACCTTTAATACAGTGGCAGTTACACAGAATTACTGACAGGCTCAAAAAGAGAACGTTCAGACGTCTATTCTGAAGCTATTAAACGTATTCTCTGAAATAAAATACATTATTAAAGCGTTTTGCTGATAGATGTATGCTCTCATATTAGTCTGAAGCCCAGAGCATCCACCTCTGATGAGGTCTGTATGGATAATCGGACTGCTGCTATTAATAATCTACATGCTTAGTAAATAAAAAGGAGTCCATATGCTCATGGACTCCTTCTCTGAAGCCTCGGTTAATCTGTCCAACTTTTTGGGGGCAGTACACCCGGATACGACCCCAAAATAGTGCTCACAGCATTAGTTAATTGCGATTAAGGGTTGCATTATAAATGTCGTCGTTTTCGCGTTTACCTACGCCGATAACAGTGACTGTAACAATGTCGTCCTCTACACGATAGACAAGGCGGTATCCGGCACCACGTAGCTTAATTTTATACTGGTCCTTACGCCCATGTAGCTGTGATGCCGGAACTCTGGGGTTCTCCAGGCGCTCTTTGAGTTTCTTTTTGAACTGCACCTGTAGTGTATGACCCAGCTTCTTCCATTCTTTCAGAGCGGATTCGTTGAAAGCCAGCTTATAGGTCATCAATATTGACCTCTATAACCCTTTCTCCGCTTCGCTCATCAGCCATCCTTCCCAGTTCTTCATCTTCCAGAAGTTCCATCAACTGGGCATAGAGTGCCGGTGGCACGCAGTAGAACGCAGGCTCATTACGATTAAGAATGGCTACCGGAGCGCCATCCCCTGCATGGAAAGTACCCATAGGGTCGCGTTTAAGCTCAGTAATACTGGCTGCCGTAGTGGTCAGAACCTGAAATGCCATAATGTTACCTCCTCAGATTGAGTGTTAATTATAGATCATTTAAAAGGGTCTTTAAAGGTGCTTTTTGTCGGGATGTATCCGGTAACAAGGCTGGATAGCGTGATATGACTTACTGAGGAAAGTTGAAGAAACAGGGGGCAGGGGAGGCAAATGTATTGAAATTAGAGTCTAATCACTTTTGTGCGTTTATATGCAGTGCGGTAAAATTTATCTTCTGCGTTTCTGGCGGGTTTGTTGGGGGTTTGTTGCCTGTTTTACCCGGTTCCCGTCAGAAACGCTCTCAGGCCTTCTGAGCTGCGCGCGTAATGAGGCGTAATGGTAAATACCCTGAGGGCATGTCCGCTATGAGCGAGGAGCGGACGTGACCGTTACTTTTGCAGCTGATGACAGCATGACTCAAATCTTGGCGTATTGAGCAACAGGGAGCAGGTCATTCGGCCTGGCCGAAAGTCCACTCCCGCAGATCACGGGCACCACGGCCCGTGAAGGTCTTGTAGCCGTAAATTTCGCGCAGCGTGTCCATGTGCTGCTGACGGGTTTGGCGCCGTGTGGCATAAGTGAGAAGCGCATCAGCCGGAACTCCAAGCTGAGCACCGACGAAGGAAAGGACTTCACGCGGGATCATCTCACCAGGAGCCAGTGCACGGCCCGGATATCGTAAGGCACAAAGTTGCAGGGCAAAGCCAATCCTGTTTTCCGGTCTGCGGCGCTGCCTAATGTTTTCCAGGTCATCATCGCCCAGCGTGTAGAACTTCAGTAGCGACAGTTCGTCCGTGGGCAGATCGAACAGCGCTGCTCGCTGCCGTTCGGTGAAAATATGGCGTCGTGACATACAAATTCGTCCCTTTTGAAGTATGCTCAGAATGGGACTGATGGACACACTTAACCAGTGCATTACTGCTGGACATGAAATGACGAAGGCTATTGCCATTGCGCAGTTTAATGACGACAGTCCGGAAGCCAGGAAGATCACACGCCGCTGGAGAATAGGTGAAGCGGCGGATCTGGTTGGCGTTTCTTCTCAGGCAATCAGGGATGCAGAGAAAGCCGGCCGGTTACCCCACCCGGATATGGAAACCCGTGGCAGAGTTGAACAGCGTGTTGGTTATACCATCGAACAAATCAATCATATGCGGGACGTGTTCGGTACCCGACTGCGGCGTGCAGAAGATGCTTTTCCACCAGTGATCGGCGTTGCCGCTCATAAAGGGGGGGTTTACAAAACCTCCGTTTCTGTTCACCTGGCTCAGGACCTGGCCCTGAAAGGGTTACGCGTTCTGCTTGTCGAGGGTAATGATCCTCAGGGCACAGCTTCGATGTATCACGGATGGGTGCCCGATCTTCATATACATGCGGAAGATACTCTCCTGCCCTTTTATCTTGGTGAAAAGGATGACGCCAGTTATGCGATAAAACCCACCTGCTGGCCTGGCCTTGATATCATTCCGTCCTGCCTGGCACTTCATCGCATTGAAACTGAGCTAATGGGCAAATTTGATGAAGGAAAACTGCCCACTGACCCGCACCTGATGCTCCGTCTTGCCATTGAAACGGTTGCTCATGACTATGACGTGATTGTTATCGACAGCGCACCGAACCTCGGTATTGGCACGATTAATGTCGTATGCGCTGCTGATGTGCTGATTGTTCCCACCCCGGCAGAGCTGTTCGATTACACTTCTGCACTGCAGTTTTTCGATATGCTTCGTGATCTGCTCAGGAATGTGGATCTTAAAGGCTTTGAGCCGGATGTCCGTATTCTGCTTACCAAATACAGTAATAACAATGGTTCGCAGTCACCGTGGATGGAAGAACAAATTCGCGATGCATGGGGAAGCATGGTCCTGAAAAATGTGGTACGTGAAACCGATGAAGTTGGTAAAGGCCAGATCCGCATGAGAACCGTTTTCGAACAGGCTATTGATCAACGTTCTTCGACCGGCGCATGGCGAAATGCTCTTTCAATCTGGGAACCTGTTTGTAATGAAATATTTGATCGTCTGATTAAACCACGCTGGGAGATTAGATAATGAAGCGTGCACCTGTCATTCCAAGACATACAGCAAATACTCAGGCAGCTGAAGACACGTCAGCGCCAGCTGCACCGATGGTGGATTCGTTAATTGCTCGTGTAGGGGCTATGGCTCGTGGCAATGCAATTACGTTACCGGTGTGTGGTCGGGAAGTGAAGTTTACCCTGGAGGTGCTCCGGGGAGATATTGTTGAAACCGCTTCCCGGGTATGGTCAGGTAACGAGCGCGATCAGGAACTACTGACTGAAGATGCCCTGGATGATCTCATTCCTTCATTTTTACTGACCGGTCAGCAGACTCCGGCTTTTGGCCGTCGGGTTTCCGATGTCATAGAAATTGCAGACGGCAGCCGTCGACGTAAAGCCGCAATCCTGACGGAAAGTGATTATCGCATTCTGGTTGGTGAACTGGACGATGAGCAGATGGCTGCATTGTCCCGACTGGGTAACGATTATCGGCCGACGAGTGCTTATGAACGTGGCCTGCGTTATACAAGCCGGCTGCAGAATGAGTTTGCTGGAAATATTTCTGCGCTTGCCGATGCGGAAAACATCTCTCGTAAGATCATTACCCGCTGTATTAATACGGCCAAACTGCCTAAATCCGTTGTTGCCCTGTTTGCACATCCTGGAGAACTGTCTGCCCGGTCAGGTGAAGCCCTTCAGAAGGCTTTTGCAGATAAAGAAGAATTACTGAAGCAGCAGGCTGAGACTCTCAACGATCAGAAGAAAGCGGGACTAATCTTCGAAGCTGAAGAGGTCATTAGTCTTTTAACATCCGTACTGAAACAATCTTCCGCATCAAGAGCTAATCTGAGCTCACGTCATCAGTTTGCTCCAGGGGCAACAGCATTGTACAAGGGCGATAAAATGGTGCTTAACCTGGATAGGTCCCGCATTCCTGCGGAGTGTATAGAGAAAATAGAAGCCATTCTTAAGGAGCTTGAGAAACCAGGAGTCTGATGCGGACACGCTTTAGTCTACGGTTATCTCCCTTTACTTCATTTCCTTTCTCACAGGCCAGAAAACATAACTGGCCTGAATATTCTCTCTGGGACCTTGGTCCCATCTGTATCGTCAGTCAGGTTATCTTTCTGGGACCGCGGTCCCACCTGCGTCTTCGGTCAGGTTATCTGTCTGGGACCATGGTCCCACCTGTATCGTCGATTAGTTTTCCACCTGGGACCACGGTCCCACCTGCATCGTCGTTTAGGTTTCCAGCCTGGGACCATGGTCCCACCTGCATCGTCGATTAGTTTTCCAGCCTGGGACCACGGTCCTACCTGTATCGTCGATTAGTTTTCCAGCCTGGGACCACGGTCCCACCTGCATCGTCGTTTAGGTTTTCAGCCTGGGACCACGGTCCCACCTGCATCGTCGTTTAGGTTTTCAGCCTGGGACCATGGTCCCACCTGTATCGTCGATTACTTTTTCCAGCCTGGGACCACGGTTGCATTGATGTCAATGACGAACTGGTATTTTGACATGATTGCATCACGAAGAGCGGAATAATCTTGCAGCAGAACTGAAATACTTGGCGATTGAATAGTAATGGGTCGGGATTAGAGCCGAGCCTACTGAGTACAATCTGTCAAATTTCGCAGTGTATTCGGTTTAATCTCCTCCAGTTTTTAAAGGTCAATTGCTGCTACGCGCTGTTCAGACCTTCGTCCGGCAAGTAACCAATCCAGGCTATTTTACAGGGTTCAGTGGTGTGTTGCAGGCGGATGCGTATGCCGGGTTCAACGAGCTTTACCGCAATGGCCGGATAACGGAAGCCGCCTGCTGGGCTCTCGCCCGCCGTAAGATCCACGATATACACGTTCGCACCCCGTCAGCCCTGACGGAAGAAGCCCTGAAACGTATCGGCGAGTTGTATGCCATCGAGGCGGAAATAAGGGGAATGCCGGCAGAACAGCGTCTTGCCGAACGTCAGCAGAAAGCTAAAGCGCGACTGAAATCCCTGGAAAGCTGGCTGCGTGAAAAGATGAAAACCCTGTCGCGACACTCAGAGGTGGCGAAAGCGTTCGCGTACGCCCTGAACCAGTGGCCGGCGCTGACGTACTATGCAGAAGATGGCTGGGCCGAAGCGGATAACAACATAGCTGAAAATGCCCTGCGGATGGTCAGCCTGGGCCGCAAAAACTATCTGTTCTTCGGTTCGGATCATGGAGGAGAGCGGGGAGCGCTGCTGTACAGTCTGCTCGGGACGTGCAAACTGAACGGAGTGGAGCCAGAAACCTACCTCCGTTATATCCTTGATGTTATTGCTGACTGGCCGATAAACCGGGTCAGCGAACTGCTTCCCTGGCGCGTAGCACTGCCAACTGAATAACACATCCCCGTCAATACGGTTCTCGCTGCACGCTTACTTTTAAACCGGACTGATGCTCTGTGGAGTGAAAAATCACGTTACTGAATTCCCAGAAAGCCAGTTATCACGACAGGCATCAGATTTATTTCCTGCACAGGAACCTGTCCTGTGACCATCACCAGCTAAGCCTCGCCAGCCTGATGACGGTATTCCGTTGGTGAGCAGCTGAATTTTTCCCTGAATGCACGAGAAAAATAAGCCATATCATTGAACCCCGAATTCCATGCAATCTGACTGATGGGTATATCTGAATAGAGCGGGGACTGCAAAGCCAGCGAAGCTTTATTCAGCCTCTGAGTCAGGACATACCGGCCAAAGGTAGTCCCATCACTTTTCATGAGCATGCTCAGATAACGCGGTGAAATACGGAATGATTCAGCAATGCTTGATACTGACAGCGTAGTATCCGAAAGCTGCTGATCTATCATTATTTTAATCTGAAGCAGCAGTCCTGCGGATGAACGGGACGAACTTTTTACTCTGCATTCATCTGAGATGATTACTGTAAGGAGTTCAAGGAGCTGTCTGTAAAGGACGCTGGTGTGGCGGGACGCAATATCTTCTGGCTGCGCCATCAGGTTATTCAGAAGTACGTAAAGAAAAGGCGTCAGGGCATGTTTTTTGCCAAAGGAATACGCAACAAGGTGTTCTGTCTTTCCCAGTCTCTGTCTCAGATGCTCTATGGGTATCTGCACCACATGCTGACGCGATTCACCATGAAGGTGCAGTTCGTAAGGAAAGCGGGTGTCATAAAGCCCGAATTCACCCTGACCAAGAGCGGCATGGCTACCCGCCTGAATCACGGACGTTTTACCCTGACTGATGAAACTCAGCAACATGGCATTATCAGGATGATTATCAGCCCCTTTTCGGCGTCTTATGACGTCCTGGGCACTACTGCTGACCTCTGAAAGCCGCAGGTCTCCCCAGTTCCCGGATCTGATAACGCCGTGCCTGTCGTTTCCTGAAAAAGTACTTTCCAGCGGAACAAACGTGTGGCTGATGGCATGCCGCCAGTATTCACTCCGCTCAGCATACAAAACATCAGCAGTGTTATAGGTATTCATGTCAGCAACCTCCGCCCTGGTTGGACATGTAATGCAAACTTCAGACCAGTTCCTTTTCAGACAAAAATCCTTTCCTCCCTGTCATAACCCCTCATCCGGAAGGAAGGATATATCTGTGTCTGCTGAATTATTTTACCAGGAGACAGAACATGATGAACAAACCGGTTACCGTTGCCTGCGTTCAGGCCGCCCCCGTTTTTATGGATCTTGAAGGCACCATCGACAAAACAGTCACCCTCATCTCTGAAGCCGCCCAGAAAGGTGCGGAACTCATCGCTTTTCCGGAGACCTGGATACCCGGTTATCCGTGGTTCTTATGGCTTAACTCGCCCGCAACAAATATGCCCCTGGTTTATCAGTATCATCAGAACTCTCTGGTGCTGGACAGTGCCCAGGCGAAGCGAATTGCGGATGCAGCGCAGCAAAATAATATCGTTGTCGTTCTGGGCTTCAGCGAGCGCGATCACGGGAGTCTCTACATCTCACAGTGGCTGATTGGCAGCAACGGGGAAACCATTGGCATCCGGCGCAAGCTTAAGGCCACACACGTGGAGCGTACGCTGTTCGGTGAAAGCGACGGTTCCTCTCTGACTACCTGGGAGACACCTCTGGGGAACGTTGGAGCACTCTGCTGCTGGGAGCATCTGCAGCCGCTGTCCCGTTATGCGATGTATTCCCAGCATGAAGAGATACATATTGCCGCCTGGCCCAGCTTCAGTCTTTACACCAGCGCAACGGCCGCGCTGGGTCCCGAGGTCAACACGGCGGCTTCACGCCTGTATGCCGCAGAGGGTCAGTGCTTCGTGATAGCCCCGTGCGCCGTGGTTTCTGATGAGATGATTGATTTCCTTTGTCCTGACGACGACCGGAGAGCGTTACTCAGTGCCGGGGGGGGACATGCCCGAATTTACGGCCCGGACGGAAGAGAACTCGTCACACCTCTCGGGGAAAATGAGGAAGGACTGCTTATCGCTGAGCTTGACTCTTCTGCGATTACCTTTGCCAAACTGGCGGCTGACCCGGTAGGCCACTATTCACGCCCTGACGTGACACGCCTCCTTTTCAATCCTTCAGTCAACAAGACTGTGATTAAACGTCATTCGCCTCCTGAGCTAATTGCCGAACAGGCTGCTGCTGAAGAAGAGGAGGAGTAGAAATGGAATCTGCCATTCCTGAGCATCTGCGTACCCTGCGCAGATGTTCCTCCGCCATGCCAGAAGAACATAAGCCACCTTATCCGGCCTGGACCGCCCGATTCTCCCCCCTGACCGGCCGGGTAGTCATGGCGTACTTCGGTATTCAGGGGAGAAACTGTCCTGATATTTCTGCCCTGGATGAAGTCACTGATCGCTTTTCGTCAGCGGATGGCCCCGGCCACTGGGACATAGCGTCATGCAAAGACCACGCGGGCTTTTATAACCTGATGGCCATCGCCTACTGGCCATCCGCAGAGCAGTTTGAGCGCTGGAAACAGAGCAGCCTGTTCCACAAATGGTGGAATTCACCAGAGAGGGAGAACGGGGAGTATGGTTTCTTTCTGGAAATTGTCAGTCCGCAGCCTGAAAGCTTTGAGACCATATTTTCAGACAAAGCATCCCCGGAAGGCGTCGCCCGGCTGGCAGAAGGCATGAGCGGTGAAATTCGTGAGCATGGTTACTGGGGGAGTGCCCGCGATCGCCTGCCTGCAGCCCAGAACACCCCCCTCAGGGGAACCGGTAAATCCCGTTCGCTGACAGCAAGTGGAAAACGGATTTTGCTGTCAGGAAGTAACAACCTCTGCCTCATTCGCTCCGGGCAGGACTGGTCGGCCACGCAACAGGAAGAAAGACAAAAATATCTCACAGAAGTGGAGCCGGTACTGCACCAGGGAATGGATTTTCTGAGAGACCATGGTCTTGCCATAGGCTGCCTGAGCTGTCGGTATATGCAGGTGTTAGATCCCTCATCACATGCGCTGACGGAAAAAACGTTTGGTCTGGCACACTTTACCGATATGGCCGCCCTTGAACTCTGGGCAAAAAGCCATCCGACACACGTGGCAATATTTGGCGGGTTCATGCGCTACGTGAAAGAGCTGAACTTTAATATAGCGCTTCGCCTGTGGCATGAAATTGTCGTTGTGCCTGCAGAATCGCAGTATTTTGAATATGTTAACTGTCACCCGGGGACTGGTCTGTTACGGCAGGACAGCGGAGAATCATTATGAATAAGTTTTTTTGCCGTACCGGTATTTCTCTTGCAGCAGCATTAAGCCTGCCTGCTGATGCCCTTGAGTTTTCTCCCGGAGATTACGAGATGATGCCGGCGAATAAAACATTCGCGCTGGCCTATTTTCAGTATGCGCACAGCGATGAATACTATTCTCAGGGCAATAAAGCAGCGGGTGATTACAGATTACGTTCTGAGGCCACACTGCTGCGCATTATTCATGGATTTCGGCCTGCGGAAAACTTCAGTATTGAGCCACAGATTATCATTCCGTTTGTCAGGGCGGACGCGATGGGAGATGCCAGCCCACTCGGCAGCGCGTCAGGGATGGGCGATATCATTGTGGGTATGCCTTTAAAGTTCAGGATGGACAACGAAGGCGGTGACATTCTTTCCCTGGCACCTTTTATTTATGCTCCCACCGGAGCCTACAACAATGAAAAGGCTGTCAATGTAGGGGAAAATCGCTGGCGCTATCTGATGCAGGGCGTCTGGATCCATCACTTCTCAGACGCATGGGCATTCACTACTGGTGCGGATGTCTCATGGACGACAGCAAATGACCGGTACGGCGCGGATAACAACAGCCTGAGTCAGAGTCCGCGGTACGAATATCAGGCGTATCTGAGTTACAACCTGACGCCTGCCACGCAGCTTGGATTTGGCGGCGGATGGATAACCGGGGCCAAAAGTCGGATTGACGGAATTTCCCAGGATGACCGGCTGGACAGCACGTATGTCCGTATCTCTGCCTCGCATTTCATTACACCTGCCGTTCAGGTTCAGTTCTCAGGTGGTCGTGATATTGCTGTAGAGCAGGGATTCCGGCAGGATACAAACATCAGTCTGAGATTAGGTTACCTTTTCTGAAATTCCTCGCCGGGGAGTGTCCCTGTGAAGGGCAAGAAGATCAACTGGGGGCACTGGGCCTGGTCACTAACGCAGTGGTACTGTGGAACACGCTTTATATGCAGGAATCACTGAGCTGGATACGCAGAAATGGAGAACAAACTGGCGTTGAAAATATCGCCCGGTTATCTCCAGTGATGCACGGGCATATCAATATGCTGGGACATTATACGCTCACTAACCAGGGAAAGCTCTTCAGCAAGCAAACGCCACTCGTCCCTGTCATCAAAATTCTGCACCGGTGACAACATCACAACTCCCTGAATCATAAATTGTTAATCGCTATGGCAACCATTTCACAAGTGAGTAATTTTTACTCAGATCCAATTCAAAAAAGTCAGATGACGCATTTTGCAGCTTCGCTCCCACTAGGCCCATTAAGAAGCTCCCCAGAAACGATTTTCTTTTCCTGATGAAAAAAAAGGCGTTAACTGTGACATGAACCAGACGTCGACAACCTGAAGGTAATCAGGGATGAGGAAAAGGAAATCATGCGCTTTAGTATTAAAACATTTACTGCAGGCATTTTTACGGTAGCCAGCTTCAGCAGCGGGGTTTCAGCGGCTCCGGCCTCAGATGTAACGCCACAGATGGCCTATGAAGATATATCCCGCTCCTTAGCTGCGCTGGAGCCTGTTACCTTCCAGGCAAAAGCTGAAAAACATAAATTATTAGTTTTTGTTGAAAATCAGTGTGTTTATTGCAGCTATGTTGTGAAAAATATCAAAAAGTACACGGATGCAGGGCTCACTATGTCATTTGTGACTGTGGTGCCGTCATCCATCAAAGACTCTGTCATAGAAGATATGGGGAGAGTATGGTGTGCACCCGATCGCCAGAAAAGTTTTCAAAATGCGATGGCCGGTTTTTTGCCAGACAACACCAGTTCAGAAAAATGTAAAAATCTGGTGATTAAACAGTCTGAGCTTGCAGACCGACTCGGGGTTACCGCCACGCCTGCGATGGTTGTGCTGGAGCCGTCTGTCCATACTTTCCTTGGTAGTGTTTCTCCGGAAAAAATTCTCGCTGAACTCCGGTAAAGGGTCTGGCAGGGATTGCTGAAAGTCGTCGTCAATGGTGGAAGATTTACCGTTAAACGCGGGCTGGCAAGTCCGGTCTTCTCATGTGTTCACGCGAAGGGTACGCAATTTTCGCTCATTTTGCCCTATCATCATCGGGATGTTTCAGCCGTTTACCTGGCCGTTAATGATATCTATTATGGGGTTAATTTAAAGACAGGGACGCTTCATGGCTTCTATCAGATCACTCACTCTCATTCTGCCGTTACTTCTGGCCGCCTGCTCCGGTACACAGACCAGCGTCGAGCGTAACGCCAGCCGTGCCGTATCCGCTATTAACCGGATTCATTTCGATCCGAATACCCGCATGTTAAGGGCAGACAGTATTAATTCCCTGAAACCCATGATGCAGGAACTCTACGACCAGGGTAAAAAAGACAGGTCCGATGGACTGACTCCTGACCAGGCCCGGCAGCGAGTGGAAAGCTTCAGCCATCCTGAGGTCTTATCCGGTGGGCAAAAATCAAGATTCCTCAGCCAGGAGTATGATGCGGATAATCCCGAAAAGCAGCGTCAGATCCTTCTGGACGCCGGGATATCTTCATACTGGGACGGCTACAACGGACGTCCTTAATGGTTCTGTCGCATTAAGGGATCGTGGGGTAACATGCTATTTTTTTACGATGTTACCTGATCATGCCTTTGATCCGAAATGCCTTCAGGCGGCTGCATTATCCCGTCGATATTATTGCCCAGTGTGTTCGCTGGTACCTGGCTTATGCCCTGAGCCTGCGTAATCTGGAGGAAATGCGCGGTATTGTCGTTGATCATTCCACTCTCCATCGCTGGGTTATCCGCCTGGTGCCGTTGCTGGATGAGGTCTTTCGCCGACATAAGCGCACAGTCGGTCGGCGATGGCGTATGGATGAAACCTACATCAGAATCAAAGGTCAGTGGAAGTATCTGTACCGCGCAGTGGATACCGACGGCCAGAGCATCGACTTTTTGCTTACCGCCAGACGGGATGCGGCAGCAGCGCTGCGCTTCTTCCGCAAAGCTATCCGTAACCACGGCGAGCCTGAAGTAGTGACGATAGATAAAAGCGGCGCGAATACTGCTGCTCTGGCCACGCTCAATGCCGACAACCCTGAGAAAGAAGCCATTACCATCAGGCAAAGCAAGTATCTGAATAACCTGATTGAGCAGGACCACCGCAATATCAAACGCAGGATACGTCAGATGCTGGGATTCAAATCATTTCGCCGTGCACAGACCCTGCTGGCAGGTATTGAGTTAATCCACATGATACGCAAAGGGCAGTATCAGCATCTGCAAGGTGATTGATTGTCACCGGCAGAACAATTTTATCTGTTGGCTGCCTGAAAAACAGTCAGTGCAACTTCTGCCGCCCCTTTGCCATTAATGCGACAGAACCCAGTAACTCCCTTACCCAGTCGGCCAATTTGGGGTCCGCTTGGAAAACGGAATCTATGGTCACTCCCGTTTTTGCAACACCGAT
>NZ_JAPKIB010000026.1:0-36036 GCF_036759925.1 Kluyvera sp. CHPC 1.2972 | reverse complement strand
CACCCTGGCAGACGGCTCCGCCCTGCCGACCTGGCTGCACTTTGACCCGGCAACCAACACCTTCTCCGGCACACCGGGCAACGCCGATGTCGGCAACCTGAGCATCAAACTTACCGCCACCGACCCGAACAACGCCTCAGTGAGTACCACCTTTGTCCTGACGATCACCCGCGCGGACATGATCGGCGGCGACCCGCAGTTCCGCATTACGGATGGTGTAAACGGACCACGTCCGGGCGATAGCCATACGCCAGATTTTCTGACCCAGGGTACAGGTGCACCGCCGCTGAATACGCTGTTCACGACGCCGACGCTGGGCAGCTTTAGCGCCGGGCGCACCGCCGGGAGCGGCTCAATGATGGCCTCTATCTTCAACGCAGGCAGGGATAATGTGAGCGGTGATGATGTCACGAAGAGCCCGGTATCGAATATCTTCGAGCACGGTTCAACGTTCGGCAGCCGTTTTGATAGCTCGCTGGGTTCATTCCCGAGCTTTAGTAAAGATCCAGCACTGGGCGGCACCTCGTCGCTGGCCAGTGTCTTCTCCGGCATTTACCTGTCTTCAATGACCCCAATGGAGGTGTTTACCAACGGGAGTTGGAAAGACATCAACCTACACTCGCGGGCAGTGGCGGCACAGGGTACGGAACACGTTGCAGCAGCATTTACCCCATCGCTCCACCGGCAGTTACAGCACATTGGCGAAGCTGAGGGGCAACGTCTGTCAGCTATTGAACAGGCGTTGCACGACCGGGGTCAGCAGCAGGGCTAACAACTAAAAGACTACAGCAGAAGGCATTAATTCTATGATGAACGTGATGGTGGCAAACCGGCTGTCGATGATGACAACCGTGAATGGCAGCGAAGTGAAGCGCAAAAGCCGCAAGATTTTTGCCCTGAGCGCGCTGGTCGTAGCCCTGAGTGGCTGTGCCGTAACCAGCGACCCGATTACCAAAAAAGAGAGCGAGCAGCGCAGCCAGCAGGATCGCGTGGCGATGTTTAGTCAACAAGAGCCAGTTACCGCGCCGATCACCCTGTATGATGCGATGGCACGTGCACTGAAATATAACCTTGAGTCACGCTTAAAAGTAATGGAAAGCGCACTGGCCCAGCAACAGCTCGATCTGTCGCGTTATGACATGCTGCCGAAGCTTGCAGCTTCCGCAGGCTACGCCGGGCGTAACAACGTCAGCGCTTCCAGTAGCCAAAGCGTGCTCACCGGACAAACCTCTCTGGAACCGTCCACCTCGCAGGATCGTGACCGCGATGTGGCCGACCTGACGATGGTGTGGAACGTGCTCGACTTTGGCGTAAGCTACGTCAGCGCAAAACAGAAATCGGATCAGCGCTGGATTGCCGAAGAACGTAAACGCAAGGTGGTGCACACCATCCTGCAAGACGTGCGTTCCGCCTACTGGCGTGCAGTTGCCGCCGAGCGTCTGCTGGGCCAGATCGATACGCTGATTGACCGGGTAAACCAGGCGCGCGAAGCCAGCGAGCGGATGACCGCCCAGCAGGTAGGCGACCAGGTTGAAGCCCTGAGTTATCGCCGTGCGCTGATTGATGCCACCCGCCAACTGGAAGAGCAACGCCGTGCGCTGTCGCTGGCGAAAACGGAACTCGCCACGCTGATGAACCTGCCGCTGGATACACAGTACAAACTGGCGCTGCCGGGGAGCGGCGATGAGGCCGTTCCGCAGTTGAACGTGGATCAGAAAATCCTGGAAGAGACCGCGCTGGTGAGCCGCCCTGAACTGCGTGAGCAGGATTATCAGGTACGTATTAACGCCGCAGAAACCCGCAAAACGCTACTGCGTATGCTGCCGGGTATCGAGATTAGCGCAGGAGGCCATTACGACAGCAACTCGTTCCTGGTGAACAACAGTTGGGCTGACGTGGGAGTGAAAGCTACCTGGAACCTGTTCAACCTGATGTCTGGCCCGGCGGCGCACAGCGCAGCGAAGGCTAACGAGCAGGTGGGCGAGTTACAGCGCCAGGCAATGTCACTGGCGATCATGGCACAGCTGTACGTGGCGCGCGCCAACTACAATGAAGCGCTGCGTCAGTATAAAACCAGTGAAGAGCTGCGTGATCTGGATGGGCAGATCGTTCAGCAACTGCGTAACCGCTACAAGGCCAATAGCATCGGTGAACTACAGCTGATTCAGGGTGAACTGAACGCGCTGAACGCCGACCTGCGTCAGGACCTGGCGTACGCAGAGTTGCGTAACACCTACGGGCAGATTATCTCCAGCGTGGGCGTCGACCTGCTGCCGAAGACGCTGCCATCCGACAGTCTGGCGGATATCAGCAACGCGCTGCGCCAGTCGGAAGATAACTGGCAGCAAGGGAAAATCAGCACGCTGCAGTCGTTCTGATAGCACAGACTGGCCGAGGCTCTATGTCCACAGCCTGGCATCGAGGTTAAGCGGGTAAAACCGCAGTACACGGGCTTTGGGTTGATTTTGGTAGACTTGGGAAGAGCGTGAAATGGTGCCGATAAGAGGAGTCGAACCTCCGACCTTCGCATTACGAATGCGCTGCTCTACCAACTGAGCTATATCGGCCCTGCAAGATGTGCTCACGAACGTGAATCACGGGACAAAAGGTTAAAACTAACCGGGCGATGCGTCAATAGTCAGGTTAATCAACCGCCTATTTTTGCATCGCCCGCTATCAATTACGCACGAATGGTATCGTCGCCGAAGCCGATCCACTTGTAGGTGGTCAGCGCTTCAAGACCCATTGGACCACGCGCGTGCAGTTTCTGCGTACTCACCGCCACTTCCGCCCCCAGGCCGAACTGGCCGCCGTCGGTGAAGCGGGTGGAGGCGTTGACGTATACCGCTGAGGAGTCCACTTCGTTGATGAAACGGTTGGCGTTGCTCAGGGTGCGAGTCAGGATGGCATCGGAGTGCTGGGTGCCGTGTTGGCGGATGTGTGCAATCGCACTGTCCATATCCGGAACCACCACCACGTTAAGATCCAGCGACAGGAACTCGTTATCCAGCTCTTCTGCCTGCAGCGGTACCAGCTTCGCCGGGCCTTTCAGCTCACGCATCACGGTATCGTCGCCGTGCAGCGTCACGCCGCTTTCGGCCATCTGCTTGCTCAGCGCCGGCAGGAAGCGCTCAGCGATAGACTGATTCACCAGCAGCGTTTCCACGGTGTTACAGGTGCTTGGGCGCTGGGTTTTGGCGTTGACGATAATCTTCAGCGCCGGTTCAATCTCAGCGGTATCATCCACGTAGATATGGCATACGCCGATACCGCCGGTGATAACCGGAATAGTGGACTGCTCGCGGCACAGCTTATGCAGGCCTGCGCCGCCGCGTGGGATCAGCATATCGATGTACTTATCCATACGCAGCATTTCGCTGACCAGAGCGCGGTCCGGATTCTCAATGGCCTGAACCGCTGCTTCTGGCAGGCCGCACTCTTTCAGCGCGCGTTGAATCACGCCGACGGTGGCGGCGTTGGTGCGGTAGGTCTCTTTGCCGCCGCGCAAAATGGCGGCGTTACCGGTTTTCAGGCACAGCGCCGCGACGTCAACGGTGACGTTCGGGCGAGCTTCGTAAATCACACCGATAACGCCCAGAGGGACGCGGCGACGTTCGATACGCAGGCCGCTATCGAGCAGCCCGCCGTCAATCACCTGCCCTACCGGGTCGGCCAGCGTACACACCTGGCGGACATCGTTCGCAATCGAAGCCAGACGCGCAGGGGTCAGCGCCAGACGGTCGAGCATGGCTTCGCTCAGGCCGCCTTCACGGGCCTGGGTTAGATCTTCGGCGTTAGCGCGCAGGATCTCATCGCTATGAGATTCCAGATAATCGGCAATCGTTTCCAGAACCCGGTTTTTCTCCCGGCCGGATAGCAGCGCCAGTTTGTAGGAGGCCTGCTTGGCGGCAATGCCCATTTTTTCCAGCATGTTGAACTCCTTAGCGGGTGATCATGTCGTCGCGATGCACGGCAACCGGGCCGTATTCGTAGCCGAGAATGGCGTCAATTTCCTGCGAGTGGTGCCCGGCAATAAGGCGTAGCGCATCGCTGTTGTAACGGCTTACGCCGTGGGCGATGTCGCGGCCTGCAAGGCTACGGATGCGGATCACTTCACCACGAGAGAAGTTACCTGTCACGTTTTTAATGCCTTTTGGAAGTAATGAACTCCCACGTTCCAGAATTGCTGAGGTAGCGCCTTCATCCACAATCAGTTCGCCAGCCGGTGGTGCGCCAAAGATCCAACGTTTGCGGTTTTCCAGCGGAGTGTCCTGCGCGTGGAAACGGGTGCCGACAGAAACATTCGCCATCACGTCACCAATCACGCCCGGCAGGCTACCGGCAGCAATAATGGTATCGATACCAGCACGGCAGGCAACGTCAGCGGCCTGAAGTTTGGTGCCCATGCCGCCCGTGCCAAGGCCAGATACGCTATCACCGGCGACGGCACGCAGGTCGTCGTCAATACCGTAGACGTCTTTAATCAGCTCGGCGTCCGGGTTGCTGCGCGGATCGGCAGTAAACAGCCCTTGCTGATCGGTCAGCAGCAGCAGCTTATCAGCACCGGCCAGAATCGCCGCCAGCGCGGAGAGGTTGTCGTTATCGCCAACCTTAATCTCTGCGGTCGCCACCGCATCGTTTTCGTTAATTACCGGAACGATGTTGTTATCAAGCAGCGCGCGCATGGTGTCACGGGCGTTGAGAAAGCGCTCACGGTCTTCCATATCGGCGCGGGTCAGCAGCATCTGACCGACGTGGATACCATAGATAGAAAACAGCTGTTCCCAGAGCTGAATTAAGCGGCTCTGACCAACGGCAGCCAGCAGTTGCTTGGAAGCAATAGTCGCGGGCAGTTCAGGGTAACCCAGATGCTCACGCCCGGCGGCAATTGCTCCTGACGTTACGATGACAATTCGATGCCCAGCTGCATGGAGCTGAGCGCACTGGCGAACCAGTTCGACAATATGCGCGCGATTCAGGCGGCGCGATCCGCCCGTTAAAACACTGGTGCCCAGTTTGACCACCAGCGTCTGACTATCACTCATGATTCTCTGCCGTTAAAAATAAGAAATATCAATACCAGACCAACGTTGTAGCAGGTGTCAGGCCGCTTGCCAACAGGCAGCGCAGAAAGCGAGGGGTTTTGTTGCGCGGGATCAGGCAGCCTAGTGGAGAATATTGACATTTTTATGACAGAAAAACTTAAACATACTTTTTTATATTTAATCTGACATTGTCATAAATTTTTAACATGGGAAGGATAAAAACGTTCCTGTTTTTTCACAGTGGTCTTTCACAGCAAATTTTAAAGCTAAAAAATCGGGATTGAGAAATGCAAAAAACAACTCTGGCATTAACGATGATGGGTATTATTGCTTCTTCTTCAGCTATGGCAGCAGAAGTTTATAACAAGGATAGTAATAAACTGGATGTTTACGGCAAAGTAAGAGCAATGCACTACATGAGCGATGATTCCAGCTCCGATGGCGATAAAACATACGTTCGTTTCGGCATTAAAGGCGAAACCAAAATTAACGACCAACTGACCGGTTATGGTCGTTGGGAATCAGAGTTTGCTGGTAATAAAGAAGAAAGCAGCAGCTCCTCTACACAGAAAACCCGTCTGGCATTTGCCGGTCTGAAATTAAAAGACTTCGGTTCATTTGACTACGGTCGTAACCTGGGTGCGCTGTACGACGTTGAAGCCTGGACCGATATGTTCCCGGAATTCGGCGGTGACTCCACCGGCAAAACCGATAACTTTATGACCAAGCGCTCCAGCGGTCTGGCGACCTATCGCAACACTGACTTCTTTGGCGCTGTCGACGGTCTGGATTTAACCCTGCAATATCAGGGTAAAAATGACCGCGCCTACGATACCGCTAACGGTGACGGCTTCGGTACCTCTGTTGCCTACGACTTCGGCGGCAGCGATTTCGCTATCAGCGCGGCATACACCAACTCTGACCGTACCAACGTTCAGCAGGATAAAGCACTGGCCTTCGGTGGTAAAAATGCCGAGTCCTGGGGCACTGGCGTAAAATATGATGCCAACAATATCTACCTGGCGATGGTTTATACCGAAACCCGCAATATGACCCCAATTAAAGGTAAGGCAGAGGCAGATCAGGGCTTTGCTAATAAAGCACAGAACTTCGAAGCCGTTGCGCAATATCAGTTCGATTTCGGTCTGCGTCCATCCCTGGGCTACGTGCAGATGAAAGGTAAAAACCTGGAAAACGGTATCGGCGATCAGGATCTGATGAAATATGTTGATGTGGGCGCGACCTATTATTTCAACAAAAATATGTCAGCGTTTGTTGATTATAAGATCAACCTGGTTGATGAATCTGATGTGACTAAACGTCTGGGTATTATGACCGATGATGTGGTTGCTGTAGGTATGACCTACCAGTTCTAAGACAGGAAATAATAACGCCAGGCAACTGGCGTTATTTTCTTCTCAATATAAAAGGCCAGCGAAGTTTGCTGGCCTTTTATATTGGTTTATACCTGATGGCGGCTTTGCCTTATCTGGCCTACCTAACAAATGGTAGGCCTGATAAGCGTAGCGCCATCAGGCATTGGCTATGCCGTACGCTTCACCGCTTCATTGGCAAACCCGTCAGCGGGCTCCAGCGCCAGGTCCAGCGTCGCCAGCAGATCTTTTGCCCGCTCATGGAAGCCGCGCAGCGTTTGCTGCAGGCGTTCAACGACCTCAGGGTCTTTGATCGCGACGGCCTGCCAGTGACCCTCTTTATCGAACAAGCCGAACTGGTAGCTGTAGGTAAAGCGGCGTTCTTCCGCTTCCATTTCCATCCACCAGCCCCAGAACTCACGCTTCTCCGGCGCAGGTTTTACGTTTACACATACCGCCAGACAGTCGAAAAAAAAGCGGTTATCTTCGCACTGTTCTTCGCGGATATAGGGGCCAAGCGCAGTGAATTTCTTGATCAATCTACTCTTCGGGTGTCCACTCGGTAACGTCATTGCGATCTCCTTTAGTGATGCAACTGTTTTACCAAATCAATAGAATTTAGCAATGCATTAACAAAATCTATTATTGATCCACCCGGCAATTTCTTTCAGTGCCCGATCGAAATTGCGATATACCGGGTTAAACGGGATCGGCATCAGTTTGCCCTGCGCAGATGACGAAACAATTAACCGCGACTCCTCTTCCGGGCTGAACGGATCGTTATCCCAGTAGCCTGAGAGCATCGGCGTTGGGCAACGTCGGCCCAGCAGCCCCTGCGTCTTCAGTGAGTAGCGATTCAGTTCGACGCGCAGCGCTTCGTCCGAAGCATCGTGCATGCCCAGGCGCGAGGCCAGCACGTCAAGATACATCTCCGGCACGCGGCCCTGATGCAGTGGGTCGTTGAGCAAACCGTGTACCACCGGGCCAAGACAAGCGACGGCTTTCAGGCGTGACGCTTCCAGGTAGGCAAGACGCACGGCAATGTTCGCCCCGAAGCGGAAACCAAACGCCGCCACACGGGTATGATCAACCCACGGAATATCCGGCAGCGCGCGCAGCGCGTGCTGGTGCAGCATACTGGAGTCCTGAGTCAGCTTCCATTTAGAGGAGAAGCCAATCGACGGCATATCCAGCGTCAGCATCGCAATGCCGAGCGGTGCGAAGTAGTGCTCATAAAGGCTGTAGTAATCGGTCTGCAGGCCATCCAGCCCACCGCACATCAGCACCGTGGGGAACGGGCCATTGCCTTTCGGCATGTGCAGGAACCCGGTTACCGGTGAACCGCCAGGAATGGCAAATTCCAGCTCGCGGATTTCCCCCGGCAGACGCTGAGCCGCCTCTTCATAGGCGCGGTTTGCCAGCGCCTGCGCCTGCTCGGCGAGATCGTCGCCCTTCAGGTGCGGGTACGCGGCAATGCTATAAAGGTTAGAGGCATGCAGCCAGTGGCGGCCGCTGAGGGCTTCGTCTTGCTCCTGGGTGGCCTTCTGCTGCCAGAGCATGGCCTGAGAAGACCATTCATAAATCCAGTTACCGCCGCGATAGCCCACCACGGTGTCATACAGTTCGTCGTCGGTACGTTCGGCCTTGCTCATCACAATGCGCGCCTGCACGTCGAGAATTTCCTGCGGGGTAACACCGCGCCAGATCCACATCAGGCGGTTAATCATTCGGTACCAGTGCGGTACGTTATTGCCGCTGAGCGCCGACTGCATATGGGAGGTACTACCATTGTTGAACCGGCGTACCAGCGTTGACGTTTCAGGGTGTTTAAAACGCGGCTTGAATAGCGTTTCGCTGAGATTAGCTTCTGGCATCACAAAACCTCCATAGATACTTTCCTGGATTTATTGTAACGCGTAGGACGTTAAATAAAACAACGCCCGGCATAACCGGGCGTTGGAAGCGCATTAATTGACAGAATTAACGGCCAGAAATAGGCGGTACGAACACCACGCCCATATCCCAAGGCTGTTCAATCCAGGTATCCTGCGGGATATCAATAACATAATCGTCAACCAGCGGACGGCCTGCTGGTTTAGCGAAGATGGTGACGAAATGCGCTTTCGGGTACATTTCGCGAATCGCTACTGCGGTACCGCCAGTGTCTACCAGGTCGTCAATAACGATAAAGCCTTCGCCATCGCCTTCAGCGCGTTTCAGAACGGTCAGTTCGCGCTGGTTGTCGTGGTCATAGCTGGAGATGCATACGGTGTCGACGTGACGAATGCCCAGTTCACGTGCCAGCAGTGCGCCCGGTACCAGACCGCCGCGACTAACGGCGATAATGCCTTTCCACTGTTCAGAAGGCATCAGGCGTGCAGCCAGTTTGCGTGCGTGAATCTGCAACATGTCCCAGGTGACGACGTATTTTTCGCTCATGTGAAGTTGTCCCAGCCTATGTTATACGGCTTAAAAATTGTTCAAGGGGGAAATGGGTTGCGCGAGATTATAGAGATCTGACGCACTAAAAACCAGTGTTAAGCGGAATCCGGCGCGCTTTTTACGTGGTTTGTTCTACCGGAAGAAGCAGAAAGTGGTATTCTCAACCCCATCGCGCAAGCCAGTCTTGTGGTATGTGTATGTGCTAACCCTTTACCTGCAAGCGACTTTTGCAGAACGCCGTAAGGAGACTCACCGTGTCTGAACTGTCTCAATTATCCCCGCAGCCGCTGTGGGATATTTTTGCCAAAATCTGTTCTATTCCGCACCCTTCTCATCATGAAGAGCAGCTCGCCGCGCACATCGTTGGCTGGGCGAAAGAAAAAGGTCTTCACGCAGAGCGCGACCAGGTTGGCAACATTCTGATTCGCAAAGCCGCGACCCCAGGTATGGAAAACCGTAAACCGGTTGTACTGCAGGCTCACCTCGATATGGTGCCGCAGAAAAACAATGATACCGTTCATGACTTCGCCAAAGACCCTATTCAGCCGTACATCGACGGTGAGTGGGTAAAAGCGCGCGGCACCACGCTGGGTGCCGATAACGGTATCGGTATGGCTTCCGCGCTGGCGGTGCTGTCCGACGAGTCCGTTGAACACGGTCCGCTGGAAGTGCTGCTGACCATGACCGAAGAGACCGGCATGGACGGCGCGTTCGGTCTGCAACCAAACTGGCTGCAGGGCGACATCCTGATTAACACCGACTCTGAAGAAGAGGGTGAAATCTACATGGGTTGTGCCGGTGGTATCGACTTCACCAGCAACCTTCCGCTAACCCGCGAAGCGATTCCTGCGGGCTTCCAGGGCTTCAAGCTGACGCTGAAAGGCCTGAAAGGCGGTCACTCCGGCGGTGATATTCACCTCGGTCTCGGCAACGCCAACAAACTGCTGGCCCGTTTCCTGGTCGCTCACGCGAACGAGCTGGATCTGCGTCTGGTCGACTTCACCGGCGGTACCCTGCGTAACGCCATTCCACGTGAAGCCTCTGCTGCGCTGGCAATCCCAGCGGATAAAGCTGATGCGCTGAAAGGCCTGGTAGAAACCTACCTGCACATTCTGCAAAACGAACTGTCGGCGAAAGAGAAAAACCTGACGCTGGTTCTGGAAACCCAGACCGTTGACGGTAAAGCGCTGACCGCCGCTTCTCGCGATGCGTTCATTCAGCTGCTGAACGCGACCCCGAACGGCGTGATTCGTAACTCCGACGTGGCGAAAGGCGTGGTTGAAACCTCTCTGAACGTGGGCGTGGTGTCCATGACCGAAGATACCGCCACCATTCACTGCCTGATCCGTTCCCTGCTCGACAGCGGTAAAGATTACGTGGTGAGCATGCTGGAATCTCTGGGCGCGCTGGCCGGTGCTAAAACCCAGCCGAAAGGGGGCTACCCAGGCTGGCAGCCGGACGCTAACTCTCCGGTGATGCACCTGGTGCGTGAAACCTATCAGCGTCTGTTCAACAAGGTACCGAACATTCAGATCATCCACGCGGGTCTGGAATGTGGTCTGTTCAAGAAACCTTATCCAGACATGGATATGGTCTCCATTGGGCCAACCATCACCGGGCCACACTCTCCGGATGAGCAGGTTCATATCGAAAGCGTTGGCCAGTACTGGCAGCTGCTGACGGAACTGCTGAAAGCGATTCCGGCGAAGTAAGTTTTGAGCCGTTCCCGGCGGCGCTTCGCTTGGCCGGGCTACATTATTCGTAGCCCGGCCAAGCGAAGCGCCGCCGGGAATATCACCACCCTACCTGACCTTCTCCATCCGATAGTTCACAAACGTCTCTCCGCGCGCTTCCACTTCTTGTTCTGCCACCACCACAAATCCCAGTCGTTCAAAACACGCTCTGGCCGTGATACTTGCTTCTACCGTTAACGTTCCCGTCGGTATTCTGGCGAACAGCGCTTTCAGCAATGCGCTGGCGATCCCCTGGCGTGAATACGATGGGTCGACAAACAGCAGGTCAATATAAAGCTCAACGGCGGTGACAAAGCCCACCGGCACGTCATCAACCGTCGCCACCAGAACCAGAGAGTCGGCCATTTTTTGCCGCCAGCGGATTTCATCGACCTGCGCCCAGGCGTTTACCTGGGCAGGTGAATAGTGCTGGCTGGCCGTTTCTCTTATCGCGCGCTGAAAAATCTGGCATAGCGTGGAAAAATCACCGTCACGGTATTCACGAATCAGCATGGTTAAATTCCTAAAAGAAGCTGTCTTTCCAGCTGCGGGTCGAGCAGCGTAACGTGCAAGCCAACCAGACGCACCCCACGCCCGGCACGGCGTTCCTGCCAGGACTGATAGGCCGTGGCAAGCAGATCGTCTTTGGTCAGTTTCGGCCAGACGTGCTCCTGGGTGGTTTGCTGGAAATCATTAAATTTGAGCTTTATCCCCTGCCGGGCAATACGTAGGTCTGGCCGGACTTTCGCCAGCCGCCGTTCGAGTTCTGGATAAAGACGTTCGACGATCGCTTCGCAGTCGGCCCATTCATGAATGTCCTCTTCCAGCGTTCGCTCTACGCCGATCGACTTTCTCTGGCGATCGTTATGGATCTCACGCTCATCGATCCCATGACTGCGCTCCCAGAGGATCCGCCCGAATTTACCAAAGCGTTTGAGCAACATGGCGAGATCGCTGTTCTGTACGTCTTCACAGGTACGTAACCCCATGCTTTCAAGCTTCGCGGCCGACACCTTACCCACGCCGGGAATTTTACCGAGCGGCAGGGTTTTGAGAAAACCGGGAACCTCGTCCGGCGTCAGCACAAACTGGCCGTTGGGTTTGTTGAGGTCAGAAGCGATTTTGGCGAGAAACTTCACCGGTGCCACCCCCGCCGATGCGGTCAGCGAGAGTTCGTTGAAGATAGTCTGGCGGATCTCCTGGGCCATCAGGGTCGCCGAGCCATGACAGTGGGGACTCGCACTGACGTCCAGGTAGGCTTCATCCAGCGAGAGCGGTTCGATAAGCGAGGTATAGCGGGAGAAGATCTCCCGGATATGGTTGGACGCTTCACGATAGGCCTCAAAGCGCCCCGGCAGTAGCGTGAGATGCGGGCAGAGCTTCAGCGCCATTCCTGTCGGCATGGCGCTGCGCACGCCAAATTTGCGCGCCGGATAGTTCGCCGTGCTTATCACTCCACGCTGTACCCGACTGCCGCCAATGGCGATAGGAATATCGCGCAGCGCCGGATTGTCGCGCATTTCCACCGCCGCGAAGAAGCAGTCCATATCAATATGGATTATTTTGCGCATCGTTAGCCCTCACTTACCACTGGATAAGTATACAGCACAACAATGACAAATGAGAAGAATACAAATCGCCCGGCAGAGCCGGGCGAAAAGAGAAACTACAGGATACGGTTCTGCTGGCGCTGCGCCTCCTGGGCGATACGCTTTTTACGCGCATCGCAGGGTTCAGGGCAGTTACACACTTTCTCCATCCCTAACGAAGAAATCCCGCCGCAGCTGCCCTGCAGGCTTTTTCGCTTCACGATATAGCCCAGCGACATGCCAAAAATCACCAGAACAAAAATACCGAAGGTCGCCAGAAAGACCGTTAACATCATCAGCCTCCAAAGTCATCGAGCATGATGTTTTCATCCTCAACGCCCAGATCTTTAAGCATTTTGATAACCGCGGCGTTCATCATCGGCGGCCCACACATGTAGAATTCGCAGTCTTCCGGTGCTGGGTGGTCACGCAGGTAATTTTCATACAGGACGTTATGAATAAAGCCAGTATAGCCCGTCCAGTTATCTTCCGGCAGCGCATCAGAAAGCGCGATATGGAAGGTAAAGTTCGGGTTCTCCTGCGCCAGTTTTTCAAATTCATCCTGGTAGAACATTTCACGTAGCGAACGCGCGCCGTACCAGAAGCTGATTTTACGCTGGCTATGCAGGCGCTTAAGCTGGTCAAAGATGTGCGAACGCATCGGCGCCATCCCGGCGCCACCGCCGATAAACACCATTTCCGCTTCGGTCTCTTTGGCAAAGAATTCACCAAACGGCCCGGAGATCGTCACCTTATCGCCCGCTTTGAGCGACCAGATATAGGAAGACATAATCCCCGGCGGTGCGTCAGGCGCGGACGGCGGCGGCGTGGCGATACGCACGTTGAGCATAATCATGCCCTTCTCGTCCGGGTAGTTCGCCATTGAGTAAGCGCGCAGAGTCGGCTCTTTGACGTCGGAGACGTAGCGGAACAGATTAAACTTATCCCAGTCACCGCGATATTCATCCGGCACGTCAAAGTCAGCGTAGGCCACTTTATGCGGCGGGCACTCAATCTGAATATAGCCCCCGGCGCGGAACGGCACGCTTTCTCCTGCAGGAATGGCAAGCTTCAGCTCTTTAATAAACGTGGCTTTGTTATCGTTAGAGATAACCTCACATTCCCACTTCTTCACGCCGAACACCTCGTCCGGCAGTTCGATTTTCATGTCCTGACGCACGGCAACCTGACAGGCCAGGCGGCAGCCCTCTTTGGCTTCGCGCTTGGTGATATGCGAAAGCTCGGTCGGTAGAATATCGCCGCCGCCCTCTTTCACCTTCACCCGGCACTGGCCACAGGAACCACCGCCGCCGCAGGCGGATGAGATAAAAATGCCGTTGCTGGAGAGCGTATTCAGTAGCTTGTCACCGGCCGGCGTTTTGATCTGCTTATCTGCTTCGTTGTTGATTTCAATGACCACGTCGCCGGCATTCACCAGCTTCGATTTGGCAAAAAGAATCAGCACCGACAGCACCAGCACAATCAGCGTAAACATGGCTACGCCAAGTAATATTTCCATGATTAACGGCCCTTATAGCTGCACACCGGAAAATGACATAAAACCTAGCGCCATCAGTCCGGTGGTGATAAAGGTGATCCCTAAGCCGCGCAGTCCCGCGGGCACGTTTGAATACTTCATTTTTTCACGGATCCCCGCCATGGCGACAATCGCCAGCGTCCAACCGATACCGGAGCCAAAGCCGTAAACGATGGACTCGCTGAAGTTATAGTCGCGCTGCACCATGAACGATACGCCACCGAAAATCGCACAGTTCACCGCAATAAGCGGCAGGAAGATACCGAGCGCGGTATACAACGACGGGAAGTATTTATCGAGGATCATCTCGAGGATCTGCACCAGAGCTGCAATCACCCCGATAAAGGTGATGAAGTTCAGGAAGCTGAGATCCACGCCTTCAACCAACGCGCCGTCGCGCAGCACCAGGTTATAGACCAGGTTGTTGATCGGCACCGACAATCCCAGCACGACCGTTACCGCGACGCCCAGACCGAAGGCAGTCGAGACCTTTTTCGACACCGCGAGGAAGGTACACATCCCCAGGAAGAAGGCCAGCGCCATGTTTTCAACAAACACCGCACGGACAAACAGGCTAATGTAATGAGCCATAATCGGTTACTCCTTTTCCTGCTGTTCCGGCTTCCAGCTACGCAGCGCCCAGATCAGCAAACCGATAATGAAAAACGCGCTCGGCGCGAGCAGGAACAGACCGTTAGGCTGGTACCAGCCGCCGTTCTGTACGGTTTCCAGTACCGTCACCCCAAACAGCTTGCCGCTGCCGATAAGCTCACGCAAGAAGCCGACGATCAGCAGGATGGCGCCGTAGCCCAACCCGTTACCGATACCGTCCATAAAGCTCGCCAGCGGCGGGGACTTCATGGCGTAGGCTTCTGCACGCCCCATCACGATACAGTTAGTAATGATAAGCCCAACGAAAACAGACAGCTGCTTAGACGTTTCGTAAGCAAATGCGCGCAGCAGTTGATCGACGACGATAACCAGCGAGGCGATAATCGCCATCTGCACGATAATGCGCACGCTGTTTGGAATGTGATGGCGGATCATCGAGATAAACATGCTGGAGAACGCCGTCACCAGCGTCACCGCGATGGTCATCACGAAGGCCGTCTCAAGCTTGGTGGTGACCGCCAGCGCCGAACAGACGCCAAGTACCTGCAGCGCAATCGGGTTATTGGCGATAAGCGGGCCAACCAGCACGCGCTTCATCTCTTTCATATCACCCTGCTCAGCCATGATTCAGCCCTCCTTCACGCACCTGTTTCAGGAACGGGCCAAAGCCCATTTCACCCATCCAGAAATCAAAGCTGTGCTGCACGCCGTTAGCGGTGAGCGTCGCGCCGGATAGGCCGTCGACAGCGTAGAGATCGCCCTGCGGTGCCGCCCCCTTCATGACGCGCAGCGCCGGTTTACCGTTGTCGTCTACCACGCGTTTACCCACAAACTGCGCACGCCAGTTCGGGTTTTCAATTTCACCGCCGAGGCCCGGGGTTTCCCCCTGGTCGTAGTAGGTAATGCCGCGGATGGTGCGTCCATCGGTATCCAGCGCCACAAAGGCGTACATCATCGACCACAGGCCGTTGCCGTACACCGGCAGGACGATCTCCTGCACCTTCTGCTGTTCATCTTTAATCAGGTAGATTTCCACCACGTTGCTGCGACGGCGAATCCCTGCCGGGTCTTCGCCTGAGGCCAGCGCGACGCTTTGTGCCGGGTCTTTCAGCGCCTGACTTTGGTTAAACTTCGCAGGATCTTTATCAAGGATCTCGCCGCTTTTTAAATCCACCAGACGCGGTACAACACGGGCCGCGTAGATCTCGGCGACCTCGTCAGCGGACATTTTGTCGTGCATCAGCCCGGCAACCGCCAGAATGTTGCGCTGTTTATCCAGCGCACGCTGCTCCTGCTGGAGAGGCTTAAGCCCAACGGCGGAGCCCGCTACCACGATGGAGCAGACCAGGCAAAGCACCAGCACCACCAGCAGCGTTTTGCCGATGCTATCGTTACTTTTGTTTTCAGCCACGCGACTTCCTCCGCTTAATATTGGCCTGCACCACCAGGTAATCAAACAGCGGTGCAAAGAGGTTGGCGAACAGGATCGCCAGCATCATCCCTTCCGGATAGGCTGGGTTAACCACGCGGATTAACACACACATCACGCCAATCAGCGCGCCGTAGCACCATTTGCCTTTATCGGTAAACGAGGCGGAGACCGGGTCGGTTGCCATAAACATCATGCCGAAGGCAAAGCCGCCCAGCACCAGGTGCCAGTACCACGGCATGGCGAACATCGGGTTGGTGTCGGAACCAATCAGGTTAAACAGCGTGGCGCAGACCACCATGCCGAGCATCACCCCGGCGACGATGCGCCAGGAGGCGACGCGACCAAAGATAATCAACGCCCCGCCGAGCAGAATCATCAGCGTTGAGACTTCGCCAATAGAACCGGGGATATTGCCGATGAAGGCATCCATCCAGCTCACCGGCTGACCGGTCACGACGTTAACCAGCGACTCACCGCCATGGCTCGCCCACTGTGAGAGCGGCGTGGCGCCAGAGAAACCGTCGGCCGCGGTCCAGACTAAATCACCGGAGATTTGCGCCGGATAGGCGAAGAACAGGAAGGCGCGACCGGCCAGCGCCGGGTTAAGGAAGTTACGACCAGTACCGCCGAATATCTCTTTGGCAATGACGACACCAAACGAGATCCCCAGCGCCGCCTGCCACAACGGCATGGTTGGCGGGACAATCAGCGCGAACAGAATCGAGGTGACGAAGAAGCCTTCGTTGACCTCGTGCTTACGCACGACGGCAAAAAGCACTTCCCAGAAGCCCCCCACCAGAAAGACGACAGCGTAGATAGGTACGAAGAACACCGCGCCGAGCATCATCATGCTGAGCCAGCCAGCATCCGGGGCGAAGCTCACGCCCAGCGCCTGCGCTACGCTGTAATGCCAGTTGCTGGCGATCACCTGCTGGAGTTGTTCGGCACCGTAGAGCTTGTGCAGCGCCGGAATGGTCTGCAGACCGACGTTGTACATCCCCCAGAACATCGCCGGGAAGACGGCGAACCAGACGAGGATCATCATACGTTTCAGGTCGATAGCATCACGAACGTGCGCCGCGCCCTTCGTCACGTGACCCGGCGTGTAGAGCAGCGTTGCCGTTGCTTCATACAGCGGGTAGTACTTTTCCAGCTTGCCGCCCTGCGTGAAGTGCGGCTCAACTTTTTCCAATAGCTGTTTTAAGCCCATCACTTAGCCTTCCTGCTCAATTTGCGTTAATACGCGGCGTAAGACCGGCCCGTATTCGTATTTTCCTGGGCAAACGTAAGTGCACAGCGCCAGGTCTTCTTCATCAAGCTCCAGGCAGCCGAGCGCCTGCGCGCTGTCGGTATCTCCTGCCAGCAGGTCACGCAGCAGGACGGTTGGCAGGATGTCCAGCGGCATGACTCGCTCGTAGCTGCCGATTGGGACCATTGCGCGTTCGCCACCGTGGGTATCGGTGGAGAGGTTGAACCGCTTTTTCTTGAGGAAGTGGCCAAGCGTGGTGCGGGTAATGGAGAATTTATCCCGCCCCGGCGCAACCCAGCCCAGCAGTTCTTTATCGCGCCCTTCTTTCAGCACGCTGACCTGCAGATGGAAACGCCCCAGGAAGGCGTGCGGCCCGACGGCCTGCGTGCCGTTCAGGACAGAGCCAGAGAGAACACGGTTTTCACCGTCGTGGAGTTCGCCCGCCAGCATGGCGTCAAGATCCGCGCCGAGGCAGGTACGCAGCAGACGCGGCTGTTTTACCTGTGGGCCGCCGAGCGCAATAATGCGTTCGGTCCAGAGCACACCGTCGAGGAACAGCTTGCCGTAAGCGATAACATCCTGATAGTTCAGGTGCCACACCTGCTTATTCAGGCTCACCGGCTCCAGGAAGTGAATGTGAGTACCCACTAGCCCAGCAGGATGCGGGCCGGTGAATTGATTGAAGGTCACCTGTCCTTGTGGATGCCCCCCCAGTTTTCCACCGCTGCCCTGACAGACATGCACTCTGCCATCGGTCAACCGCGTCAGCACGGTCAAGCCAGCGTTAAAGGCATCGCGCTGGGCGAGAATAATCGGCTGCGGGTCGGCCGCCAGTGGGTTGGTGTCGATGGCGGTGACGAAAATAGCGACGGGCTCAGTACCCGGCATCGGTGTTTTGCTGAACGGACGCGTGCGCATCGCGGTCCATAATCCAGATTCAATCAACTGCGCGGCCACCGTTTCACGCGGTAGCGTTGCTAGCTCATCGGGCGCGTAAGCGTTAAAGACCACGGCATCATCGCCATCGATATCGATCACCACCGATTGCAGCACCCGACGCTCACCGCGATGGATGGCGCTGACGATGCCGCTGGCCGGGGCGGTAAAACGCACGCCGGGGATCTTTTTATCTTCGAAAAGCAGCTGCCCTTTGGCGACCCGGTCACCTTCTTTGACCGCCATCGATGGGCGCAGCCCGATATATTCTTCACCTTTCACCGCGACACGCGTGACCGTCACATCATCAATGCGTTGCCCGTCGGGCAGGCCAGCTATAGGCAGATCGAGACCTTTGGTTATTTTAATCATACTGTTCGCAGGTATCCGTTAACGACGGCGTCAGATCGAAGCTGAAGCCAGCGTTTTGGTTAACGAAACAAAAGAAAGGAGTAAAACCTGAAACCCAATGACCATCCGTGATTGGGCATATGAGAGATTGAAGCATCCTTTCTTACGCTGTTCTGAGAGTCAAATACATTCATCACTCAGATGAAAACTCAGTCACTCAATTCCATCTCAAATGATTCAGTTACGAAAGTTTACCATTTTCTCTTTCACTGATGCAGCAGTTCCGCTTTTGAGGCCGCTAAATTGCGAGCCGATACGCAAAGTGAACGCGATTCAGACAAAGATAGCTAGTGAATCATCGGCTTATCCTACACTCTCTGTAGCTGATGTTGTCAGGCAGAGAAACAGCACAACGCACCGGGTTCAGGCGGGTTTGCATTACGAAATGGTAAACGCCTACCGCACCTCTTGCGAAAAAATGCGGTGGTGCTAAGGTGAGCGCACAAAAAACAGATTTGTCTGCTTTTTTCTCTCTGTTGCCTTCCTGGCATGTTGTTATCTTTTATCAAGGAACAAGTAGTATGCGCAAAATCGCATTTGTTATTGCGATGCTTTTGATGCCGTGCGTTTCGTTTGCTGGGTTATTAAGCAGCAATACGCCAACGACGCCTGTCAGCAAAGAATATAAGCAGCAAATGATGGGCTCACCGGTCTATATCCAGATTTTCAAAGAGGAGCGCACGCTCGACCTCTTCGTCAAGATGGGTGAAACCTACCAACTCCTCGATAGCTATAAGATCTGCAACTACTCAGGCGGCCTGGGGCCGAAGCAGCGTCAGGGCGATTTCAAAAGCCCGGAAGGCTTTTACTCGGTGCAACGTAGCCAGTTGAAGCCAGATAGCCGCTTCTATAAAGCGATTAATATTGGCTTCCCGAACGCCTATGACCGCGCTCACGGTTATGAAGGGAAATACCTGATGATTCACGGTGCCTGCGTCTCGATTGGCTGCTACGCCATGACCGATTCCGGTATCGATGAGATCTTCCAGTTCGTGACTGCAGCGTTAGTCTTCGGTCAGTCGAGCGTTGAAGTCAGCATCTATCCGTTCCGCATGACAGATGCCAACATGCAGCGCCACAAATACTCGTACTTCAACGATTTCTGGCAGCAACTGAAGCCGGGCTACGACTACTTCCAGCAGACGCATAAGCCGCCGATGGTATCCGTGGTTGATGGGCGTTATGTGGTAAGCAAGCCGCTGAGCCACGAAGTGGTCCAGCCGCAGCTGGCATCAAACTATACGCTCCCCGAGACAAAATAAGCGCCATTCGCCTGGCATCACCTTGTGCCAGGTTTCATTCCCCGTCAGCGGTTGGGTTGCTATCACGGTAACCACATCGTTGGCGGTGGTCTCCTGCTGAAAATCAATTTCCACATCCCTATCCAGAAGCTTCGCCACGCCAAACGGCGCACGGCGGGTAATCCAGTACAGGTTGGTTGAGCAGAACGCCATCACGTAGCGACCGTCCGACAGCAGCATGTTAAACACACCTTTTTCGCGCAGTTCATCCGCCAGCGAAGCAATGTATTTAAAGACCGCCTGCATGTTGCCCGGCGTGCGCGGATAGCGCTCGGTGAGCTTGTGCAGCAGCCAGCAGAAGGCTTTCTCGCTGTCGGTTTCACCGACCGGGCGGAACTGCCCCGTTTCCAGCGATTTATAGCCGGTAAGCTGCCCGTTATGGGCGTAGGTCCAGTTGCGTCCCCAGAGTTCGCGGGTAAACGGGTGGGTATTTTCCAGCGCCACCATTCCACGATTCGCCTGGCGAATATGCGCGATGACGGAGCAGGACTTGATAGGATAGTCCTGCACCAGCTTGGCGATGGGAGATTGGTAGCTGGGCTGCGGATCTTTGAACGTGCGACAGCCTTTGCCTTCGTAGAAGGTAATTCCCCAGCCGTCTTTATGCGGCCCGGTGCCCCCACCGCGCTGGACGAGCCCGGTAAAACTGAAGCAAATATCGGTTGGCACATTGGCGCTCATCCCGAGCAATTCGCACATATCACACCCCCACAGCTAACGGGGCCGAAGCCCCGAGGATCTTAAGCTTTAACCATCTCTTTTTCGATCAGCATGATCAGGATGTGAATCACTTTGATGTGAATTTCCTGAACACGGTCGGCGTAACCAAAGTGTGGTACGCGAATTTCGATGTCCGCAGAGCCGGCCATTTTACCGCCGTCTTTGCCGGTCAGCGTGATCACTTTCATTCCCTGCGCACGCGCCGCTTCGATAGCTTTGATCACGTTTGCAGAGTTACCGGAAGTGGAGATCCCCAGCAGCACATCGCCCGTACGACCGACGGATTCAACGTAGCGAGAGAACACATATTCATAGCCGAAATCATTACTCACACAGGAAAGGTGGCTGACGTCAGAAATCGCAATCGCCGGGTAACCCGGACGGTTTTCGCGGTAGCGGCCGGTCAGCTCTTCCGCGAAGTGCATCGCATCGCAATGAGAACCACCGTTACCGCAGGAGAGCACTTTGCCACCGGCTTTGAAGCTGTCCGCCAGCAGGACTGCCGCGCGCTGAATGGCGTGAATGTTGGCTTCATCCTTAAGGAAGTTTGCCAGCGTATCGGCGGCTTCATTCAGTTCGTTACGAATAAGATCCTGGTACATGAGGATAATCCTTCAGCATTAATAAAATTGTCATCGCTAGTGTACCGGATAGCGCCAGTACAGAGAAGCAAGCACAGATCTATTCACCGGATGTTTGGATTTTTAGTGCGCTAAAAAGCAGCAACAATGTGAGCGAGGTTGTAATTATTTTGTAAACACATTGCTAAATAAAAACACATCAACTACAACCATATCATCACAAGTGGTCAGACCTCCTACAAGACAGGGGCATTTCTCTATGATGATTTTGAGTATTGTTTTAACCATTGCCGTACTCGGTGCACTCTTCTATCACCGTATTAGTTTGACGCTCGGCAGCGTGATTCTGCTGGCCTGGACCGCCGCTCTCGGCGCAATTGGCCTGTGGAACCTGTGGCTGCTGGTGCCGCTGGCCATTATTCTGGTGCCGTTCAACTTTACGCCGATGCGTAAAGCGCTGATCTCAACGCCAGTGTTCCGCATGTTCAGCAAAGTGATGCCGCCGATGTCGCGTACTGAGAAAGAAGCGATTGATGCCGGTACCACCTGGTGGGAAGGCGATCTGTTCCGCGGCAACCCAGACTGGAAAAAGCTGCACAACTACCCGCGTCCACAGCTGACCGCCGAAGAGCAGGCGTTTATTGATGGCCCGGTTGAAGAAGCGTGCCGCATGGCTAACGACTTTGCTATCACCCACGAGATGGCTGACCTGCCGCCAGAGCTGTGGGCCTACCTGAAAGAACACCGTTTCTTCGCGATGATCATTAAGAAAGAGTATGGCGGTCTGGAGTTCTCCGCTTATGCCCAGGCTCGCGTACTGCAAAAGCTCTCTGGTGTTTCCGGCATTCTGGCGATTACCGTCGGCGTACCGAACTCCTTAGGGCCGGGCGAACTGCTCCAGCACTACGGCACTGAAGAACAAAAAGATCATTACCTGCCGCGCCTGGCGCGTGGTCAGGAGATCCCCTGCTTCGCGCTGACCAGCCCGGAAGCGGGCTCCGATGCCGGTGCGATTCCGGATACCGGCGTCGTCTGCATGGGTGAATGGCAGGGCGAGCAGGTTCTGGGTATGCGTTTAACCTGGAACAAGCGTTACATCACTCTCGCACCGATTGCGACCGTACTGGGCCTGGCCTTCAAGCTGTCTGACCCGGACAAACTGCTGGGCGGCGCGGAAGATTTGGGTATCACCTGTGCCCTGATCCCAACCAACACCCCGGGCGTTGAAATTGGTCGTCGTCACTTCCCGCTGAACGTTCCGTTCCAGAACGGTCCGACGCGCGGCCAGGATATCTTCGTGCCAATCGACTACATCATTGGCGGGCCGAAAATGGCCGGTCAAGGCTGGCGTATGCTGGTTGAATGTCTGTCCGTTGGCCGCGGTATTACCCTGCCGTCTAACTCGACCGGCGGCGTGAAATCCGTGGCGCTGGCGACCGGTGCCTATGCGCATATTCGCCGCCAGTTCAAAGTGTCGATTGGTAAAATGGAAGGGATTGAAGAGCCATTGGCACGCATCGCAGGCAATGCCTACGTGATGGACGCAGCGGCAACATTAATTACCTACGGCATTATGCTCGGTGAAAAACCGGCGGTACTGTCGGCTATCGTGAAGTACCACTGTACCCACCGCGGCCAGCAGTCCATCGTTGACGCCATGGATATCGCCGGCGGGAAAGGCATTATGCTTGGCGAAGGTAACTTCCTGGCGCGTGCTTACCAGGGGGCGCCAATCGCTATCACCGTTGAAGGCGCGAACATTCTGACCCGTAGCATGATGATCTTCGGTCAGGGCGCGATTCGTTGCCATCCGTACGTACTGGAAGAGATGGCGGCGGCGCAGAACAAAGATGCCAACGCGTTCGATAAGCTGTTGTTTAAACACATCGGCCACGTCGGTAGCAATAAAGTGCGCAGCTTCTGGTTGGGTATCACCCGCGGCTTAACCAGCCCGACCCCAACCCGCGATGCCACCAAACGCTACTATCAGCATCTGAACCGTTTGAGCGCCAACCTGGCTCTGCTCTCGGATGTGTCGATGGCGGTACTGGGCGGTAGCCTGAAACGTCGTGAGCGCATCTCCGCCCGTCTGGGTGATGTGCTGAGCCAGCTGTACCTCGCCTCTTCCGTCCTGAAACGCTATGACGATGAAGGGCGTAACGAAGCAGATTTACCGCTGGTGCACTGGGGCGTTCAGGATGCGCTGCATCAGGCAGAACAGGCGATTGACGACCTGCTGAAGAACTTCCCGAACCGCTTTGTCGCAGGGGCAATGCGCGTGGTTATCTTCCCGACCGGCCGTCATTACAACGCGCCGTCCGATAAGCTGGACCATAGCGTCGCGAAAATTCTGCAGACCCCGAGCGCCACCCGTTCCCGTATTGGCCGCGGTCAGTATCTGACCCCGAGCGAGCACAACCCGGTTGGCCTGCTGGAAGAAGCGCTGGTTGATGTCATGGCAGCCGACCCTATCCACCAGCGTATCTGCAAAGAAATTGGCAAAAACCTGCCGTTTACTCGCCTGGATGAACTGGCACGTAACGCGCTGGCTAAAGGCCTGATTGACCAGGAAGAAGCGGCCATTCTGACTAAAGCAGAAGTTAGCCGACTGCGTAGCATCAACGTTGATGACTTTGCTCCGGACGAGCTGGCGACTAAGCCGGTAAAGCTGCCGGACAACGTGCGCAAGGTTGAAGCCGCGTAACGTTTTCGATTCGTTATCCTCAAAGCGGAGCCTGGCTCCGCTTTTTTTTATGCAAATGGTCCTCAGCAAAGCTGCGGCCTGATAAGGTGTTACCGTTAGATTTACGTCCTGCAACAGAGGAGTATCACCATGTCTGGCTTGAAGATTACCCTTTTACAACAACCCCTCGTGTGGATGGACGGCCCTGCAAATCTGCGCCACTTTACCCGGCAGATGGAAGGGATTACCGGGCGTGATGTGATAGTCCTGCCGGAAATGTTTACCACCGGCTTTGCGATGGAAGCCGCAGAACAATCGTTGTCGGAAGACGAGGTCGTAGCCTGGATGCAGGAGCAGGCGGAACGCACCAATGCGCTGGTTGCTGGCAGCGCGGCGCTGCAAACGGGCCTTGGCGCAGTGAACCGTTTTCTGCTCGTCGAGCCTGATGGCCGCGTACATCGCTACGATAAACGTCATCTTTTCCGCATGGCGAATGAACATCAGCATTATATTGCGGGCGATAAGCGCGTGGTGTTGACGTGGCGTGGCTGGCGTATTCTGCCGTTGGTGTGCTACGACCTGCGTTTCCCGGTGTGGTCGCGTAACCGTAGCGACTACGATCTGGTGCTCTATGTCGCCAACTGGCCTGCGCCGCGCTCTTTGCACTGGCAGGCGCTGTTGACGGCGCGGGCGATTGAGAATCAGGCCTATGTGGTGGGATGCAACCGCGTCGGCACCGATGGCAACGGCCATCACTATCGTGGCGACAGCCGGATTATTACCCCGCAGGGTGAGATTCTGGCCACTGCCGAACCGCATCAGGCTACGCGTATCGACGGTGAGCTTTCACTGGTAGCGCTGCAGGAGTATCGCGAGAAATTCCCGGCCTGGCAGGATGCCGATCCCTTTGCGCTGGGGTGACGAACACCACATAAAACGCCGCCCCAGGTTCGGGACGGCGTTGTGCTTTATTGTGCTACAGGCTATTTACCAGACATATTTAACGCCAATAACCCCTTCACTTCTGCGGTAGCCGTTATCTCCCGTTTCAGCGCTCAACTTCGCCCAGCCCTGCCAGTTATTGCTGATGCGTGCCTGAACCCCCGCTTCCACCTCATAGCGATTATCCGGGATATCCTGCGAGAAACGATCGTCATCCATTTTCAGCGAGTTATTTGATTCGCCGTGCCACCAGCTGACGCCAACAAATGGCTGAATGCCTTCGTCTTTTGTTATGCGGCCATAGAGACGGGCCCCCAGTCGGGTCGTGAGACCATTGGCATCTGCGCTATGAATACGCGTCCCGTTCTGTTCGGTATGGTTATCGGCGCTATACCAGTCGTAAATCAGTTGCGCCTGAGGTTCAAGCAGCCACTGATAGTTGCCGGTGTTGCCCAGTTCAAAGGCATAGCCAGATTCAACAGACCACTGCCACAGTCGGCTATTGTAGCTTTCAGAAGGCAGACTCTGGCCTTTTACTGTGTTCTCAACCAGCCGTGCTGAACGTAGGTATCAACATAGCCCCCGGTAGCCCTGGACGCGCTACCGAACCAGGTGGCATATTAGCCAACGCTGTAACCATCAACATCCCCCGTGGCTTTGCTGGCACCGGCCTTATAGGCATTCGGGTTGGTGCTGTCGATATCGCTGTGACCGTAGCCCGCCATCACGCCCAGCAGGAAGCGCTGATCGTTGTTATCCCAGCGAGCGATATCACCACCCAGTTGGAACATCGCAGTGTTGGTATTCACGTTCAGCGACTGACCTGCCGCTGTGCTGTCGGTGGAATAATTGGATGCTCTTATCCACATGCCGCCAGCGCCCGACTCAGACTTGTTAGGCTGGGAAAACTCAGGCTCACCCAAACGTTCATGCATGGTGTGAGCAAACATATTGATAGCGGCGGCCTGGTTACCCAGGTAAGCACCGATTTCCGGGCGATGCGGGTTATATGACGGTGTTGGCGTCGGATCGGGATCCGCGAATTCGGCGGTGGAGTTTGAGATGTCTTACGAGTAGGCCCGCTTGTCAGACAAACATCCGCACCGCGCAGTAAATCAGCAATGCCGCCAGTACCCAATTTAGCTGGCGGCCATAGCGTTGAAATACTCGCTGAAAAAGATGCCCTGCTAGCGCCCAGCAAACGTTGCCCAATACGCCAATAAGCGCCAGCAGAATGCTGACACCAACCACCCAGTGCCACTCTCGCGTATAGGGCAGAACAAAGGTCGACAGCGCCGTAATGCCGTAAAGAATAATTTTCACATTCACAAACTGTAGCCCGCAGCCGGCCCAGAAGCTGACCGGTGGCTGGCTGGCATCATTGCCACCCGGAGCGCTGATGGCGATACGCCAGGCGAGCCAGACGATATACGCGGCACCGATAATGCTCAGCCAGTGCGTCATCGCCGGGTCGAGGCTGACCAGGGAAAAAGTCAGCCCCGCGCACAACAGCATAATGGCTAAAAAGCCCGCCCCCATTCCCGCAAGCACCCGTGAACTCTGGCGAAAACCGTGGGTAGTGACGGCGTTAAGCGCCAGAATATTGTTAGGTCCGGGGGTCAGTGCTGTGATCAGGGTATAGGTAAAAAAGGCACTTATCAGGGTTGAAGTCACTTGTTATCTCCTTAGTTTTGCCTGACAGTACCCGAAGCCAATTATTTAAAAAAATGAATGTTTTCTAATTAAGAATTCGAATTTATCGATACATGAGGTCACGATGGATTTACGCCGCTTTATTACGCTGAAAACCGTGGTGGAAGAGGGTTCATTTCTCCGCGCATCGCAAAAACTCTGCTGCACCCAGTCAACCGTGACCTTTCATATTCAGCAGCTTGAACAAGAGCTGTCGATGCAGCTATTCGAGAAAATTGGCCGGCGGATGTGCCTGACCGCTGCGGGGAAAAATATCCTGCCGCACGTTTATGAGCTAACAAACGTTATATCCTCTATTCGCCAGGCGGCCCAACAGGACGCCGAGCCGACGGGAGAGCTACGCGTGGCGACAGGCGAAACCCTGCTAGCCTATAAAATGCCACAGGTGCTGCAGCGCTTTAAGCAGCGAGCACCGCAGGTGAAGTTGTCGCTGCAATCGCTGAACTGCTATGTCATTCGCGATGCACTGCTGGACGATAAGGTGGACCTTGGGGTCTTTTATCGGGTTGGGAACGATCAGGCTTTAACAATGCGCCATTTCGGCGAGCAGCCGCTGGTGCTGGTCGCATCCCCCGAATTTCATGGCTACGACTTCACCCGTCAGGATCAGCATATTCCGGTGAGCTTTGTGATTAACGAGCCCCAGTGTATTTTTCGGCAGATCTTTGAAAGTACGCTGCGTCAGCGGGCGATCACCATAGGAAATACCATCGAGCTGTGGAGTATTGAGAGCATTAAGCAGTGCGTGGCGGGAAATCTGGGCGTGTCGTTTTTGCCGCGTTTTACCGTCGAGCGTGAGCTGGCAAGCGGTGAACTTCAGGCGCTCCCGTTTAGCCCAACGCCGATGACGATTAGCGCCCTTTGCGCACATCACGCAGGAAAAGCCGTTAGCCCTGCCATGCAGGTGTTTATGGAGTGCATGGAGGCATTGCTGGGCGAGGAATAAAAATTAAAGGATCAGAAACGACGAAAGCCCGAATCATTGCTGATTCGGGCTTCCTGAAAGTGGCGGAACGGACGGGACTCGAACCCGCGACCCCCTGCGTGACAGGCAGGTATTCTAACCGACTGAACTACCGCTCCGCTGTGTTCCCTTGGGAACGAGGCGAATATTACGGATTCCCCAGCAAACCGTCAACGCTTTTTCTCTACTTTTGAATCGTTTGCTGCAAAAATCGCCCGCACGCTTGTTTTCCCAGCAAAAGTCGCCGTTTTACGACCGCCAGAGGCAGCTTCCACCTTTTTTCTGCACCAGATCGAGGCGGGATTCATGATTTGCCAGCTCTTCATCAGTGGCATAAACCACGCGTAACTTACTTGCCGCACGTACAATACGTTGAATACCGGCATCTCCCGCCTGCTGCTGCGCTTCGCCTTCCATTGCAAATTTAATCGAGGTCTGTCCACCGGTCATGGTCAGATAGACATCTGCCAGAATCTGGGCATCGAGCAATGCGCCGTGCAGCGTACGCTTGGTATTGTCTATTTCATAACGTGAACAGAGCGCATCAAGGCTGTTGCGCTTGCCGGGGAACATCTTCCTCGCCAGCACCAGGCTATCGGTAACTTTGCAGAAGGTATTGGTTTTTGGAATACCGCGGTTGAGCTTACTAAACTCATAGTCCATAAAGCCGATATCAAACGACGCGTTATGGATAACCAGTTCCGCGCCGCGGATGTAGTCCATAAACTCATCGGCCACGTCGGCAAAAGTTGGTTTATCCAGCAAAAACTCATCGGCGATACCGTGAACGCCGAAGGCTTCAGGATCCACCAGCCGATCGGGTTTGAGGTAAACGTGGAAGTTGTTGCCGGTTAAACGACGGTTTATCACCTCGACGGCACCGATCTCGATGATCTTGTGGCCTTCATAGTGGGCACCGATCTGGTTCATACCGGTGGTTTCGGTATCCAGAACGATCTGTCGTGTAATTGCAGTGCTCATATCAGTCATTTATGTCAGACTTGCCGTTTAACTTTGATTGCAGATACAGGAAGTCTACCAGAGATGCTTAAACAGGTAGAAATTTTCACCGATGGCTCTTGCCTCGGTAACCCAGGTCCAGGTGGTTATGGCGCCATTCTACGCTACCAGCAGCGGGAAAAAACCTTCAGTGAAGGCTACCGTCTGACCACCAATAACCGCATGGAAATGATGGCGGCCATCGTAGCACTTGAAGCGCTGAAAGAGCCGTGCACCGTGGTGCTGAGCACCGACAGCCAGTATGTTCGCCAGGGGATCACCCAGTGGATCCACAACTGGAAAAAACGCGGCTGGAAAACGGCGGATAAAAAACCGGTGAAAAACGTCGATCTCTGGAAGCGCCTGGACACCGCCCTCGGCAAACATGAAATTCGTTGGGAGTGGGTGAAGGGCCACGCTGGCCACCCGGAAAACGAACGCTGCGACGAGCTGGCGCGCACGGCCGCCAACTCACCAACGCAGGACGATGTAGGTTATCAGCCGGAGGCTTAAGCGTCCGGTTTACGATACTGCCGCGTCGCGCCCACGGCCTGCTGAATGCGGTTTTTGGCTTTATTCTGCCGCATAGGATTAAGCGTAAGCGGAATCGTCCGCTTGCGTGCCACGATCACCTGCAGGCACCCCAACGCCGGTAAATGCGTGCTGAGCAGCGCCCCGCCCTGTTTTGCCCAGGGAAGCACCTGGAACCGACTTTGGTGCATCACTTCAAAATTCAGTAGCGCAAGCCAATCCAGTTGCCGCATCAGGGTAAACATCCGGCTATTGTAGGGCGTCGATTTTCGCAGTACGGGTACCAGTTTACGCAACCCCATCAGGCTCACCGGGTTAAAGCTGGTGATAATCAACCAGCCATCATCGATGAGCACGCGGTCAGCTTCACGCAGCAGGCGATGAGGGTCGCTGCACCACGGCAGCGTGTGCGACAGCAGGCAGGCATCCACGGATTTCTCCGCAAACGGCAAATGCAGAGGGTCAGCCTTCACCTGCATCGGGTTGCCTTCCAGCGAAATATTGACCTGATGAGAGATAGCGCAGGCTTCGGTGTTGATCTCTGCGCTGAGGTTTCCCACCTTAAGCAGGTGAAAACCGTACAGCTTACCCAACCAGGGTTTCAGTTGACGATCGATAGCCTCGCGATAATATTCACCCCAGGGCATTTGCGCCCACGAGACAGGCGCTGAGACTGTTTGAGGTATCCTTGCCGGTTTCATCACAACCTTCCCTACGCGTTTAAGAGGTAACAAATGAATCTTAACAGTATTCCGGCCTTTCAGGACAACTACATCTGGGTTCTTAATGATGAAACGGGCCGTTGTTTGATCGTCGATCCGGGCGATGCCGCACCGGTACTTGAAGCGATCAAAGCGAATAACTGGCATCCAGAGGCGATCCTGTTAACCCATCACCATAACGATCATGTCGGCGGCGTCGGCGGTCTCGTTAAGTCTTATCCGAATATTGAGGTTTATGGCCCCAAAGAGACTCACAACAAAGGGGCAACAAAAATAGTGGCCGACGGCGACTGTATTCACATCCTCAACCAGGATTTTCACGTTCTCGCCACGCCGGGCCACACTTTAGGACATGTCTGTTTCTATAGCGCGCCCTGGCTTTTTTGCGGCGACACCCTGTTTTCCGGGGGCTGCGGGCGTCTATTTGAAGGCACACCAACCCAGATGTATCAGTCGTTGCAGAGAATTAACATGCTGCCCGAAGAGACGCTAGTTTGTTGCGCCCATGAGTACACGCTCTCCAATATGACCTTCGCGCTGAGCGTTTTACCGCATGATTTATTCATTAGCGAATACTATCGAGAAGTGAAGGAGTTACGTGCAAAAAAACAAATAACACTCCCCACAACTCTGAAAAAAGAGCGTCTGATTAATCTCTTTTTAAGAACGGATGATATTGATTTAATTGACGAAATAGAGAAAGAAACAAAGTTGCTACAATCTGAACAGCGTTTTGCCTGGTTACGGGCAAAGAAAGATAACTTCTGATACTTCCGGGTTGCGTTTTCGAAAGTTCGTCGTTATCATCGGTCGTCTTTTAAGCAACTATTGACACACACATGAAGGCAAAAGCGATATTACTCGCCTCTGTCCTGCTCGTGGGTTGCCAGGCTTCACAGCAAGGTAACGTCCAACAGCACGCACAGAGCCTTTCTGCGGCTAGTCAAGGGGAAGCAGGTAAGTTCGCAAGTCAGGCACGTTGGATGGACGATGGGACATTCGACATGCAGAATCAGGATTTGTGGGCTTACATTGGCGACGAGCTAAAGATGGGAATCCCGGATAACGCCCGGGTTCGCGAACAGAAACAGAAGTACTTACGAAATAAGAGCTATCTCCACGATGTAACTTTACGGGCAGAGCCGTATATGTACTGGATAGCCGGGCAAGTTAAGAAACGTAACATGCCAATGGAACTGGTATTACTACCCATAGTGGAGAGCGCTTTTGACCCGCACGCAACGTCTGGTGCCAATGCCGCAGGCATTTGGCAGATCATTCCGAGCACAGGGCGAAATTACGGTCTGAAACAGACCCGCAGTTATGACGCACGTCGTGATGTTGTTGCTTCCACAACGGCAGCACTGGATATGATGCAGCGTCTGAACAAAATGTTCGACGGCGACTGGTTATTAACCGTGGCGGCGTATAACAGCGGTGAAGGCCGTGTAATGAAAGCAATGAAAGTGAACAAGGCCCGTGGCAAACCCACCGACTTCTGGTCACTGCCGTTGCCTCAGGAAACGAAATTATACGTACCGAAGATGCTGGCGTTGAGCGACATCCTCAAAAACAGCAAACGCTATGGCGTTCGTCTGCCTACTGCAGATGAAAGCCGTGCACTGGCACGCGTACGCATTGATAGCCCGGTAGAGATCTCACAGCTGGCCGATATGGCAGGTATGCCAGTCAGCAAGCTGAAGACCTTTAACGCGGGCGTCAAAGGCTCAACGCTCGGGGCAAGCGGTCCGAAGTACGTGATGGTGCCACAGAAGCATGCGGATCAGCTGCGTGAATCCCTGGCCTCCGGTGAGATTGCCGACCTCCAGCCCACGCTGGTTGCTGACAACACGCCGATGACCAGTCGTAGCTATAAAGTACGCTCAGGTGACACGCTGTCAGGTATCGCTTCACGTTTAGGCGTGAACGCGAAAGATCTACAGCAGTGGAATAACCTGCGTGGCAGCAGTCTGAAAGTCGGTCAGAGCTTAACGGTAGGTGCGGGCAGCAGCGCTGCACGTCTTGCCGATAACAGCAGTATTACGTACCGCGTACGTAAAGGTGATTCGCTTTCGAGCATCGCCAAACGTCACGGCGTGAACATCAAAGATGTGATGCGCTGGAACCGCGATACTGACAATCTGCAGCCGGGCGATCAGCTGACGTTGTTTGTGAAAAACAACGACCGTCCTGATTCCTGACAGGCAACCATTAAAAAAGGCACCGTTTCCCCCGGTGCCTTTTTTTTATTTCCCCAGCCCTATTTTGCCGGGCTAAATTCCACAATTAGCGGATTATGATCGGAAGCTTTAGTGACCAGAACCGAGGCATCCGCCACGCTTAGCCCACGATAGAAGACAAAGTCTAACGGGCGGCCAAACGCGCGACGCCGCTGGTCATCATCAAAACGAACGGGGCGCAGCGACATATCGCGAGCAAACCGGTATAACGCGTTCATACGCGGACGGCTCCAGGCGTTAAAATCTCCCGCCATAATCACCGGACCCGTGTGCTGGGCAATCTGTTCACCGATAGGCATCAACTGCTTGCTATAGACATCCACACCGAGGCTAAAGTTAACCGCGTGAATGTTCACGACCATCAGCAGGCGCGCGTCAGGAAGTGGGTAAACGGTCACTAACGCCGACTTGGCCAGCCGCAGTATCGGCTCACGTTCGCGCAATGGACAGCAGTATATGGGATGGGCAGCGGACAGCGTCATCACACCTGAGGGGTGATGCGGCAACGCAAACGCGGGAACCTGATCGGCGGCAAGGTAGTTAGTGGTCGCAAACTTCACCAGCTCAGGCGTCGTCTGCGCTTCCTGTAATAGGACCAGATGGGCATCTTTACCGAACTTATTCAGCACCGACAGCCATTCAGCCCGCTGCTGCTTAAAGATGTTCCACACCAGGATGCGAATGTTTTCTTCCGTACTTAACGGCTTACCCACCGAGAGTGCCTGGCTAATGCTGGTATAAGCGCCGGGAGGAGGCAGGATTCGCTCCGCTGGCTGTCCGGCAATATAGCGCATGGCGTAGGTATTTTTTCGCACTTTCTTTTATAACCTCAATAACGAAAGAACCCGCCTGATTCCAGGAAGGTTCTTCTGTTATAGGGGCTTTTGCCCACGGTTTCAACGCTATTTGTGATAAAGCTGCGTGAACTTCTGTAAGCGCACGCTTACTCTTAAGCCTTAGCCTAACGCGACGCGTGCGGGCCTATCCAGGCGACCGCTCAGGCCAGTCAGCAGCAATGCACCCACAACAATCAGTGCACCAATCCACGGCGTTTGCGCCAGACCATAATGCTCAACCGTCTGGCCCCCCACCACGGAACCGATAGCAATCCCGACGTTAAAGGCGGCGATATTCAGACCAGAGGCTACATCGACCGCAGCCGGGGTGTATTGCTCTGCTTTTTGCACCACATAAACTTGCAAGCCCGGAACGTTACCGAAGGCAAAGACGCCCATCACGAGGATGGTGACCAGTGCTGCGTACTGAATGGATGCCGTGAACTGGAACACCAGCAGCAGTGCAGCCAGCGCCGCAAAGATAAACTTCAGTGCCGGTACTGCGCCGTGTTTGTCCGCCAGTTTACCGCCCCAGATGTTCCCAATCGCTACCGCTACGCCGTAGCCCAGCAGGATCCAGCTCACTGCGCTCGGCGTAAAGCCGGCCAAGTCTTGCATCATCGGCGCCAGGAAGGTAAAGGCCGTAAAGACACCGCCATAACCTAATGCCGTAATGGCGTAAATCATCAGCAAGCGTGGGTGAGTCAGTACTTTCACCTGGTCTGCCAGGCTTGCAGGCGCACGCCCTGGGATATTACGCGGGATCAGTACCGCACTGGCAATCAGGGCAATCACACCGAGCAGAGAAACGGCAAGGAAGGTTTCCCGCCAGCCAAAGTGCTGGCCGATAAATGTCCCCATCGGTACGCCGGTCACCAGCGCAACGGTCAGGCCGCCGAACATAATGGCAATCGCCGATGCCGCCTTCTCTTTAGGTACCAGACTGGTCGCAATCGTCGACCCAATGGAGAAGAAGACGCCGTGAGCCAGACCGGTCAGCAAACGTGCAACAACCAGCGTGGCGTACCCTGGTGCCTGCCAGGCTAGCAGGTTACCGATGGTAAAGAGTACCATCAGCGCCAGAAGCAGCTGTTTACGCGGCAGTTTACCCGTCAACGCCGTCAGCACCGGCGCGCCAATAGCAACGCCCAGGGCATAAATAGAGACCAGCATCCCTGCGGAAGGCAGAGAGATGGCAAGTTGTTCAGCAATCGTCGGCACCAGGCCAACAATGACAAATTCGGTTGTGCCAATTGCGAAGGCACTGATCGTTAAGGCTAGAAGCGCCAGCGGCATAATTTAACTCCACATCATCAGTATTAAGATGACACGTAGTATGCCGGGGTGTTTAAATAACAAAAATATTCAAAATCTCAATAGAATTTTGCTTCAGGTGCAATAATGAGAGCGACATCAGAAGAAATTGCCATTTTCGTGGCGGTGGTGGAAAGCGGCAGCTTCAGCCGTGCTGCTGAACAACTCGGGCAAGCCAACTCGGCGGTAAGCCGGGCAGTGAAGAAGCTGGAATCAAAGCTCGGCGTGAGCCTGCTTAACCGCACCACGCGTCAGCTGAGCCTGACCGAAGAGGGAGAGCGTTATTTCCGCCGCATGCAGGTTGTGTTGCAGGAGATGGCTGCGGCCGAGAACGAACTACTGGATACTCGTAACACGCCGCGAGGCCTATTGCGCGTGGATGCCGCCACACCGGTGATGCTGCACTTCCTGATGCCGCTGGTGAAGCCCTTCCGTGAACGTTACCCGGAAATGACGCTTTCGCTGGTCTCCTCCGAAACCTTTATCAATTTGATTGAGCGTAAGGTGGATGTCGCAATCCGCGCTGGAACCCTGACGGATTCCAGTCTGCGCGCTCGTCCGCTGTTTAGCAGTTACCGGAAGATTATTGCCTCGCCGGAGTATATTGCCCGCTACGGGATGCCAGAGAACGTTGTCGACCTTAAAGAGCATCTTTGCCTGGGCTTTACAGAGCCATCCTCGCTGAATACCTGGCCTGTTTACTGCTGTGACGGCCAGTTTATGGAGATTAGCGGTGGTATTTCGTCAAACAGCGGTGAGACGCTTAAACAGCTGTGTTTGCACGGTAACGGTATTGCCTGTCTGTCGGACTATATGGTGGATAAAGAGATTGCTAGCGGGGAATTTGTTGAGCTGCTGGCCGATAAACGGTTGCCGGTAGAGATGCCGTTTAGCGCGGTGTACTACAGCGACCGTGCGGTGAGTACGCGTATCAGGGCGTTTATTGATTTTCTTAGCGAGTATGTGAAAAGCAATCAGTAATGCGGCAATGGGGAGATCCCGGCGTCGGCGTAAACGCCTCGTCCGGGCTACCAGAGGGTTGCAGCCCGGACGAGTTACGTTACCCATTGGGGCTACTTGAGGGTTGTAGCCCAAATGGGTTTATCGCGTAGTTAGTCCCACTCAGGAGCCAGACCTTCCGGGCTTACCAGGCGGTCGTTGCAATCCAGCGCAGCGATCGCTTTTTTGTCGTCAGCATCTAATTTCAGATCCAGCGCCAGCAGGTTGCTCGCCAGGTTTTCACGCTTGGTTGAAGATGGGATCACCGCATAGCCTTCACCCATTGCCCAGGCCAGAATAACCTGTGCTGGCGTCGCATTGTGTTTCTTCGCAATCTCAGCAATCACTTCATCTTTCAGTGCTTTACCGTAGGCCAGCGTCATGTAAGAAGTGATGTGAATACCATGCTCTGTTGCCCAATCCACCACCTTACGGTTCTGCAGGTAAGGTGACAGTTCAATCTGGTTGGTCGCAATATTTTCGACGCCAACGGCAGCAATAGCGCGTTCCATCAGCGGAATAGTGAAGTTGGAAATACCAATCTGACGCGTCAGGCCCTGCTGTTTTGCTTCCAGCAGCGCAGCCATGAATTCTTCTACCGACACGGCATCATTTGGTGATGGCCAGTGGATCAGCGTCAGGTCAACGTAGTCGGTACGCAGCTTCTGCAGGCTCTCTTTGAGACTAGCAATCAGCTTGTCTTTGCTCAGGTTTTCGATCCAGATCTTGGTGGTGATGAACAGTTCATCACGTGCAACACCGCTTTCAGCAATGGCCTGACCGACGGCCGCTTCGTTGTCATAGATCTGTGCGGTGTCGATAGTGCGATAGCCCAACTCAAGAGCGGTTTTAACGGACGCGATAACAACGTCATCTTTCAGGCGGAAAGTGCCGAGGCCAAGTGCAGGGATTGTCATGATTTTCCTCTTATTTATCAAATATTGGTTAACGAAAACCATTATGACGGGTGGGAGGATCGAGAAAAAGATCGTTAAACGCAGAGGATTTTTGCTAAAACAGCAATAATTAGACGACGCACAAAGAAAAAAGCCCTGAGCAAATATGCTCAGGGCTCTTAATAAGTGGCGGAACGGACGGGACTCGAACCCGCGACCCCCTGCGTGACAGGCAG
>NZ_JAPKIB010000025.1:0-37712 GCF_036759925.1 Kluyvera sp. CHPC 1.2972 | reverse complement strand
TATTACGCTTTCCTCTTTCAGAGTCAACCCTCATTTTCAGGTTTTTCTCTTCAACCAACCCGGCTAGTTAGTGTGAAGTGATTCACATCCGCCGTGTCGATGGAGGCGCATTATAGGGAGTTTCCTCAGGCCCGCAACCCTTAAATTGCAGAAAAATGACTGACTGCTGAAATCCCCAGCAGAACCCCGCCTTATACCCATTTACACACAGAGTTATCCACAAAAGTAAGGATCGCTTTCGAGAGTCACCTGGTTTTATCCCCCATCTATAGAGATGAAATAATGGAATTGAGGGAAAGAGAAAAATTCGCGAGCGTTGCGCAAACGTTTTCGTTACAATGCACCCGCAAAACAAGGATGCCCCGTAAGGGGCGTTAGCTGAGTTTTTACGCAAGAATTCACCTAACGCTCTCTGTAATAGTCAAATCCAGGGGATTTACCATGCAACAACGTCGTCCAGTCCGCCGCGCTCTGCTCAGTGTTTCTGACAAGGCCGGTATTATCGAGTTCGCCCAGGCACTTTCCGCACGCGGTGTGGAGCTGCTGTCTACAGGAGGCACCGCCCGCCTGTTAGCAGAAAAAGGTCTGCCGGTGACCGAAGTTTCCGATTACACCGGTTTCCCGGAAATGATGGATGGACGCGTAAAGACCCTGCATCCAAAAGTACACGGTGGCATCCTCGGTCGTCGCGGCCAGGACGATGCCATTATGGAACAGCATCACATTGCGCCTATCGATATGGTTGTCGTTAACCTTTATCCGTTCGCCGAGACCGTCGCCCGTGAAGGCTGCTCGCTGGAAGATGCGGTAGAGAACATCGATATCGGCGGCCCAACGATGGTTCGCTCCGCCGCCAAGAACCATAAAGACGTTGCTATCGTCGTCAAGAGCAGCGACTACGACGCCATTATTAAAGAGATGGATGCTCACGAAGGCTCTCTGACCCTCGACACCCGTTTCGATCTCGCAATTAAAGCCTTCGAACACACCGCCGCTTATGACAGCATGATTGCCAACTACTTCGGCAGCATGGTTCCGGCGTACTACGGTGAGAGCAAAGAAGCCGCGGGTCGTTTCCCACGTACGCTGAACCTGAACTTCATCAAGAAGCAGGATATGCGCTACGGCGAGAACAGCCACCAGCAAGCTGCCTTCTATATAGAAGAAAACGTCAAAGAAGCATCCGTTGCCACCGCGCAGCAGGTTCAGGGCAAAGCGCTCTCTTATAACAACATCGCTGATACCGATGCCGCGCTGGAGTGCGTGAAAGAGTTCAACGAACCGGCCTGCGTTATCGTCAAGCACGCGAACCCATGTGGCGTTGCGGTAAGCACTTCTATTCTCGACGCTTACGATCGCGCTTATAAAACGGACCCAACCTCCGCCTTCGGCGGCATCATCGCCTTTAACCGCGAGCTGGATGCTGAAACCGCGCAAGCGATCATCTCCCGCCAGTTCGTGGAAGTGATCATCGCCCCATCCGCGACCGAAGAAGCGCTGAAGATCACCGCCGCTAAACAGAACGTTCGCGTCCTGACCTGCGGCCAGTGGGCACAGCGCGTGCCGGGCCTCGACTTTAAACGCGTGAACGGCGGCCTGCTGGTTCAGGACCGTGACCTGGGTATGGTGAGCGAAGGTGAACTGCGCGTCGTTTCCAAACGTCAACCGACCGAGCAAGAGCTGCGCGATGCGCTGTTCTGCTGGAAGGTGGCGAAGTTCGTGAAGTCCAACGCCATTGTGTATGCCAAAGAGAACATGACCATTGGTATAGGCGCAGGCCAGATGAGCCGCGTTTACTCCGCCAAAATCGCGGGCATTAAAGCCGGTGATGAAGGTCTGGAAGTAAAAGGTTCCGCTATGGCTTCCGATGCATTCTTCCCGTTCCGCGATGGCATTGATGCCGCTGCCGCCGTTGGCGTGAGCTGCGTTATCCAGCCTGGCGGTTCTATCCGCGACGAAGAGGTGATTGCCGCCGCCGACGAACACGGCATCGCGATGATCTTCACCGACATGCGCCACTTCCGCCATTAATTCAGGGAGCAGACGATGAAAGTTTTAGTCATTGGTAACGGCGGCCGCGAACATGCACTGGGCTGGAAAGCGGCACAGTCTCCGCTGGTTGATACCGTTTATGTCGCGCCGGGTAACGCCGGTACCGCACTGGAGCCCGCGTTGCAGAACGTGGCTATCGGCGTCACCGATATTCCGGCACTGCTGAGTTTTGCCCAAAACGAGAAGATTGATCTGACCATCGTCGGCCCGGAAGCGCCGCTGGTGATTGGCGTGGTCGATGCGTTCCGCGCCGCTGGCCTGAAGATCTTCGGGCCAACCGAAGGCGCGGCGCAGCTGGAAGGCTCCAAAGCCTTCACCAAAGATTTCCTCGCCCGTCACCAGATCCCGACGGCGGAGTATCAGAACTTCACTGAGATTGAGCCAGCATTGGCCTATCTGCGTGAGAAAGGCGCGCCGATCGTGATCAAAGCCGACGGCCTGGCCGCCGGTAAAGGCGTTATCGTGGCGATGACGCTGGAAGAAGCCGAAGCTGCCGTACACGATATGCTGGCCGGTAACGCCTTTGGCGACGCGGGTCACCGCATCGTTATCGAAGAGTTCCTCGACGGCGAAGAAGCGAGCTTTATCGTGATGGTCGACGGCGAGCACGTGCTGCCGATGGCCACCAGCCAGGATCACAAACGTGTAGGCAACGGTGACACCGGCCCGAACACCGGCGGCATGGGGGCTTACTCCCCTGCACCGGTAGTGACCGATGAGGTCCACCAGCGCACCATGGAACGCATCATCTGGCCAACCGTGAAAGGCATGGCGGCGGAAGGGAATACCTACACCGGCTTCTTGTATGCGGGTCTGATGATCGACAAACAGGGCAACCCGAAGGTTATCGAGTTCAACTGCCGCTTTGGCGACCCAGAAACGCAGCCGATCATGCTGCGCATGAAGTCGGATCTGGTGGATCTTTGCCTGGCCGCCTGCGAGGGCAAGCTGGATGAGAAAACCTCCGAGTGGGACGATCGCGCCTCGCTGGGCGTAGTGATTGCCGCGGGCGGTTACCCTGGCAACTACAACACCGGTGATGAGATCCACGGCCTGCCGCTGGAATCCTCAACGGACGGTAAAGTCTTCCACGCGGGCACCAGGCTCGCTGACGATGACCGCGTGCTGACCAGCGGCGGCCGCGTGCTGTGCGCCACCGCGCTGGGCCACACCGTGGCAGAAGCGCAGCAACGCGCTTACGCCTTAATGACCGATATCCACTGGGACGGCAGCTTCAGCCGCCGCGACATCGGCTGGCGCGCCATCGAGCGTGAGCAGAACTAACGGCTGAGCTTTGCCAGCAACGTTTTGCGCGTGATGCCCAACTGACGGGCGGCTTCAGTTTTGTTGCCGCCCGTTTTTTCGAGCGCCGCCAGGATGACCTCTTTTTCCACCTCCACCAGCGGCAGAATCTCATCATCGGCCGATGACAACATCGGTATCGGCGTACCCGCGATCGCCAGCGGCAGCTCACGCTCAGAGATATAATCACCCGTCAGCAGCACCACCGCCCGCTCCACCGCGTTTTCCAGTTCGCGAATATTGCCCGGCCAGTCGTAGTGAATCAGCAAATCCATCGCCTGCGGGGTAAATCCCTGCACCGCTTTACGGTTGCGCTCGGCGTAGCGTTTCAGGAAGTAGTGCGCGAGGGCGGGAATATCTTCGCGGCGCTGACGCAGCGGCGGCATGTCGATGGTCACCACGTTCAGTCGGTAATAGAGATCCTGGCGAAAGCGCCCGGCGCTGACCTCTTCAACCAAATCGCGATGGGTGGCGGCTATCAGGCGGACATCCACCGAAATGGTCTGGTTGCTGCCTACGCGCTGCACCTCGCGCTCCTGAATCGCGCGCAGCAGGCGTACCTGCATCAGCGGCGAGATATCGCCAATTTCATCGAGGAATAAAGTCCCGCCACTTGCTTCCACAAAACGCCCTTCCCGCCGTTTATCCGCACCGGTAAACGCCCCTTTCTCGTGGCCGAACAGTTCGGACTCCAGCAAAGACTCATTGAGCGCCGCGCAGTTCAGCGTCACCAGCGGCTTATCGCGGCGCGCGCTGCTGGCGTGCAGGGCTCGCGCCACCAACTCTTTACCGGTGCCCGACTCGCCGTGAATCAGCACCGTGGCATCAGAAGGGGCAACCAGCGCGATATTGTGCAGCAGCGCCTGCATGGCAGGGCTATCGCCGACCATCCCGAACTGAGCCGCTGGTGATGCCGGAACCGGGCTTTCAGCCTGCCGGGTATGCACCAGCGCCTGTGCCAGCGTCTGCTGCAGGTTATCGAAGTCTAACGGCTTGATGAGGTAATCCAGCGCCCCGGATTTTAGCGCCTCAACCGCCGTCCCCACGCTGGAGTAGGCGGTCATGATCAGTACCGGGATCGACGGGTTCCAGGCCTTTATCTCTTTGAGCGTCGCAATGCCGTCCATCTCCGCCATGCGGATATCGCAGAGCACTAAATCAAATACCCGTTGGCGCACCTGTTCCAGCGCCTCCCGGCCGTTATGCGCCAGTGAGGCCTGATATCCCCATCCGCGCAGCAGCGCGTCGAGAATAGTGCAGTGGCTGATATCATCGTCCACCACCAGAATATCGACCTTCTCTACGCTCATCCTTGCTGTTCCTTTTGTTGCTCATTAACCGGCAGGTAAAGGGTAAATGTGGCCCCCTCGCCGGGACGGCTATCGGCGTGAATGGTTCCGCCATGCTGCTCAATAATGTTCTGTACCACCGCCAGCCCCAAACCGGTACCGTCGGCTTTGGTGGTGAAGTACGGGGTGAAAATTGCCTGTAGCTGCTCAGCCGTCATCCCCTTGCCGTTATCGGCGACGCTCACCTTCACGCGCCCGTCGCTACACTCACCTGCCGTTACCGTAATCACACCGCCGTGACCTATCGCCTGAATCGCGTTGAGATAGAGATTCAGCAGCACCTGATTCAGCCGGTCCGGGTCGGCCTGAATACGGCGTAGCGCAGGCAGTGGCGTGAACTGCAGCGTAATCTCCCGGCCACGCGCATCCTGGCTGACCAGCTGGAGCGAGTGGGCAATCACTTCGTTGAGATCCACCGACTGCCATTTTAAATGCGCCGGACGCACCAGCTCCAGCAGGTCGCTAACCACGCGGTTCAGACGGTCAGCCTCTTTCGCCATCACCTGTGCCAGCGCGTAGGCTTCTCCCCCCGGCGGCGTGCGTTCAGCAAAGTACTTCGCCAGACCTTTAATCGACGAGAGCGGGTTACGGATTTCATGCGCTACCCCAGCCGCCAGATGGCCTAAGGCCACCAGCTTTTCTCTGCGGTGGGTCGCTTCCTGTAACAGCCTGCGTGAGCGTTGATAGCGACGGAACCAGAACTGCGCGAGGATGGTCGCCACCATCACCAACCCGGCGGCGCACAGCATCACAATCATATTGCGCAGCCCGCGTGCCTGCTCGGCGTCGAGTTCACGCACATCAAAGGCGACAAAAATCACCTGCGGGGTCGTCACCACCTCCCGCCGCATCATCATGCGCATGTGGTGGCCATTGCCGCTCTCCAGCGGGCGAAACGACCGGTAGATCTCCAGCGCCGGTTCGGGTGATGCAACGCGTCGCTCGCGCACGGTGTCACTAACCTGCAGTTCGTGCATCTGCTGCGCATCGTAGAGTGTCTTGCCCACCTGCTGCGGGTCGCTATGGGCGATCACCGTTCCCTGCTCATCGGTAACGGCAAACCACAGCACGCCCGGCTGCCAGGCCATCTCTTCCAGCATGGCCTGAAGTTGGGCATGATGCATGCGCATCCCCATGCCGACACGGGCACCGGACTCCAGCGCGCGGATCAGCACGCTGCCTTTCTCCTGGATGGTTTGCCGGGCCGATGCGCTTTCCCGCCCGTAATCGCGCACGATAAGCGCCGAGAACAGGCAGACCAGCAGCAAAATCACGCCAGTCAGCAGCCAGCTAATACCGGTCGCAACCGAATCCTTCTGTAAACGTATGAGGCTCATGGGGCTTCCTTCTCTTTTCCCGTCATCATCCCTCAGCAGAAATCATGCCATTTTTCGCGCCCGCTAACCCGGCCCTCGAGCACAAACGTCCCGCTTCAACGAGTAAAAATGACCCGCCGGGTAGGCTGACGCGGGTCATTTTTACTCGCCTGCTGCCGTAAGTGGCCTGCAACCCTCTGCATTATCGCGGTTTGTGAGTCTGGCACAGAAGATGCAATAGCTAAGATAACCACACCACAGGAGAATCAACCATGAAACGGAACAACAATCTGACCCTTACGCTCTTTGCCGTCGCGGCACTCACCTTCACCAGCGGGGCGGCGCTAGCCGGGCCGCATCACTGGGGCAACAACAGTGATAACGGCAGCTACAGCCAGCTAACCGACGCACAGCGGGCGACGGCGCAGAAGCTACACGATGATTTTTACAACCAGACCAGCGCGCTGCGACAACAGCTCACCTCTAAGCGCTATGAGTACAACGCCCTGCTAACCGCCGATAAGCCAGATAGCGCGAAAATCGAGGGCGTGGCGCAGGAGATCGAGACGCTACGACAGAAGCTGGATAATCAGCGAGTGAAGTTTGATGTCGCCATGGCGCAGGCCGGAATACCTCGTCACGGTGGGATCGGCTATGGCTGTCAGGGCGGGCACAACGGAGGGGGTCATATGGGCGGCATGAACCGCTGGTAAGGCTTAGAAGTTCTTTTCGGTCGGCTGCCAGGTGCAGTAGTTTTCGTTCGCCACCAGCAAGAGCTGCGTGCCTTCCGGCGCTTCCAGCCAGGCAATGCTCACTTCGGCGGATGAACGGCTCTGGCGGCTCGCAATATGCCCCAGGGCGCGGGAGTCAAAATCAGGCTTCACCGTTTCGCCTTCACAGGTGGTGACGGAGCCGTCGGCATGCCAGCGCCCCTGACGTAATACTACTTTCCCCAGCCGCAGCGCATCGCTGGTCTGGAGGATCTGCTCGGCACGGTAGCGGTAAAGCGCCACCTGGTCACTGGAGAGCTGCTGTTTCTGCCCATCCGTTTCGCGCTGCATAAAGCTCAGCTCGCCGTTGCTATCGAAACGGGCGCGAATATGTTCGGACGGTTTACCGTAGACGTTGAGTTCAATCAGCTGCAGCTTGTCATCCTGCCAACGGTATTCGCTGGTCGAGGTATTGCCGCTGTGCCACGGACTTAGCGTAGTTAAGAGATGGGTCTCGCCGCCGCTATCTTTACGCCAGATGCGAACCGCACCCTGCGTGTCAGCATAGCCGCTGGCGGTGAAAGGCGGCAGCGTGCTGTTATGGCTGCAGGCAGTGAGCAACAGTACGCCAGCCAGCGCCGATAAACGGCACCAGATGAACGAAAGGGGCGAAACCGCCCCTTCTTTAAAACTGTTCACTGCCACGCGGTCTTACTTAACTGCGTCTTTCAGTGCTTTGCCAGAAACAAATGCCGGCACGTTAGCTGCGGCGATTTTGATTTCTTTACCGGTCTGCGGGTTGCGGCCAGTACGCTCAGCGCGGTGGTTCACTTTGAAGGTACCGAAACCAACCAGTTGTACAGCATCACCTTCTTTCAGAGACTCAGTAATAGCAGCCAGGGTGGATTCCAGTGCAGCTTTAGCCTGGGTTTTAGACAGTTCAGCCTTGTCCGCAATTACATCAATCAGTTGAGTCTTGTTCATAAGTTATCCTTACAATGTGTTTATCGCTTGCTAAGCATCGAGTGCGACGAAAATGCCATAAAAGCACTCTCCTGCATACACGCACCGATAGCCACTTTTTTTCGCCCTCCAAATGTAGACCAGACGGGGGGCAGATGTGAAGCCTTCAGGCGTGACAATTCAGGCGGTAAATCACGTTTTGTTGTCTCATTGCTGAAAAATTATACCAATATTGCTCTCACCGGCCTCGCGGAGGTCTGCGCGTAGCCCTTTAATCAGTTCAATATCCCGTTCTTCGCACTCGGCTAAAAGGCGGAAAATCTCCCACTGAATGTCCCATTCTTGCTCTACCGCAGGGTTCAGACGCAGCTCTTCATCGGTCATTTCGCGACCAGCCTGGGTCATTTCCAGCATCGCCACGGAGGTAATAGAACTCTTACTGACTTCGATCGCGTGCTCGAGGGTTTCACCGCTCAGGCGAGAGTGAATTAATTCACTTAATGCTACGCAGGCATCGATCGCTGGATAAACGCCGTACATGTCGTAATCATCGGCTGCCGGGATCGCCTCTTCCAGTTTTTCCAACTGGCTATCGAAGTTTACCTTCGCGTCTTTGACGGTTAGGGTTTCCCAGATGAGGTCGAGGATACGACGGTACAACTGCGGCTCACCAAATTCCGACTCTTTGCAGAACATGGCGTAGTTTGGGTACATGCGTTCGCAAAGACAGGCCATAAAGGTGACGTGCTGCCAGCTTTCCAGCTTCTCCAGACGCAGATGAATCGGGTTTTGTAACATGATGAGTTCTCGAATACGGAAATTAGACGCAGTTTACCCGATATGGGGCGGTTTTGCTGCAAGCCGCGTAAAAGCCGGGCGCTCTGAGGCCACGGCGTCTGCCCAGCGCGTCGGCTCCGGCAGGCGGTAGCCCTGGGTACAGCGCTGCACCCAGCCTAAAGCGCTCTCCAGGCTGACGCGATGACCCGTGGAGATAAACAGCGGGTTACAGCGCGCTTTGCTGCGCCAGACCCACGCCAGCTGCTCGTCTTTGTCCATCAGCGGTGCCAGCGCGCCAACCTCAGGCGAGAGCGGCTCAAACTTGCCGCACAGCCGTTTTTTTGCCACGCCGATGGTTGGCACGTCCACCAGCAGGCCAAAATGGCTGGCGACGCCTAAACGACGCGGATGGGAAATACCGTGGCCGTCGACGAACAGCAGATCGGGCTTTTGCGAAAGCTGCTGCCAGGCCGCCATCAGCGCAGGGGTTTCGCGAAAAGAGAGAAAACCGGGGATATAGGGCATGGTGGTGGCGATACGCGCCACCTGATATTCCACCAGCTCAAGCGTAGGGTACTTCAGCAAAACCATCGCCGCGCGCGTCACTTCACCGCCCTGCTCAAAGCCTACGTCAGCGCCGCCGATCAGATCCGGGGGATCGCAGTGAAAACGATCGTCCCGGATCACCGATGAGGCTAGCTCCAACTGCTGTGAACGCAGCGATGCGAGATCCATCAGCGGTGATACTGCGCCGACAGGCGATGTACCGCCTCCACAAAGACACCCGCATGTTCCGGCGGCACGTCCTGATGAATGCCGTGGCCGAGATTGAAGACGTGGCCTTCGCCCTGACCAAAACCGGCCAGAATCGTCGCCACTTCTTCTTCAATACGCGCCTCAGGCGCATAAAGCATGGACGGGTCCATATTGCCCTGCAGAGCCACTTTATGGCCTACGCGACGGCGCGCATCGGCGATATCAGTAGTCCAATCGAGACCCAGCGCATCGCAGCCAGTTTCCGCCATTGCTTCCAGCCACTGACCGCCGCCTTTGGTGAACAGCGTCACCGGCACGCGGCGACCGTCGTTTTCACGCAGCAGGCCATCAACGATTTTGTGCATGTAGTACAGCGAAAACTGCTGATAGTCGCGACCGGCCAGCACGCCGCCCCAGGTATCGAAAATCATCACCGACTGCGCGCCGGCTTTAATCTGCGCGTTGAGGTACAGCGTGACGCTCTGCGCCAGCTTATCCAGCAGCAGATGCAACGCTTTAGGGTCGGCGTACATCATCTTTTTGATAGTGGTAAAGGCTTTGCTGCTGCCGCCTTCCACCATATAGGTCGCCAACGTCCACGGGCTGCCGGAGAAACCAATCAGCGGCACTTCGCCCTTTAGTTCACGGCGAATGGTGCGCACCGCGTTCATCACGTAGCCCAGCTCACCTTCCGGGTCCGGAATCGGCAGCTTTTCAACATCCGCTTTACTGGTGATAGGCGAGGTAAAACGCGGGCCTTCCCCGGCTTCAAAATAGAGTCCCAGCCCCATCGCATCCGGAATGGTCAGGATATCCGAGAAGAGGATCGCCGCATCAAGCGAGAAGCGGCGCAGCGGCTGCAGAGTGACTTCGCAGGCCAGCTCGGCGTTTTTGCACAGCGACATAAAATCACCAGCATGGGCGCGGGTTGCCTTGTACTCCGGCAAATAGCGGCCTGCCTGGCGCATCATCCATACCGGGGTCACGTCTACGGGCTGGCGCAGCAGCGCGCGCAGATAACGATCGTTCTTCAGTTCGCTCATGTTTACATTCCTTTAGCGTTGATGCGCCTATTGTAACATGTCAGTCGTAATCAGCCCGACACATTGCCACGGTATCTTCGATCAGACGACGCGCCACGGTGCCCGGCGGCGGCAAAAGCGGGAGATCGTCGTAGCGATACCAGTTGGCGTTAAGCAGCTCTTTAGGATCGATAACGATGTCGCCGCTGTCGTACTCCGCCATAAAGGCGGTCATCAGCGACTGCGGGAATGGCCACGGCTGGGAGGTGACGTAGCGCAGGTTCTTCACCTTAATGCCGCTCTCTTCCATCACTTCACGCGCCACCGCCTGCTCTAAGGTTTCGCCCACTTCAACAAAACCGGCCAGCACGGTATGCACGCCGTTGCGATGGCGAACGTGTTGGGCAAGGAGGATCGAATCATCGCGGCGAATGGCGACGATAATGCACGGCGCAATCTGCGGGTAGTAGCGCTCACGGCAGTGGCTGCACAGCATCGCCCATTCGGTTTTGCTCGGGTGCATGGTATGGCCGCAGTAGCCGCAGAATTTGTGCGAGCGGTAAAACTCCGCCAGCTGCACGCCGCGCCCGGCAAGCTGGAACAGGCCCACGTCCTGGTCAAGAACCTGACGCACGGTGCCCATATCGTGGCGACGCTGCTGTACCAGCCAAACCGGGTCACCTTCCCACTCACCAATCTGGAGTGCGTGCTGACCCACAAGATCGAAATTTACCGCTTCGCCATATGGTAATTCCCCACCGGGCAACCATAATTTTTGTTCGTGGCTGACTATCCACCAGCCGCGATCCAATTTTTCAATTATACGATCCATATCTCTTGCGCTACCTTCGGTTCATAGGCATTTTATTAACATAATATTTACATATTGACGTGAGCAGATTTTAAACTTACTGATGCGGGGGTCAACCTATGTTAAACCAGTTAGAGAGCCTGACAGAGCGTGTAAAAGGACACCACAGACTGGTCGACCGCTGGCTGAATATTCGTAAGCACCTGCTCGTGGCTTACTACAATCTGGTTGGCCTTAAGCCTGGCAAAGAATCGTTCATGCGTCTTAACGAGAAAGCGCTTGATGACTTTTGTCAGCGCCTGGTCGACTATTTATCTGCCGGTCATTTCAGTATTTATGAACGCATTATCCATAAAATGGAAGGCAACAGTCCGCTTTTAAACGCCAGCAAAATCTGGCCGCTGCTGGATGCCAATACCCAACAAATTATGGACTACTACGACTCTACGCTGGAGAACGCTATCGACCAGGATAACGTGTATGCCTTCCAGCAGGCGCTGTCCGATATCGGTGAAGCGCTGGAGGCCCGTTTTCTGTTGGAAGACCAGCTCATCATGCTGACCTTCGAGGCGCTCGGCGAGGACGAAATAAAACGCCCGGCTTGAGATTTGCCGCATTAACGAGTAGTTTACATTCATTACCTCTCATCATCTGAGGTTACTTCTTGTCGGAGTGCCCAGTGCGCAAGCACGGGCTGAGACCGTTAATTCGGGATCCGCGGAACCTGATCAGGTTAAGACCTGCGAAGGGAACAAGAGTCAATCTATAGTCGCATCGCCCAAGGGCGATCTTCTCTCTTGCTTCATCCGTCGTCTGACAAGCCATGTCCTTACTTTTATTTGGAATGAGCTATGTCTGTCACTACTAAACCATCTCGCCGCGAACAGCGCGCCCAGGCCCAACACTTTATCGATACCCTGGAAGGCACCGCGTTCCCGAACTCCCAACGTATCTACATCACCGGTTCGCAGCCGGATATCCGTATTCCAATGCGCGAAATTCAGCTGAGCCCCACGCTGATTGGCGGCAATAAAGAAAACCCACAGCTCGAAGCGAACGAAGCGGTGCCGGTGTACGACACGTCCGGCCCCTACGGTGACCCAAACGTGGCGATTAACGTCCAGCAGGGTCTGGCAAAGCTGCGCCAGCCGTGGATTACCGCTCGCGACGACAGCGAAGAGCTGGATGACCGCAGTTCCGCCTACACCAAAGAGCGGCTGGCCGATGATGGTCTCGACGAACTGCGCTTTAATGGGCTGCTGACGCCGAAGCGCGCCAAAGCAGGTAAATGCGTCACTCAGCTGCACTATGCCCGTCAGGGGATTGTGACGCCGGAAATGGAGTTCATCGCCATTCGTGAAAACATGGGCCGCGAGCGCATTCGCAGCGAAGTATTGCGCCACCAGCACCCAGGCATGGCCTTCGGCGCACGCCTGCCGGAGAACATCACGCCGGAATTCGTGCGTGATGAAGTCGCCGCCGGGCGCGCCATCATTCCTGCCAACATCAACCACCCGGAATCCGAGCCGATGATCATCGGCCGCAACTTCCTCGTGAAGGTGAACGCCAATATCGGTAACTCGGCGGTGACCTCCTCCATTGAAGAGGAAGTGGAAAAATTGGTGTGGTCCACCCGTTGGGGCGCAGATACGGTGATGGACCTGTCGACCGGCCGCTATATCCACGAAACCCGCGAATGGATCCTGCGTAACAGCCCGGTTCCGATCGGCACCGTGCCGATCTACCAGGCGCTGGAGAAGGTCAACGGGATCGCCGAAGATCTGACCTGGGAAGCCTTCCGCGACACGCTGCTGGAGCAGGCCGAACAGGGCGTCGACTACTTCACTATCCACGCGGGCGTGCTGCTGCGCTACGTGCCGATGACTGCCAAGCGCCTGACCGGCATCGTCTCTCGCGGTGGTTCTATCATGGCGAAATGGTGTCTCTCCCATCATCAGGAAAACTTCCTCTACCAGCACTTCCGTGAAATCTGTGAAATCTGTGCCGCCTATGACGTATCGCTGTCGCTGGGCGACGGTCTGCGTCCGGGCTCGATTCAGGACGCCAACGACGAAGCCCAGTTCTCCGAGCTGCACACGCTGGGCGAGCTGACCAAAATCGCCTGGGAGTACGATGTGCAGGTGATGATTGAAGGCCCGGGCCACGTGCCGATGCAGATGATTCAGCGCAACATGACCGAAGAGCTGGAGCACTGCCACGAAGCGCCGTTCTACACCTTAGGGCCGTTGACCACCGATATCGCGCCGGGCTATGACCATTTCACCTCCGGCATTGGCGCGGCGATGATTGGCTGGTTTGGCTGCGCGATGCTCTGCTACGTCACGCCAAAAGAGCACCTTGGCCTGCCAAACAAAGAGGATGTGAAGCAGGGGCTGATCACCTACAAAATTGCCGCCCACGCCGCCGACCTGGCGAAAGGGCACCCGGGCGCGCAGATCCGCGATAATGCGATGTCAAAAGCGCGCTTCGAATTCCGCTGGGAAGACCAGTTTAACCTCGCACTCGATCCGTTTACCGCCCGCGCCTACCACGATGAAACCCTGCCGCAGGAATCCGGCAAAGTCGCCCACTTCTGCTCCATGTGCGGGCCGAAATTCTGCTCGATGAAAATCAGCCAGGAAGTACGCGACTACGCTGCCGCCCAGACGATTGAAGTGGGCATGGCGGATATGTCGGAGAACTTCCGCGCCAAAGGCGGTGAAATTTACCTGAAACGCGAGGAGGCCTGATGTACCAGCCCGATTTCCCAACGGTACCGTTCCGCCTCGGACTTTATCCGGTGGTGGACAGCATGATGTGGATTGAACGCCTGCTGGAAGCCGGCGTGCGTACCATTCAACTGCGAATCAAAGACAAGCGCGACGACGAGGTTGAAGCGGACGTGATGGCCGCCATCGCGCTGGGCCGACGCTATGACGCCCGCCTGTTTATCAACGACTACTGGCGATTGGCTATCAAGCACCGCGCCTACGGGGTGCATCTGGGCCAGGAGGATCTGGAAACTACGGATCTGAAAGCGATTCAGGCTGCGGGCCTTCGCCTTGGTGTGTCGACCCACGACGATATGGAGATTGACGTGGCGCTCGCCGCTCGACCGTCGTATATCGCACTGGGCCACGTCTTTCCCACCCAAACCAAGCAGATGCCCTCCGCGCCGCAGGGGCTGACGCAGTTGGCAGGCCATATTGCGCGTCTGGCCGATTACCCAACCGTCGCCATCGGCGGCATCAGTCTTGCGCGTGCGCCTGACGTGCTGGCGACCGGCGTGGGCAGCATTGCCGTGGTCAGCGCCATTACTCAAGCGGCGGACTGGCGTGAAGCCACGGCGCAGCTGCTGGCGATAGCGGGAGTGGGCGATGAATGACCGCGACTTTATGCGCTATAGCCGGCAGATCCTGCTGGGCGATATCGCTATTGATGGCCAGCAAAAGCTGCTCGGTAGCCATGTGCTGATCGTCGGTTTAGGCGGGCTGGGCTCGCCTGCCGCGCTGTATCTGGCGGGGGCGGGCGTCGGCACGCTGACGCTGGCGGACGACGACGAGGTACACCTCAGTAATCTGCAACGGCAAATCCTGTTCACCACCGACGATATTGCCCGCTCAAAATCGCAGGTCACTCAACAGCGGCTGGCGCGGCTAAACCCTGATATTGACCTGGTTGCGCTACAGCAGCGGCTGACCGGCGATGCGCTACGCCACGCGGTATCACGCGCCGACGTGGTGCTCGACTGTACCGACAACATGGCAACACGTCAGGCGATCAACGCCGCCTGTGTGGCGCTCAATACGCCGCTTATCACCGCCAGCGCCGTCGGCTTTGGCGGCCAAATCATGGTACTGACACCGCCATGGGAGCAAGGCTGCTACCGCTGCCTGTGGCCGGACGATGCGGAGCCGGAGCGCAACTGCCGCACCGCGGGCATCGTCGGCCCAGTGGTTGGGGTGATGGGCACATTGCAGGCGCTGGAGGCCATCAAGTTGTTGAGCGGCATCGACACACCGAGCGGCGAACTGCGTCTGTTCGACGGCAAAACCAGCCAGTGGCGCAGCCTCGTGCTGCGTCGCGCCCAGGGCTGCCCGGTATGCGGAGGGCGACATGCAGATTCAGTTCAACGATGAAGTGATGCAGTGCGCCGAGGGGCAAACCGTCAGCGACCTGCTCGCCCAGCTTAACCAGCTCAAGCCGGGGGCCGCGCTGGCGCTGAACCAACAGATTCTGCCACGCGACCAGTGGCAGCAGCACATCGTGCAGGAAGGCGACCAGATCCTGCTCTTTCAGGTTATTGCAGGGGGTTGATATGTTACGTATTGCGGACAAAACGTTTGATTCACATCTGTTCACCGGTACCGGGAAATTTGCCTCGTCACAACTGATGGTCGAAGCCATTCGTGCCTCCGGCAGCCAACTGGTGACGCTGGCGATGAAGCGGGTCGATTTACGTCAGCACAACGACGCCATTCTGGCTCCGCTGGTTGACGCGGGCGTAACGCTGCTGCCCAACACCTCGGGGGCAAAAACCGCTGAGGAGGCTATCTTTGCCGCCCAGCTAGCGCGTGAAGCGCTGGGGACAAACTGGCTGAAGCTCGAAATTCACCCCGACGCCCGCTGGCTGCTACCAGACCCGATTGAGACGCTGAAAGCCGCCGAAGCGCTGGTGAAACAGGGCTTTGTGGTGCTGCCATACTGCGGCGCTGACCCGGTGCTGTGTAAGCGGCTGGAAGAGGTGGGCTGCGCGGCGGTGATGCCGCTTGGCGCGCCTATCGGCTCTAATCAGGGGCTGGAGACCAGGGCCATGCTGGAGATCATCATCCAGCAGGCTACCGTGCCGGTGGTGGTGGATGCCGGAATCGGTGTACCTAGCCATGCGGCGCAGGCGCTAGAGATGGGCGCCGATGCGGTGCTGGTCAACACGGCTATTGCCGTGGCCGACGACCCGGTCACTATGGCAACCGCCTTCCGTCTGGCGGTAGAAGCCGGGCTGCTGGCGCGTCAGGCGGTGCCGGGAAACCGTAGCACGCAGGCCAGCGCCACCAGCCCATTAACCGGTTTTCTGGAGGCGCTGGCATGAAAACGTTCAGCGACCGCTGGCGGCAACTGGAGTGGGACGACATCCGCTTACGCATCAACGGCAAAACCGCCGCCGATGTGGAACGGGCGCTCGGCGCTTCACAGCTTAGCCGCGACGATCTCATGGCCCTGCTCTCCCCTGCTGCCGCCGACTATCTGGAGCCGCTGGCCCAGCGGGCGCAAAAGCTCACCCGCCAGCGCTTCGGTAATACCGTCAGCTTCTACGTGCCGCTTTATCTCTCGAATCTCTGCGCCAACGACTGCACCTACTGCGGCTTCTCTATGAGTAACCGCATCAAGCGCAAGACGCTGGATGAAGCAGAAATTGCCCGCGAGTGCGAAGCGATACACGAGATGGGTTTTGAGCATCTCCTGCTGGTCACCGGCGAGCATCAGGGAAAGGTCGGCATGGACTACTTCCGTCGTCATCTGCCGGACATTCGCCAGCAGTTTGCCTCGTTGCATATGGAAGTGCAGCCGCTGGCGACCGAGGAGTATGCCGAGCTAAAAACGCTGGGGCTGGATGGGGTCATGGTCTACCAGGAGACCTACCATGAAGCAATGTACGCGCAGCACCATCTGAAAGGCAAAAAGCAGGACTTCTTCTGGCGTCTCGACACGCCGGACCGTCTGGGGCAAGCCGGGATCGACAAAATCGGCCTCGGTGCGCTGATTGGCCTTTCCGATAGCTGGCGGGTCGACTGTTTTATGGTGGCCGAGCACCTGCTGTGGCTGCAGCAGCGCTACTGGCAAAGCCGTTACTCCATCTCCTTCCCACGACTGCGCCCGTGTGCAGGCGGCATTGAGCCCGCATCGCTGATGGATGAACGCCAGCTAGTACAGACGATCTGCGCGTTCCGCCTGTTCTCTCCGGAGACAGAACTGTCGCTCTCTACCCGCGAATCACCGTGGTTCCGGGATCGGGTTATCCCGCTGGCTATCAATAACGTCAGCGCATTCTCAAAAACCCAGCCCGGCGGCTACGCCGACAATCGCCCGGAACTGGAGCAGTTCTCGCCGCACGATGCCAGAACGCCTGCCGAAGTGGCTAGTGCGCTATCCGCCCGTGGCCTGCAGCCGGTATGGAAAGATTGGGATAACTGGCTGGGACGCAGCGCAGTCCGCTAAACGTCAGCTATACTTCTTCAGGGCAGCCTGCTTTTTCCGCTGCCCTTCTTCAGCTTTTAACGAAATATTGTTTCATTAAAACCGACTTGTAATAGCGATTTAATCTATATATTTAGAACAAATATTCATCTTTACGCCAATAAAGTATAATTATTGAGTCATAAATATGTGTATTAAATTGCAGTACCAACTCGCTCTGGTTCTGGTCTTCTGCAATCTCTCCCAGGAATGGAAACCATGATGAGTTCTCACAGCAGACGGCTGTCTTTTACTACCCCGATCTTTATCAGTTTTGCTGGCATTATTGTGTGCTTTATCGCCATAGCCATTCTGGTAACCATCATCCAGCGCAACGATATTATTCGCGATTATCATAGTATTAACCGCAACTTTACCCACAATCTGGCGGTCAACTATGCCGAATCCATCCTCAACGAAAATGATTATATTCTGGGACGCGCCACGAACTATTTGGCCCGTAACGACGAGCTGAACAAGGTGGTAAATCTCGATCCTGAGAAAGGGTTGCAGTCGATGATGCAGTTGCTGTCGATGATGCCAACGGTTTCTTCACTCTCTGTCGCCGATACCGAAGGCCATTATCTACGCGCCCCCCAGGCGGTGCAGCGGCAGAACGCTCCAGTCTTTGATGCCACCACTCGCCCCTGGTTCGTCCACCAGGGCGATGTCGGCATTTTCAGCCGCTATACACAGCCGTACACCGATTTCTATACCCAGCAGCAGACCGTGACGCTGGCGAAGCCGGTCATCTCCCCCGACGGCAAGCTCAAGGGAACGCTGGCCTTCCATTTTGATTTAGCCGCCATGAGCCACACCCTGCGCCAGATGCGTCCGCCGGTACAGGGTGATTTCTTCGTGGTGAACCGGCAGGGTCAGGCGCTGCTGCATTCCGATACCGGTAAACTCTTCCAGACGGTCGTTTCCTCGCAGCTGCTAACCAGCATGACAGCTGGTGAAGGCGAGGTATTCGATAAGCAGAGCCGGACCTGGTATTACTACTATTCGTTCACCAATCCGGACTGGTTCGTTATCTATAAAGTCTCCGGCCATACGCTCAGTATGCTGGCGCAGCATGAGAGCATCATCATCTCCTGGGGCTTCGCGCTGGCCGGCCTGATCATCATCACCTTCGGCCTGTATCTGCGTCATGCCTCCCGCGGTATTCTGATGAATATCATCAACGCCATCAAAACCGGCGATACCAACCGCGCGCCCGGCCTTGAGGTGATGCTGCATAAGGCGATTGAAACCAACAAAGAGCGCGAGCAGGCCTATGTACGCCAGGCGACCGTTGACTCACTCACCGGCTGTAAAAACCGCTGGGCTTTTGATACCGACATTACCGCCTTGATGAACGATCGACAGTCGTTCGCGCTGGCGCTGGTCGATATCGACAACTTCAAATCCATCAATGATACCTGGGGCCACCTCAGCGGCGATATCGTGCTACGCAACGTGGCTCGTGAAGGGATCGCCATTCTGCAGGCGCACGGGCTGTCGCTCTACCGCTACGGCGGCGAGGAGTTCGCGGTTATCTTCACCGCAGAACATATTGCCGAGGCGGCAGCACTACTCGAACTATGGCGGATGAATGTTGCCAATAGAAACTGGCGTGAAGAGGGGCTGCATGTGACCTTCAGCGCCGGGCTCGGCGAATGGCACATGGAGACGCTGGACCATCTGGTATCGAGCGTGGACGAAGCGCTTTATAAAGCCAAACGCCAGGGGAAAAACCGCATCCAGCGAACGACTCACGACGCGTAACCCACTCTTGTGTAGCCCGGACGAGGTGCAACAGCGCCAAATCCGGGGGCGGCTCGATGCAAAATCCCAGCGTCGCATTGCTCGGCCGGGCTACCTATCCTTCCTCATTTTTTGCACGCTAAATCATGCAAACTGTAACCGGTTTCAGTTTTTTGGGCCGATCTTTGTGATGGCTTACACACAATCATCGTAAAGCAGTTGTTGAACGTTTCAGCTCGCGATAAACATGAGTCATCACGGGTCATGAGGGAGCATTATGAAGAATATCGTTTTATGCTGCGCTGCAGGTATGTCCACCAGCATGTTGGTCCAACGTATGAAGGATGCGGCACAGAAAAAAGGCATTGAAGTCTCAATTAAAGCCGTACCGGTGGCCGAATTTAAAGCAAATCTTAACGATGCGGACATCGTACTGTTGGGTCCGCAGGTGAAGTATGAACAAGCCAAACTTCAGGCACTGGCCGACCCACTGGGTAAAACGGTCGCCGTCATCGATATGATGGACTACGGCATGATGAAAGGCGATGTTGTGCTTGAGAAAGCCCTTAAGTTAATGGAGTGAGAAAGACGTGGAAGATTTAGAATCAATCATCATGGAGCTGCTGGTGAACGCCGGTGCCGCACGTAGTTCAGCATTAACTGCGCTGCAGCTGGCTCGCAAAGGCGACTTTGAGGGCGCGGAAAAGGCGATGGAAGAGTCTCGCGAGTTCGTGAAACTGGCCCATGGTATCCAGACCCAGCTTATCGGCATTGATGAAGGTACGGGTAAACTGCCGGTCAATCTGATCACCGTTCACTCTCAGGACCACCTGATGAACGCGATGGTTATCCAGGATCTGGCGACCGACATGATTGAACTGTATCGCCGTATTCCACTGGTTAGCTAAAAGCTCAAAACGGAATAGCAAAAGGCACCCATCAGGGTGCCTTTTGTTTTTTCAGGCCAGAAAAGCATAAAAAAGGCCAGTCCGAAGACTGGCCTTTTCAACTTATCGGCACTAGCGTGAACGATTAGTCGTTATCAGAACCACCCAGACCTGCGTTCAGCAGTTCTGCCAGGCTTGCGGTCGCTTCTTCTGCACTCACCTGAGGTGCTGCAGAAACTTCGCCCGCCGCACGGCGACGGATGCGATCCTGGTGGTACGCATAACCGGTACCCGCAGGGATCAGACGCCCCACGATAACGTTCTCTTTCAGGCCGCGCAGTTCGTCGCGTTTGCCCGCAACGGCTGCTTCGGTCAGGACACGTGTAGTCTCCTGGAACGATGCCGCAGAGATGAACGATTCGGTAGCCAGGGACGCTTTGGTGATACCCAGCAGGTCGCGGGAGTAAGTTGCCGCCACTTTGCCGTTCGCTTCCAGATCGCGGTTAGCAATCTTGACGCGGGAGTATTCAACCTGCTCGCCTTCCAGGAAGTCGGAGCTACCAGCACTTTCGATGGTCGCTTTACGCAGCATCTGACGAACGATAACTTCAATGTGTTTATCGTTAATCTTAACGCCTTGCAGACGGTAAACGTCCTGTACTTCGTTGGTGATGTAACGCGTTACCGCGTGTACGCCACGAAGGCGCAGGATGTCGTGCGGAGCTTCTGGACCGTCGGAAACCACATCACCACGTTCTACACGTTCGCCTTCGAATACGTTGAGCTGACGCCATTTTGGAATCATCTCTTCGTATGGATCGCTACCGTCTAACGGGGTGATAACCAGACGACGTTTCCCTTTGGTTTCTTTACCGAAGGAAATGATGCCGCTGATTTCAGCCAGGATTGCCGGCTCTTTCGGACGACGTGCTTCGAACAGATCCGCAACGCGTGGCAGACCACCGGTGATATCTTTGGTACCGCTGGATTCCTGAGGAATACGCGCCAGAGCATCACCAGAGTGGATCTGAGTACCATCTTCCAGCTGAACAATCGCTTTACCCGGCAGGAAGTACTGAGCAGGCATATCAGTGCCTGGGATCAGAACGTCGTTACCCTGGGCATCAACAATTTTCAGTGCTGGGCGCAGGTCTTTACCACCCGCGGTACGTTCAGCAGAGTCCAGAACGACCAGAGAAGACAGACCGGTCAGTTCGTCAGTTTGACGAGTAATGGTCTGGCCGTCGATCATGTCAGTAAAGCGGATGAAACCACTTACTTCGGTGATAACTGGCATGGTGTGTGGATCCCAGTTTGCTACGGTTTCACCGCCGGCAACCTGCTCGCCATCACCTTTAGCCATAACGGAGCCGTAAGGCACTTTATAGCTTTCTTTGGTACGACCGAATTCGTCGATCAGTTTCAGCTCGGTGTTACGGGAAGTGATAACCAGTTTACCGCTGGAGTTCACAACCGACTTCGCGTTGCTGAGCTTGATGCTACCTTTGTTCTTAACCTGGATGCTGGATTCAGCAGCCGCACGAGATGCCGCACCACCGATGTGGAACGTACGCATCGTCAGCTGTGTACCAGGTTCACCGATGGACTGTGCAGCGATAACGCCAATAGCCTCACCTTTGTTGATGATGTGGCCACGCGCCAGGTCACGACCGTAGCAGTGCGCACATACACCAAAGTCGGTGTCACAGGATACAACGGAACGCACTTTCACGGAGTCAACGGAGTTCTCTTCCAACAGATCACACCACTGCTCGTTCAGCAGCGTGTTACGTGGAACCAGAATGTCCGCGGTGCCCGGCTTCAGAACGTCTTCAGCCGTCACACGACCCAGTACGCGATCGCGCAGTGGCTCTTTAACATCACCACCCTCGATAACCGGGGTCATGGTGATGCCTTCCAGGGTGCCACAGTCGTCTTCAGTCACGACCAGGTCCTGTGCCACGTCAACCAGACGACGAGTCAGGTAACCGGAGTTCGCTGTTTTCAGTGCGGTATCCGCCAGACCTTTACGAGCACCGTGAGTGGAGATGAAGTACTGGAGTACGTTCAGACCTTCACGGAAGTTCGCGGTGATTGGCGTTTCGATGATGGAGCCATCTGGCTTAGCCATCAGACCACGCATACCAGCCAGCTGACGAATCTGTGCTGCAGAACCACGCGCACCAGAGTCGGCCATCATGTAGATGCTGTTGAAGGAAACCTGCTGCTCTTCTTTACCTTCACGGTTAATGACGGTTTCAGTTTGCAGGTTATCCATCATCGCTTTGGATACACGATCGTTCGCCGCTGCCCAGATATCGATAACTTTGTTGTAGCGTTCGCCAGCGGTTACCAGACCAGACTGGAACTGCTCCTGGATCTCAGCAACTTCAGCTTCCGCTTCGCTGATGATTTCGTATTTCTTCTCTGGGATAACCATGTCGTCGATGCCGACAGAGGCGCCTGAGCGCGCTGCGTAAGCAAAGCCGGTGTACATGGTCTGGTCAGCGAAGATAACGGTCGGCTTCAGGCCCAGAATGCGGTAACAGGTGTTCAGCATTTTGGAGATAGCTTTCTTGCCCAGCGCCTGGTTGACGATGGAGAAAGGCAGACCTTTCGGTACGATCATCCACAGAATGGCACGGCCAATGGTCGTGTCTTTCAGGCTGGTGTGCGCAACGAATTCGCCGTTTTCATCTTTTTCGTACTCGGTGATACGCACTTTAACGCGCGCATGCAGAGAGGCCAGACCTGCGCGATAGATACGCTCAGCTTCTTTAGGACCAGTCAGCACCATGCCTTCGCCTTTGGCGTTAACACAGTCACGAGTCATGTAGTACAGACCCAATACAACGTCCTGAGAAGGAACGATGATTGGTTCGCCGTTCGCTGGGGACAGGATGTTGTTGGTAGACATCATCAGCGCACGCGCTTCCAGCTGGGCTTCCAGCGTCAGCGGTACGTGAACAGCCATCTGGTCACCATCGAAGTCGGCGTTGTATGCCGCACAAACCAGCGGGTGCAGCTGGATAGCTTTACCTTCGATCAGTACTGGCTCAAACGCCTGGATGCCCAGACGGTGCAGTGTTGGTGCACGGTTCAGCATAACCGGGTGTTCGCGGATAACTTCGTCCAGGATATCCCAAACGACAGCTTCTTCGCGCTCAACCATTTTCTTAGCGGCTTTGATGGTGGTGGCGAGGCCACGCAGTTCCAGTTTGCCGTAGATGAATGGTTTGAACAGCTCCAGTGCCATTTTCTTAGGCAGGCCGCACTGATGCAGACGCAGGTATGGACCTACGGTGATTACAGAACGACCGGAGTAGTCAACACGCTTACCGAGCAGGTTCTGACGGAAACGACCCTGCTTACCTTTGATCATGTCGGCCAAAGATTTCAGAGGACGTTTGTTAGAACCGGTGATCGCACGACCGCGACGGCCGTTATCCAGCAGGGCATCAACCGCTTCCTGCAGCATACGTTTTTCGTTGCGTACGATAATATCTGGCGCAGCCAGATCCAGCAGACGCTTCAGACGGTTGTTACGGTTAATGACGCGACGATACAGATCGTTCAGGTCAGAAGTCGCGAAACGACCACCATCCAGCGGTACCAGCGGACGCAGATCTGGCGGCAGAACCGGCAGAACGGTCAGGATCATCCACTCTGGCTTGTTACCAGACTGTACGAACGCTTCCAGCAGCTTGATACGCTTGGTCAGCTTTTTACGCTTGGTTTCGGAGTTGGTTTCGTTCAGCTCTTCACGCAGAGTTTCACACTCTTGCTCCAGATCCATGCTCTTCAGCAGGGCCTGGATAGCTTCCGCACCCATCTTCGCGTCGAATTCGTCACCGAACTCTTCCAGCGCGTCCAGATACTGCTCTTCAGTCAGGATCTGTTGGCGTTCCAGGTTGGTCATACCGCCTTCGATAACAACATAAGATTCGAAGTACAGTACGCGTTCGATATCGCGCAGAGGCATATCGAGCAGCAGACCGATACGGGACGGCAGCGATTTCAGGAACCAGATGTGGGCAGTTGGACATGCCAGCTCGATGTGGCCCATGCGCTCACGACGCACTTTGGTCTGGGTCACTTCAACGCCGCACTTCTCACAGATCACACCGCGGTGTTTCAGGCGCTTGTACTTACCGCACAGGCACTCGTAATCTTTTACCGGCCCAAAGATACGGGCGCAGAAAAGGCCGTCACGCTCAGGTTTGAACGTACGGTAGTTAATGGTTTCCGGCTTTTTAACTTCACCGAAAGACCATGAACGGATCATGTCTGGCGAGGCCAGAGCAATTTTGATCGCATCAAACTCTTCGGTTTTAGTCTGCGCTTTCAGAAACTTTAATAAATCTTTCACGGATTTGCTCCCGTCGGAGTTAGCACAATCCACTGCCGGGAATGACCCCGGCAGCGGTGACCTGTTTGAGCGAGGATTACTCGTCTTCCAGTTCGATGTTGATGCCCAGCGAGCGGATTTCTTTCAACAGTACGTTGAAGGATTCCGGCATGCCCGGTTCCATCTGATGGTTGCCATCTACGATGTTCTTATACATCTTAGTACGGCCGTTCACGTCATCAGACTTAACGGTGAGCATTTCCTGCAGGGTGTAGGCGGCGCCGTATGCTTCCAGCGCCCACACTTCCATCTCCCCGAAGCGCTGACCACCGAACTGAGCCTTACCACCCAGCGGCTGCTGAGTAACCAGGCTGTAAGAACCGGTAGAACGCGCGTGCATCTTGTCGTCGACCAGGTGGTTCAGTTTCAGCATGTACATGTAACCTACGGTTACCTGACGCTCGAACTGTTCACCGGTACGGCCGTCGAACAGGGTAATCTGACCAGAAGATGGCAGACCGCCCAGTTGCAGCAGTTCTTTAATTTCCGCTTCTTTTGCACCGTCGAATACTGGCGTTGCGATTGGCATACCTTTCTTCAGGTTTTCAGCCAGACGCAGCACTTCATCATCGGTGAAGGTGTTCAGGTCAACTTTCTGACGAACATCAGAGCCCAGATCGTAAGCACGCTGGATGAACTCGCGCAGTTTCGCGACTTCTTGCTGCTGTTTCAGCATGGCGTTGATCTTATCGCCGATACCTTTCGCAGCCATACCCAGGTGGGTTTCAAGGATCTGACCGATGTTCATACGCGATGGTACGCCCAGCGGGTTCAGTACGATATCTACCGGCGTACCGTTAGCATCGTGCGGCATATCTTCGATCGGGTTGATCTTAGAAATTACCCCCTTGTTACCGTGACGACCTGCCATTTTGTCACCAGGCTGGATACGGCGTTTAACGGCCAGGTATACCTTAACAATCTTCAGCACGCCCGGTGCCAGATCGTCGCCTTGGGTGATTTTGCGGCGTTTCGCTTCGAGTTTTTTCTCGAACTCGTGTTTCAGCTCGTCGTACTGCTCAGCAAGCTGTTCCAGCTGATTCTGTTTCTCTTCGTCGGTCAGACCGAGTTCCAGCCAGCGATCGCGAGGCAGTTTGTCCAGCTTCTCAGCTTCGACACCACCGGCAACCAGCACAGCGTAGATACGGCTGAACAGGCCAGCTTCGAGGATCTGCAGTTCTTCAGACAGGTCTTTCTTAGCCTGCTTCAGCTGCATCTCTTCGATTTCCAGCGCACGTTTGTCTTTTTCTACGCCATCGCGAGTAAAGACCTGAACGTCGATAACAGTACCGGAAACGCTGTTTGGTACGCGCAGAGAAGAGTCTTTAACGTCAGACGCTTTCTCACCGAAGATCGCACGCAGCAGCTTCTCTTCTGGCGTCAGCTGGGTTTCACCTTTCGGCGTTACCTTACCAACCAGAATGTCGCCACCGGTGACTTCTGCACCAATGTAAACGATACCGGATTCATCCAGTTTGGAGAGCGCAGCTTCACCCACGTTAGGGATGTCAGCAGTGATCTCTTCTGGCCCCAGCTTGGTGTCACGGGACACACATGCCAGTTCCTGAATGTGGATGGTGGTGAAACGGTCTTCCTGAACAACACGCTCGGATACGAGAATGGAGTCTTCGAAGTTGTAACCGTTCCATGGCATGAATGCCACGCGCATGTTCTGACCCAGCGCCAGTTCACCCAGATCGGTGGACGGGCCATCTGCCAGCACGTCACCGCGCTCGATTGGCTCACCCAGAGACACGCAAGGCATCTGGTTAATACAGGTGTTCTGGTTAGAACGGGTGTATTTGGTCAGGTTGTAGATGTCGATACCCGCTTCGCCCGGATACATCTCGTCTTCGTTAACTTTGATAACGATACGGGATGCGTCGACGTACTGAACGGTACCGCCACGTTTAGCAACTGCAGTAACACCGGAGTCAACGGCAACAGCACGTTCCATACCGGTACCAACCAGCGGCTTATCAGCACGCAGAGTTGGAACGGCCTGACGTTGCATGTTCGCACCCATCAATGCACGGTTGGCGTCATCGTGTTCCAGGAACGGGATCAGGGACGCACCGACGGATACCACCTGTTGGGTGGATACGTCCATGTAGTCAACCTGATCGCGGCTGAACAAGCTGGATTCGCCTTTGCTACGGCAGGTAACCAGATCTTCTACAAAGTGGCCTTCGTCATCCAGGTTGGAGTTCGCCTGAGCGATAACGTAGTTGCCTTCTTCGATAGCAGACAGGTAATGAATTTCGTCGGTTACAACACCGTCGGTCACTTTACGGTACGGCGTCTCGAGGAAGCCATATTCGTTAGTCTGTGCGTACACGGACAGGGAGTTGATCAGACCGATGTTTGGACCTTCAGGCGTTTCGATTGGACATACGCGACCGTAGTGAGTCGGGTGTACGTCTCGAACTTCGAAGCCTGCACGTTCACGGGTCAGACCGCCCGGGCCGAGTGCGGAGATACGACGTTTGTGCGTAATCTCAGACAGCGGGTTGTTCTGATCCATAAACTGAGACAGCTGGCTGGAACCAAAGAACTCTTTCACTGCTGCAGAAATCGGCTTGGCGTTGATCATATCCTGAGGCATCAGGGTATCCAGATCGCCCAGAGACAGACGCTCTTTCACCGCACGCTCAACACGTACCAGGCCAACGCGGAATTGGTTTTCCGCCATTTCGCCTACGGAACGGATACGACGGTTGCCGAGGTGGTCGATATCATCCACTTCGCCTTTACCGTTACGGATATCGATGAGCTTCTTCATCACTTCGATGATGTCGTCTTTGCTCAGGATACCGGAACCTTCGATCTCGTCGCGCAGCAGAGAACGGTTGAACTTCATACGACCAACCGCAGACAGGTCATAGCGGTCTTCGGAGAAGAACAGGTTCTCGAACAGGCTTTCAGCAGCTTCACGAGTTGGCGGCTCACCAGGGCGCATCATGCGGTAGATTTCTACCAGCGCGCTCAGACGATCGTTAGTTGGGTCGACGCGTACAGTTTCAGAAATGTAGGCACCGTGGTCCAGATCGTTAGTGAACAGCGTTTCGATACGCTTGTGGCCAGACTGGCTCAGCTTAGCCAGCAGATCCAGGCTCAGCTCCATGTTAGCTGCGCAGATCAGCTCGCCAGTAGATTCGTCAACGTAGTCTTTAGAAGCGACTTTGCCAGCGATGTACTCAACCGGAACTTCGATATGCTTGATATCGTCTTTTTCCAGCTGGCGAATGTGGCGCGCAGTAATACGGCGGCCTTTTTCAACGTACACTTTACCGTTCGCTTCGATGTCGAAGGACGCGGTTTCGCCACGCAGACGTTCTGGAATCAGTTCCATCTGCAGCTTGTTGTCACGAATTTCGAAAACAACTTTCTCAAAGAACAGGTCAAGGATCTGCTCAGTGGTGTAGTTCAGCGCACGCAGAATAATGGTCGCAGGCAGTTTACGGCGACGGTCGATACGTACGAACAGGTTGTCCTTCGGATCGAATTCGAAGTCCAGCCAGGAACCACGGTAAGGAATGATGCGCGCGTTATACAGCACTTTACCCGAAGAGTGGGTTTTACCTTTATCGGAGTCAAAGAAGACGCCTGGGCTACGGTGCAGCTGAGAAACGATAACACGCTCAGTACCGTTGATAACAAAGGTACCGTTGTCGGTCATGAGCGGAATTTCGCCCATGTAGACTTCTTGTTCTTTAATGTCTTTTACGGTGCCTTCCGGCGCTTCGCGCTCGTAGATCACCAGACGCAGTTTCACGCGCAGCGGTGCGGAATAGGTCACGCCACGGATCTGACATTCCTGAACGTCAAAGACAGGTTCGCCCAGACGGTAGCTGACGTATTGCAGCTCGGAGTTACCGCTGTAGCTTTTAATAGGGAATACGGAACGGAAAGCAGCTTCCAGACCATACTGACCTTCAGGATCTTGCTCGATAAACTTCTGGAACGAGTCAAGCTGGATAGAAAGGAGATATGGGACATCCAGAACTTGTGGACGTTTACCAAAATCCTTACGAATACGTTTTTTCTCGGTATAGGAGTAAACCATAGGGTTCCTCAGCTCGCTGACAAGTCGACGCATCTGTCCATTGGCAGACAGTTTGTGCAACACTATTTTGTTGACCGGAAAATGGAACACTTTCCGCAATACCTGTTGCTATCACGCTTAAACCATTTCATTGCGATTTACACAGAGCGAGCACCCTGTCGCAATATATTAAGTCGTCGATAGAAACATGCATTGTCAGGACAACCAGTAGTCAAACAGTGTGAAATGCTACTGGCGCCATACAGCGCAAAATGGCTGGTGACTAAAAAGTCACCAGCCATCGGCCTGATTTCTCAGGCTTCAACTAGAAAAGTTGGCTTATTTAACTTCAACTTCAGCGCCAGCTTCTTCCAGAGATTTTTTCAGTGCTTCAGCGTCATCTTTGCTCACGCCTTCTTTCAGAGCGGCTGGAGCAGATTCTACCAGGTCTTTAGCTTCTTTCAGACCCAGGCCAGTTGCGCCACGTACTGCTTTGATTACAGCAACTTTGTTAGCGCCAGCAGCTTTCAGAATTACGTCGAATTCAGTTTTTTCTTCAGCAGCTTCAGCCGGGCCAGCAGCTACAGCTACAGCAGCAGCAGCGGAAACACCGAATTTTTCTTCCATTGCAGAAATCAGTTCTACAACGTCCATTACGGACATAGCTGCAACTGCTTCAATGATTTGATCTTTAGTGATAGACATTTAAATTGTTCCTGAAAATCAGAATAAGTTTATACGTAAGCAGATACTTTACAAAGAGGACTGCTATTAAGCAGCTTCTTTCGCATCGCGTACAGCAGCCAGAGTGCGAACCAGTTTGCCAGCCGAAGCTTCTTTCATGGTTGCCATCAGGCGTGCAATTGCTTCGTCGTAGGTCGGCAGGGTTGCCAGGCGATCGATGTTCGATGCCGTGATCAACTCACCTTCAAAGGCTGCGGCTTTGACCTCAAATTTTGCATTCGCTTTCGCGAACTCTTTGAACAGACGAGCAGCAGCGCCCGGGTGTTCCATAGAGTATGCAATCAGGGTCGGACCAACAAACGTGTCTTTCAGGCACTCGAATGGAGTACCTTCAACGATGCGGCGCAGCAGGGTGTTACGAACAACACGCATGTATACGCCAGCTTCACGACCTGCTTTACGCAGTTCAGTCATTTTATCTACAGTAACGCCACGGGAATCCGCAACTACTGCAGACAGCGCGCCTTTGGCTACTTCGCTGACTTCAGCAACAATCGCTTGTTTGTCTTGAAGATTTAAAGCCATTAGCTTTGCTCCTGGATGTTTGCCGGAACTCATGTTCCGGAACTCACTTCACTCTCCCCAATGGAGAGAGCGTCTTAATACGGTGAGCAGAAACAAGCCAGAGTATTAAAAATAATCTTAGCGTTCTGTCACCGTCTACGCAGGGCATTAAGTTTCTTACGAAACACCTGCGGTCTTCGACGGAGGCCTGGATAGGCCAGGCTCCAACGAACAAATCTTTTAGCCGCTAACTTTCGTTAGCAAACGTGGGGGTAAGATTGTAGACAAAATCACCGCCCACGTAAAGGCATTAGTTTGCAGCAGCGCTCAGGCCAGCCTGGTCAACTGCAACACCTGCACCCATGGTGGTGGAGATGCTAACTTTCTTGATGTACACGCCTTTCGCCTGAGTTGGTTTTGCTTTTTTCAGCGCAACCAGCAGAGATTCCAGGTTTTCTTTCAGTTTGTCAGCGTCAAAGTCCACTTTACCGATGGTGGTGTGGATGATGCCGTTTTTGTCGTTACGATAACGAACCTGACCTGCTTTAGCGTTCTTAACCGCTTCAGCAACGTTAGGGGTTACAGTACCAACTTTCGGGTTTGGCATCAGACCGCGTGGGCCCAGAACCTGGCCCAGCTGGCCAACAACGCGCATTGCATCTGGAGATGCGATAACAACGTCGAAGTTCATTTCGCCTTTCTTGATCAGGTCAGCCAGATCTTCCATACCTACCAGCTCTGCGCCAGCAGCTTTAGCTGCTTCAGCGTTAGGGCCCTGGGTAAATACGGCAACGCGAACGGAACGGCCAGTACCGTGTGGCAGTACAGTTGCACCACGTACGTTCTGGTCAGATTTACGAGCGTCGATACCGAGGTTAACGGCAACGTCAACGCTTTCGTTGAACTTAGCAGTGGCCAGCTCTTTCAGCAGGGCAATAGCTTCGTTGATGTCGTACTGTTTAGTTGCATCAACTTTGTCACGGATCACGCGCATACGCTTGGTCAGTTTAGCCATTTCTTAGTCCTCCACTACCAGGCCCATGGAACGTGCAGTACCTTCGATGGAGCGAGTCATCGCTTCAATGTCGGCACCGGTCATGTCGGCAGCTTTGGTCTGCGCGATTTCCTGCAGCTGAGCGCGGGAAATTTTACCTACTTTGTCTTTGTTCGGCTTGCCGGAACCAGACTTGATACCAGCCGCTTTTTTCAGCAGAACTGCTGCTGGAGGCGTTTTGGTAATGAAGGTGAAAGAACGGTCAGCGTAAACGGTGATAACAACCGGAATTGGCAGACCTTTTTCGATGGAATCAGTTTTTGCGTTGAACGCTTTGCAGAATTCCATGATGTTCACACCCTGCTGACCCAGAGCTGGACCAACTGGTGGACTTGGGTTTGCCATACCAGCTGCAACCTGCAGCTTAACGTAGGCTTGGACTTTCTTAGCCATTCTAAAATCCTCAATGTGGGTGATAGCGCCTCTAAGAGGCTCCCCGTGATATAAAAATTCGTTTTACAGGCGTATGCCCATAAAAACAAAAGGCGCGAAATTGTATGTCAATTTCGCGCCCTATGCAACGATTAGATCGATGCTTTTTTGATCGCAGCCTTACGCTTTCTCTACCTGAGCAAAGTCCAGTTCTACCGGGGTCGCACGACCGAAGATAGAGACGGAAACTTTCAGGCGAGACTTCTCGTAATCCACTTCTTCAACCACGCCGTTGAAGTCAGCGAATGGACCGTCGCTAACGCGAACCATTTCACCCGGTTCAAACAGCGTTTTCGGACGCGGCTTATCACCGACTTGCTGCAGGCGGTTCATAATCGCATCAACTTCTTTGTCGCTGATTGGCGCCGGACGGTCAGAGGTACCGCCGATAAAGCCCATTACACGCGGAACGCTACGCACCAGGTGCCAGCTCGCGTCGTTCATCACCATCTGAACTAACACGTAGCCTGGGAAGAATTTGCGCTCGCTCTTGCGACGCTGGCCGCCACGAATTTCGACCACTTCTTCGGTCGGAACCATGACTTCGCCAAACAGCTCTTCCATGTTGTGTAATTTGATATGCTCGCGCAGCGAAGTGGCTACACGGCCTTCAAAACCGGAAAACGCCTGAACGACGTACCAACGCTTTTTAGGTGCTTCAGACATCTTAGAACCTCAGGCCAGTGATAAAGGATACCAGGCGAACCAGAATACCATCCAGTCCCCACAGGATCAGTGACATTACCGCAGTGACCGCAGCAACGATCAGCGTAGTGTGCAGCGTTTCCTGGCGAGTCGGCCAAATCACCTTACGAACTTCCGTTCTCGCTTCACGCGCAAACGCAACGGTCGCTTTGCCTTTCGTCGTCAACAGCGCGACACCACCCGCTGCAGCAATAATAATTACTACGGCCAGCGCACGCAGCGGCAGCATCATGTCGCGATAGAGGTAGTTGCCCACAATTGCCACGATAAGCAATACGGCAACAGCTACCCACTTCATCGCTTCCAGGCCGCGCCCGCTCCCTTGAGCTTCGGTATTCGCACTCATAAACCAACCTGTCAGAAGTATTCTACAAACATTTCCACCCCGCGAGAGCGAGGCGATCCAAACCGAAAGTAAGTTTCGGACTAAACGCCCTCTACAGAGCCTGTCTCAGCAATGATTATGGCAAAAATAATCACTGATGAGCCAGGTTCTGGTTCGACAGCGTACAAAAAGGGCATCAAATGATGCCCTTTTATTGCGCATTGCGTCAAATGTTATCAGCAATTAGCTCATTACTTTGGCAACAACGCCCGCGCCAACGGTACGACCGCCTTCACGGATTGCGAAACGCAGGCCATCGTCCATCGCGATTGGGTGGATCAGAGTCACAACCATCTTGATGTTGTCGCCTGGCATTACCATCTCAACGCCTTCTGGCAGTTCGATGGTACCGGTCACGTCAGTAGTACGGAAGTAGAACTGTGGACGGTAGCCTTTGAAGAACGGAGTATGACGGCCGCCTTCGTCTTTGGACAGAATGTACACTTCAGATTCGAACTTGGTGTGCGGCTTGATAGAGCCTGGCTTAGCCAGAACCTGACCACGTTCGATTTCTTCACGTTTGATACCACGCAGCAGAACACCAACGTTCTCACCAGCACGGCCTTCGTCCAGCAGTTTGCGGAACATTTCAACGCCGGTACAGGTAGACTTAGCGGTGTCTTTGATACCAACGATTTCAACTTCTTCACCAACTTTGATGATACCGCGCTCTACACGACCGGTAACAACGGTACCACGACCGGAGATGGAGAATACGTCTTCGATTGGCAGCAGGAACGGCTTGTCGATAGCACGTTCTGGTTCTGGGATGTAAGAATCCAGGAAGCCAGCCAGTTCGATGATTTTCGCTTCCCACTCTGCGTCGCCTTCCAGCGCTTTCAGAGCAGAACCACGGATGATTGGGGTGTCGTCGCCTGGGAAGTCGTACTGGGACAGAAGTTCACGAACTTCCATTTCAACCAGTTCCAGCAGCTCTTCGTCATCAACCATGTCGCATTTGTTCAGGAACACGATGATGTAAGGAACGCCTACCTGACGACCCAGCAGGATGTGCTCACGAGTCTGTGGCATAGGGCCATCAGTCGCAGCAACAACCAGGATCGCGCCGTCCATCTGCGCAGCACCGGTGATCATGTTTTTAACATAGTCGGCGTGGCCTGGGCAGTCTACGTGTGCGTAGTGGCGAGTTGGGGTGTCATATTCAACGTGGGAAGTGTTGATGGTGATACCACGAGCTTTTTCTTCTGGTGCGTTATCGATCTGGTCGAAAGCACGAGCAGCACCGCCGTAGGTTTTAGCCAGTACGGTAGTGATTGCAGCAGTCAGGGTAGTTTTACCATGGTCAACGTGGCCGATAGTACCGACGTTGACGTGCGGTTTGGTACGTTCAAATTTTTCTTTAGACATCGATAGTCCCTCTAATACACGGATAAATCGGTGATATCACCACATCAACCAGACAAAACGCCTGAAATGTTGAATGCATTAATTTAAACAGAGAGAAACGGGAGGGAGAAGAGAAGTGGTGCTGATACCCAGAGTCGAACTGGGGACCTCACCCTTACCAAGGGTGCGCTCTACCAACTGAGCCATATCAGCACGTCTGGAGCGGGCAGCGGGAATCGAACCCGCATCATCAGCTTGGAAGGCTGAGGTAATAGCCATTATACGATGCCCGCATCCTAAAACTCGGCTACCCAGTTCTTTCTGTGCCAAAAAAAAGAGATTGCTCTCTTTTCTTTGTTTGAGTTCGTCATTTTACCGACCAACTCTGGCTTCGCAATGCTTAGCCGGAAAGTGGTGGTGGGGGAAGGATTCGAACCTTCGAAGTCTGTGACGGCAGATTTACAGTCTGCTCCCTTTGGCCGCTCGGGAACCCCACCAGGTACTTGATGGTGCCGACTACCGGAATCGAACTGGTGACCTACTGATTACAAGTCAGTTGCTCTACCTACTGAGCTAAGTCGGCATCAAGTAGCGCGCATTCTATGGAGACCTGCGGCGACATGCAACTAAAAATTTGCATAAAATGTTCTATCGCTCATGTTTTGTGCACTCAAGCGTAAAAACTCAGCAAAATGGTATTTTTGTGAACGAAAATAGCGCGATTATCTCTATTCTCTGCGGCTTGCTGATACCATTTCAGGTCTGCTAGTGCCTGACTAGCTGTCGTCATTAGCAGTTTCGCTTCTTTACTATTACCTATCACTTACGCTCTCCGGTTGAGTTGGCAACAAACTCTGGGGTTTTCTCACGAAAGCACCACTCATTTGGATTTTTTCTTCTTTTTATATTCCATCTGGTGTTAACCTCCTGCCCATTGTCCTGATTAACTGAATGTGAAGCGTCCGTGTTATCAGCGCGGCAGCCAGAACATGCTTATGAGAAAACAAGAGCAAACGTTAATGACACCTTATCTACAGTTCAATCGTAGCCAGTGGGCGGCGCTGCGCGATTCCGTGCCAATGACCCTGACGGAAGGCGAAATTACACGCTTAAAAGGTATCAACGAAGATCTGTCGCTGGAGGAAGTGGCGGAGATCTATTTGCCTTTGTCACGTCTACTGAACTTCTATATTAGTTCTAACCTGCGTCGTCAGGCGGTGCTGGAGCAGTTCCTTGGCACTAACGGCCAGCGTATTCCTTATATTATTAGTATCGCGGGCAGCGTGGCGGTAGGTAAAAGCACGACCGCCCGCGTACTACAAGCGTTGCTTAGCCGCTGGCCCGAACATCGCCGCGTTGAGCTCATCACTACCGATGGTTTCCTGCACCCCAATGAGGTGCTGAAAGAACGCGGGCTGATGAAGAAGAAAGGCTTCCCGCAGTCGTACGATATGCATCGTCTGGTGAAGTTCGTCTCTGACCTGAAGTCAGGGGTACCCGACGTCACTGCACCAGTATATTCCCATCTTATTTATGATGTTATTCCTGATGGCGATAAAACGGTTACCCATCCAGATATATTAATTCTGGAAGGACTTAACGTGCTGCAGAGCGGGATGGACTATCCTCACGATCCGCATCATGTATTTGTTTCCGATTTCGTTGATTTCTCTATTTATGTTGATGCCCCAGAGAAGTTATTACAGTCCTGGTATATCAACCGCTTCCTGAAATTCCGTGAAGGTGCATTTACCGATCCGGATTCTTATTTCCATAACTATGCCCAGCTTTCTGAAGAAGAGGCGATTAACGTGGCTACGTCACTATGGAATGAGATTAACCTCATAAATTTAAACGAGAATATCTTACCAACGCGTGAGCGTGCGAGTCTGATCCTGACTAAAAGCGCCAACCACTCCGTTGAGCAGGTTCGCCTGCGGAAATAATCGTAATAAAAGAAAAGGGAGCCGAAGCTCCCTTTTTTATTCTGCGCTACGCAGTGAAATTTCGCCGCCCATCCAGGGTTTTATCACCCCGTCCTGTTCCAGCAATAATGCCCCTTGCGTATCAATACCGCGGGAAATACCAAATATCTCTTTATCACCGATAATTAACTTAACCGGGCGGTTGATAAAGTTATCTAATTTGTCCCAGCGAGAAAGATAAGGTGCTAACCCTTCCTGTTCGAAGAGGTACAAGGCGTCGTGCAGCTCGTTAATCAAGCGCGCTGCCAGCACATTACGGTCGATAACGATGCCGGCTTCCTGTAGGTTAATCCAGCCTTGATTTATCACATCGTTTTCAACGCGGCGCATGACCAGGTTAATCCCGGCACCAATAACAATCTGCGCGGCATCGCCGGTTTTACCGGTTAGCTCAACCAGAATGCCGGCCAGTTTGCGGTCATTCAGGTAAAGATCATTTGGCCACTTTACCCGTACCTTATCGGCGCCCAGACTCTGTAATACCTCCGCCATGATGATACCAATCACCAGGCTCAGGCCAATCGCTGCCGCCGGCCCCTGCTCTAAGCGCCAGTACATGGAGAGATAGAGGTTCGCACCGAACGGTGAGAACCACTTACGGCCACGACGGCCTCGACCTGCCTGCTGGTATTCCGCAACGCAGGCATCGCCGGATTTCAATTCCCCAATGCGGTCGAGCAGATATTGGTTCGTGGAGTCGATAACCGGGAGTACCGATACGTCACCGTAGTCGACAGCCTGGCGAATGCGCTCTGCTTCCAGTAATTGAATTGGCTCCGGCAGGCAGTACCCTTTGCCGGGTACGGTAAAGACATCAACACCCCAGTCACGTAAGGTCTGGATATGTTTGTTGATCGCAGCGCGGCTCATGCCAAGCTTTTCACCCAACTGCTCGCCGGAGTGGAAATCCCCGTCGGCCAGCAGAGAGATAAGCGTTAATGGCACCGTATTGTCTTTCATTTGATTACCTCAACCGCACTCACTTCACCCGCACGTCCGATAAAGCGGACTTCAGGCTCAAGCCAGACGTTAAATTTGTCGCCCACCTGCTGGCGGACATGGTGCGCTAGCTTAACCACATCGCTACTCAGCGCGTGGTCGACGTTAACCAGTACCAGCGCCTGCTGTTGATGAACAGCAGCACCGCCCTCAATATGACCTTTCAGCTGACACTGATCGATAAGCCATCCTGCGGCCAGCTTAACGCTGCCATCAGGCTGCGGATAATGCGGCGCTTTCGGGAAGTTCGTCAGCAGCGCTTCGGCATAATCGGGACTCACTACCGGGTTCTTAAAGAAGCTGCCCGCGTTACCGTTGACCTTCGGATCCGGCAACTTAGTCATGCGCATATGACAAACGGAGTCGAACACCTCACGCGGAGTCACTGTTTTTGGATCAAGTCGCGTAAGATCGCCGTACGTTAGTACCGGTTTCCACGCTTTTGCCAGTCGGAAACCAACGGCGACAATCGCAAAACGATCCTGGTAGGCATGCTTGAAGATACTGTCTCGATAGCCAAACTGACACTCTTCAGTGCTGAGGCGCTGATGTTCACCGGTTGTCAGCTCGATGCAATCAACATATTCACAGACATGCTGCAGTTCAACACCGTAGGCACCGATGTTCTGAATAGGGGATGACCCCGCACAGCCAGGAATGAGAGCCAGGTTTTCAAGGCCCGGCATACTGTTATCCAATGCATAACGCACCAGATTATGCCAGTTTTCCCCTGCGCCAACGTGCAGATGCCATGCGTCAGCCGTTTCGCTCACCTCGATACCTTTCAGGCGGTTCAGGATCACAGTGCCGGAATAGTCTTCCAGAAACAGGACGTTACTTCCTTCACCCAGGATCATAACAGGCAGCCCTTCACGGGTAGATTGCTGCCAGGCGCTCAGTAATTGTTGTTCATTTTCAGCGCATACGATGTGCTTTGCACAATGGTCAATGCCGAAGGTGTTCCAGGGTTTTAGGGAGTGGGTCATAGCTGCTTTCCTGATGCTGAATCGACGATAGTTTACCGTATCTGCTCGGGGAAGGCTTGCGGTTATATAGAGGGGGAGACGGCATAATAATGTAGCCCGGGCGAACGCAGTGACCCCGGGATTTTCACCGCACTTTCATTTTCCGCAGACGCAAAAAAGCCCATCCGTCAGGATGGGCTTCTTCACTAAATTG
>NZ_JAPKIB010000024.1:0-41992 GCF_036759925.1 Kluyvera sp. CHPC 1.2972 | reverse complement strand
AGCGCCGATGGTAGTGTGGGGTCTCCCCATGCGAGAGTAGGGAACTGCCAGGCATTAATTTAGTGAAGAAGCCCATCCTGACGGATGGGCTTTTTTGCGTCTGCGGGAAATAGATTATTCATCTTCGTCGGCATATAGCTGCTTAAGTGCAGTGATATTAACGATCAAAATCTTGCCATATTTGGCATCGATCCATCCTAATTTCTCCCATGCCACCAACCGTTTATTGATTGTCTGCCGGGTCGTATTGATGATTGTCGCCAGATCGTCCTGGGTGAGATAGAGATTGATCAGCACTCCTCGCTCATGTGGCTCGCCATATCCCTCCGACAGACTGACTAACCGTTTTGCCAGACGAGCAGAAACGGATAGCAGCGTACTATCATGCAGCATGGTGAAGGCATTACGCACCACTTTGCACAACAGCAAGGCCAAAAAGCGGTGAAGAATAGGGTAGTTTTGCAGGAGATGTTCAACGTCGCGGGGTTTGAGCGTGAGTAATATTGTCTTGCCTACCGCTCTGGCATCGTGGGTACGCGTTGATTTATCGATCATCCCGATTTCGCCAAACCAGTTACCCGGCGAAAGATAGCGGAAGATACATTCCCGGCCGTCGGCAGAGACGGAACTGACCTTCACAGAGCCGGTGATGACGGCATATAACCCAAGCGACTCATCACCGCGGTAGTGAATAACCTCTCCATTGTCATATTGATATAAGCTGGCCAGGGATATCATCTGTTCAATAAGATAATCAGGTAACGCCCTGAACCAGCTGCTGCCCAGCAGGACAGTGTTGAGATCTTCCTGCGAAATGATGGGGTCATGCGATTGTGCTACGGCAAATATCTTAACCATTGTTGCGACTGCCCTGCGGTTGACCGTTGTCATAGCACTGTATCATTTCCCATCAATCAGAGTGACGCAGATATTTTGCCTCGCTGGCTGGAACGTGATGGGATGAAGGCGGTGCGCTCATCGGTTTCTCAATCCCGAAACGACGCAGTGCCAGAATCATCAGACTGCCTGCGGCGGTAACCGCTGCCAGGAAGTAAAGCCCCGCTTGCGCAGAATTAAACGTCTGCTCAGCCCAGACGCGCAGGTTTGGCGCAACAAATCCACCGAGATTGCCCATCGAGTTAATCAATGCAATACCAGAGGCCGCTGCTGCGCCGCCGAGGTAAGAAGATGGGAAGGTCCAGTACAACGGTTGCATGGCAAGATGCCCAGCGGCGGCGACACATAGCGCCACGATCGCAATGACGGGAATACTGTCGGCCAGACCGGATACGGCGATCCCCGCCGCGCCTGACATAAAGGTTACCGCAGCCACGCAGCGACGCTCCTGCAGTTTTTCAGAAATACGCGGCACGTAGTAAACCGCAATGGCGGCACAAAGCGGTGGAATGGCGGTGACAAAGCCCACTAACAGGCCGACTTTCGTCCCCATCAAGGTCGCTATCTGCGTTGGCAGGAAGAAGTAGATCCCATAGCCGCATACTTGTACGGTGAACCAGATGAGACACAGATAGAGCACGCGAATATCCAGCAGCGCTTGCCATACCCCTTTCGGGCCGTGGGCGAGCTTCACCTGCTCCTCCAGATTCAGCGTGTGGTTGAGTGCTGCTTTCTCCTGCTGCGTTAACCATTTTGCGTTATCAGGGCGATCGTCCAGATAGAAGAAGACCCATACCCCAACGGCGGAGGCCAGAAGTCCTTCGACAAGGAACATGAGCTGCCAGCCGTGCAGGCCAAATGCTAGGACCGTTCCTTCTAGTGAGAGCAACGAACCGGAAAGTGGGCCACCGATGATAAAGGCCAGCGGTGCGCCAAACAGGAAATAGCCGGTAACGCGCGCACGGATATGCTGCGGGAACCAGAAGGTGAGATAGAGGATAACCCCCGGGAAGAAGCCCGCTTCACTCACGCCGAGTAAGAAACGTAAGAATATAAATACCGACTCGGTGTGGGCGAACATCATGGCAGATGACACCAGCCCCCAGGTCACCATTATACGGGCGAGCCAGACGCGAGCGCCGATGCGGTAAAGCAGGATATTGCTAGGGACTTCGAATAGGGCATAACCAATAAAGAAGATCCCAGCACCGAAGGCATAAGCGGCATCGCTGAGGCCGGTATCTAGCTGAAATTCTTGTTTTGCAAAGCCAATGTTGGAACGATCCAGATAGGCCAGGATAAACATCAACGTGACCATCGGGATGATCCGACGTATAGATTTGCGTATTGCCAGGGATAAATCCTGATCGGTAGGGGCGGGCATAAATCACCTCTGATTATTTTGTCATTATTGTTGTGACCCGGACTCATCGGTCCGGGCTATGCAGGTTGCCTTATCTTACGCTAAAGCGCTCAAGTGCATCCCGACGTAGAGTTGTACCCGCACCCGGAGCGGTGGGTAGGGTGTAGTACCCTTCTTTGACTTCCACCGGATCGACGAAGCAGTCCAGTGTCCAGGGGATAAACTCCAGCAGCGAGCAGGATGGGTGTGACATCACAAGGTGCAGCTGTGCCTGCATCATGTCGCCGTGGTGTGGTGTGACCGGCAGATTAAAGGCCTGGCCGAGGTCGGCAATTTCCCACACGGCGGTCAGACCGCCGCAGCGCGTAGCATCGGGCTGCAGGTAGTCTACTGCGCCAGCCAGGACGAACTCTTTAAAGGAGTCGAATTGATAAAGCAGTTCTCCCAGCGCGATTGGCGTGCTGATATGCTCCGACAGCGTACGGTGGCTTGCGATGTCATCGTGCCACATGGGCTCTTCAAACCAGGTAATATCAAAGTCGGCCAAACGCGAACCGTACTGTTTCGCCGTGCTGATATCCCACTTGGCGTTAGCGTCTACCATCAGGTTAACGTCATCGCCAATGGCTTTTCTGACCGCTTCAATGCGTTTAAGGTCTTCACGTGGGTCAGGCTTACCAATTTTCATCTTGATAGCGCTAAACCCTTCCTCAAAAATCATCTTCTTACAGTCATCAACCAGCTCTGCTGTATCGCGTACCAGCCAGCCGCAATCGGTGTTATATGCCAGAACCCGGGCATGTTTTGAGCCACCAAATACCTTCCACAGCGGCTGCTCTACCATCTTGGCTTTAAGATCCCACAGGGCGATATCAATGGCGGAGAGGGCCATTTGCATCAATCCTCCGCGACCTACCCAGATATTCGTCGAACTGCGCGACATTTTACGATGCAGGTGGCGTACTTCGCTCGCGTCTTCGCCGATCAGCATCGGGCCAAAAACATCGCTAATAATGGTGGTGATAAGACGGTCAGTGGTGATATCGGCATGTGTTCCGGTGTAGCCGTAGCCGACAAGACCGGTATCCGTTTCAATCATCACCCCCGGCATCCCCCAATGGGTGATGCTATGGGTGGAATCGCCAATAATATTTTTGGTTACCGGCACGTGCATAATAAAGGTGGTGAGTTTGGTGATTTTCATTGCTGCTTCCTGTGTCTGAATGTCCTGACTGATGCCCGCAATCTAGCAATGGCGTTTAGGCAAGGCTGTCAAACGGTTTACACATCATGGGAAGCGAGCGGGAATAACTGAATTCTTTGAAGTGGATCGCGAATTTGACGTCTGCCCGCCGGGGAGGCGGGCAGTGAAAGATCAGGCCATTTCGCCGATGGTTTTACGAAAACGTACCAGTGCAATACCAAAGAACGCTCCGCCAATGGCCAACAGCGTCAAAAACTGCGGCCAGACGATAGCAAAATCGGCACCGCGATAAAGAATAGCCTGCGCCAGGCTCACGAAATGCGTGGTGGGCATGGTAAGCATAATGTCCTGCACCAGCTGCGGCATGCTCTCTCTCGGCGTTGAACCGCCGGATAGCATCTGCAACGGCAGCAGCACGAGGATCATCAACAACCCCAGCTGCGGCATCGACCGGGCAATCGTACCCATAAAAATGCCGATCGACGTGGTCGCAAACAGACTTAGCGCGACCCCCAGCATAAATAGCGGGATTGACCCCTCTATCGGCACCTGCAGGATCCCCTGCACCATCAACATCAGCGACAGCCCCGACACCACCAGAACCACCAGTCCCATCGACCAGATCTTAGCGAGCATAATCTCAAACGGCGTCACCGGCATCACCAGCAGATGCTCAACCGTGCCGTGCTCGCGCTCGCGGATCAACGCCGATCCGGTAAGCACGATCGCCAGCATCGTAATGTTGTTGATGATCGCCATCACCGCGCCAAAACGTGCCTGTTCAAGGTTCGGGTTAAAGCGCATCCTCACTGCCAGCTCCACCGGCAACGCACTGTTATCCCGATACCGCGCGACAAAACTGTTCACCTCGCCGGTCACGATATTCTGGATATAGCTGTTGCCGGTGAACGCCTGGCTCATACGGGTGGCATCGACGTTAACCTGCAAATCCGGCCGCCTTCCTGCCAGCACATCCCGTTGAAAATTAGGCGGAATATTGATGGCGAAGGTATAGCGCCCGGCATCCAGCCCTGCGTCCATCTCGTCGGCGGTAATCAGCTCAGGCTCAAGGAACCATGGCCGATAGAAGCCGTTGATAATCCGTGATGAGAGCTGCGATTTATCCATATCGGCGATGGCAATCGGCGCCAGATGCAGAGAGCCCGGCATTACCGTTGCCGAAGAGTAGACCGAAACGGTAAAGGCAAACACAATCAGCGTCAGCATCGCCTTATCGCCCAGCAGGCTGCGCAGTTCCTTCACGCCGAGGTTATAAATATTGCGTAATCCGCGCATCATCCCTCCTGTTTTTTCAGCAGCCACACGCTTAATCCCAGCACCAGCGGCACGGCAATCAAGAGCGGAATAAACGATGCCCACAGGTCACCTAGCCCCAGCGCTTTTGAGAAGGTACCGCGTGCGATGGTCAGGAAGTGGCTGGTCGGGTAGATCTGGCCAATCCAGCGCCCGGGCCCTTCAAGCGACGCGACCGGATCGATCATCCCGGAGAACTGGGTGGCGGGAATCAGCGTAATGATCGCCGTCCCGAAAATTGCCGCGATCTGGCTCTTCATAAAGGTAGAGATCAACAGCCCCAGCCCGGTGGCGATGGTGACATACAGCAGCGCCGCTAGCGTCAGCGTCAGGAAACTCCCCTTATGTTGCACGCCAAAAACGAACACCGACAGCGCGCAGAGCAGCAGGAAGTTGAACATCCCCAGCACGATGTAAGGCATCTGCTTACCGAGTAGAAACTCGGTGCGGGTGGTGGGCGTGACGTACAGGTTGATGATCGAACCCAGCTCTTTCTCCCGCACTACGCTCAGTGCGCTGAGCATCGCCGGGATCATCATCAGCAGAAGGGGGATCACCGCCGGAACGATCGCTGGCAGGCTTTTCACATCCGGGTTATAGCGGTAGCGTGTTTCAATAGAAATCAACGATGTATCACGGTTGGCGGAAGGCTGCCGCCCCGCCATCTCCTGTAACCACGAAAGGTGCATCGCCTGCACGTAGCCGCGCACCGTTTCCGCGCGGTTTGGCATCGCGCCATCGACCCACACGCCTATCTGCACCGGCGTGCCGCGGGCAATATCGCGGCCAAAGTTTGGCGGAATTTCGATGGCGACCGCCAGCTCGCCATCGCGCATTCGGCGGTCCAGTTCGTCGTAGCTATGCAGCGGCGGCTGTTCGATAAAATAGCGTGAACCGGCAATGTTCTGCGACCAGCCCTGGCTGCTGACGGTTTGATCGCGGTCGAGCACCGCAAAGCGCAGATCCTCTACGTCCATGCTGATCCCATAGCCCATGATAAACATCAGGATCACCGTTCCCAGCAGCGCCAGCGTCGATCGCACCGGATCGCGTCGTAGTTCCAGCGCTTCGCGGCGGCTATAGCTGAACAGACGGCGCAGGCTAAAGGCCTGACGCGGTGGTTCGCTCTCGGTTTTCACGGGCGCTTCCGCCATCTCTGCAACGGGAATCGGATCGGAAGCCTCCTGCAGGTAAGCGATAAACGCCTCTTCCAGCGTGGCCGCACCGCGCCGTTCGACCAGCGCCTGCGGGGTATCGCTGGCCAGCACTTTGCCCGCGTGCATCAGCGAAATACGGTCGCAGCGCTCCGCCTCGTTCATAAAGTGGGTGGAGATAAAAATGGTGACCTTATCCTGGCGCGCCAGGTCGACCATCAGTTGCCAGAACATATCGCGGGCCACCGGGTCCACGCCGGAGGTCGGTTCGTCGAGGATCAGCATCTCCGGGCGATGAATAACCGCCACCGCGAGAGACAGGCGCTGGCGAATACCGAGCGGCAGCGCGGCGGGCAGAGCGTTTTCTACCTCGGTGAGCATAAATCGCTGGCTCATCTCGGCAACCCGTGCGGGGATTTCGTCATCCGGGATATGGAACAGCTTCGCGTGCAGTTCCAGGTTCTGCCGCACGCTTAGCTCGCTGTAGAGCGAAAAGGCCTGCGACATATAGCCTACCCGGCGGCGAGTCTCGATATCTTTTGGATCGACCGGCTGACCGAAGAGCCAGGCTTCCCCTTCGCTGGCGGGCAGCAGCCCGGTCAGCATCTTCATGGTGGTGGACTTGCCGCAGCCGTTGGAGCCGAGAAAGCCGAAAATCTCGCCGCGGGCGATACGGAAATTCACGTGATCCACCGCGACAAAGTTGCCAAAGCGCATGGTCAGCCCGCGCGCTTCAATGGCGATTTCTTCTTCGCGGGTATCGCGGGGCGGGATGATAACCTGCTGGTGCGCGTTGCGCTGCGCTTCTGGCAGCAGGGCGATAAACGCCTGCTCCAGCGTCTGGCTATGGGTGTGGTGACGCAGTTCTTCCGCGCTGCCGGTGGCCAGCACCTCCCCGGCGTTCATCGCCACCAGCCAGTCGAAGCGCTCGGCCTCTTCCATATAGGCAGTGGCGACCAGCACGCTCATCTCCGGCTGGCGCTCGCGGATGCTGTCGATAAGCTCCCAGAACTGCGCGCGCGAGAGCGGGTCCACGCCGGTGGTCGGTTCATCGAGGATCAGTAACTCTGGGTCGTGGATCAGCGCGCAGCACAGGCCGAGTTTCTGCTTCATCCCCCCGGAGAGTTTCCCCGCCGGGCGGTCGCGGAACGGCGCCAGCCCGGTGCTTTGCAGCAGCTCGTCGATGCGCGCTTCACGCTCGCTTTTATCGTGACCAAACAGCCGCGCGAAGAAGTCGACGTTTTCGTAGACCGACAGGGTGTGATAGAGGTTTTTGCCCAGCCCCTGCGGCATCCAGGCAATTTTCGGGCAGACGTCGCGGCGGTGCCGGGCATCGCGCATATCGCCGCCGAGCACCATCACGTTGCCTTGCTCAATCACCCGTGCGCCGGCAATCAGCGACAGCAGGCTCGATTTCCCCACGCCGTCCGGGCCAATCAGCCCCACCATACGGCGGGAGGGGATGGTCAGCGTGATATCGCGCAGCGCGACGGTGGCACCGAAATGCTGGCCGACGTGCTCCAGTCGGGCGACGGCGGGGTGGATATCCTGTTTCATTGCGGCAACCTCACCATCAGCGTGGCAGGCCACGGCTGCTGGTTATCCAGGCGCACATAGGCCATCACCGGCAGGCCGGTTTTCACGTACTCAAGGTGTTCAGCCAACAGTTCCGGCGGAATGCGCGCTTTAACGCGGAACATCAGCTTAAGCCGCTCATCGCTAGTTTCGACGGTTTTCGGCGTGAACTGGGCGACGCTTGCCACAAAGCTGATATTGGCAGGGATCACCAGATCCGGCGCGGCATCCAGAATGATACGTACCTCGCTGCCAATGGCTAACAGCCCGGCCTGCTCGGTCGGCAGGAAGAAGGTCATGTAGACGTCGGCGAGGTCGACCATATTCAGCACGCGCCCACCGGCAGCCAGCACTTCACCCGGTTCGGCCACGCGGTACTGAATGCGCCCATCGCGCGGGGCTTTCAGTTCGCTATCGTCGATATCGGCCATGATGCGGCGCTCGGTTGCCTGGGCGGCTTCAACGCGGGTTTGCGCCTGGATGATGCTGGTGCGGGCGGCTTCTATCGCCGCACGGGCGGCAGAGACCTGCGCACGCGCGGACTCGAGTGCAGCTCTGCCGCTTTCGGCAGCGGCACGGTCATCGTCGAGCTGCTGAGCGGACACGGCGCCGCGCTGCGACAGCGTGCTGGAACGGGCGTGACGTTTGGAGGTGGAATCCTGCTCTGCCTGGCGCTGTTTAACGATGGCTTCGCTAGCGCGCATTTCACTCTGACGCTGATCCAGCAAGGCTTTAGCGGCGGCCACGGCGCTCTGTGCCTCTTTAATTTGTGCAGCGGCTTCCAGGCGCTGTTCGTTCAGCACCCGGGTGTCCATGCGGGCCAGCACTTCACCCTGGCGGACAAACTGCCCCTCTTTGACGACAATCGATTCGATACGCCCGGCGGTTTTGGTGGCGATATCCACTTCAGTGGCTTCAATTCTGCCGTTACTGCTGGCGAACCCCGCCGGTAGCCCCGGCGGACGAAGCATCCACCATGCGATAGCGGCAATCACCACCGCGATACCGACGATATACCAGGCCCAATGCTGCTTGAATTTGTCCATACGCTACCCGCTCTGTTCCCTGTTGCTGAGTGCGCGCGTTTCGTCTTGAACGAAAGGAAAGGATGCTGTGAAGAGTGCTACTCATGTGGTCATCGTCAGCAATCCTGGCCGTAAATGAAACACGCATAAATATAGCTACTGTCAATGTCATACTAACACCGACATCTGTGATGTCCATGCTGTTAACATGGGTTTGCGAAAGCATTAACACAATTATTCAAAGTGGATGAGGGCTCGGCAACGTCCGTGCCCTCATGGCGTTCAGAACAGCACCGGCAGCCCAAGCCCGCGTTTGACCGCATGTAGCGTCTTCTGGGTCACCTCGTGCGCCCGTTCGCTGCCTTGACGCAGCAGCTCCAGCAGCATGCCTTTATCCTGAATCACGGTTGCACGGCGTTCACGGATAGGGGCCAGCAGTTCCTGTAAGCACGCTTCCAGCTCGTTTTTACACTGCCGGTCACCCAGCCCGCCCCGCTGGTAGTGCGCCTTCATCTCTGCGACCAGCGCTTTATCGGGATGGAATGCATCGAGGTAGGTGAAGACCACGTTGCCGTCGACTTGCCCGGGATCGGCTACGCGCAGGTGGTTAGGGTCGGTGTACATGGCACTGACGGCCTGGTGAATTTCTGTCTCGCTGGCGCCAAGGGTGAGCGTATTGCCCAGCGATTTCGACATCTTCGCGCCGCCATCAATGCCCGGCAGGCGGCTCACGTCGCTCAGCAGCGCTTTGCAGTGGCGCAGCACCGGCTCGGTGGTCAGGCTATTCATTTTGTGCACGATCTCGTTGGTTTGTTCGATCATCGGCAGCTGATCGTCCCCCACCGGTACGAGATCGGCGTGAAAGGCGGTAATGTCGGCGGCCTGGCTAATCGGATAGGCCATAAAGCCAACCGGCAGCGAGCGGGAGAAGCCTTTCTGCGCAATCTCGTTTTTCACCGTCGGGTTACGCTCCACGCGGGCCACGGTAACGATATTCATGTACAGCGCGGTCAACTCCGCCAGCGCGGGTAGGGCGGATTGCAGACAAAGGGTGGTGCGGCTTGGGTCAATGCCCACCGCCAGATAGTCGGCCATCACTTCCAGGAGATTGTGGCTGATTTTTTGCGGGTTGCTGCCGTTGTCGGTCAGTCCCTGCAGGTCGGCAATCAGAATAAACTGCTGATGTTCATGCTGTAATTGCACGCGCTGGCGCAGCGAACCGACGTAGTGGCCAAGATGCAGTTGGCCGGTAGGACGGTCGCCGGTCAGGATAGTATGGGTGGTGTTCATCAGTCGTTCCTTATGAGATATAAAGCCGAAAGACGAGACAGAGAAACAACAAAGCCGCCTTTCGGCGGCTTTGAAAAAAGATAACGTAACCCGAGCCGCCTGTTATGAAGGCAGCCACCAACGGTTGGAGCGGGTAACGGTTACGTTTGTGTTCATCTTTTTATCCTGCCACCAAACTGCCTACGCTGTCTACCCTTTCACCATAAAACGACTTTATTTCTGGAAACGGGTCGCCAGAAATATATAAAAATAGGCGTTTTGTATTATTAGACTTCGTTATTTTGATGGTGTAAAAATAAATAGGAAGATTAATTAAGGTAACGGCATAAAACAATTAAAGGAGATTAACAACAATCAGTATGCATATATTATGGTAACTCATCTTTTTTACTGAGTTATTTATTCGATATTTACGCAACAATACCAACGGGTGGGTTTACATACCCCCTGATGTTTCTAGAATACCCGATGTGATAATACGTTAACTCAACCTAACCTACCTTCAGCATGAAAAAGACATTATTAGTGACTGCACTATTTTGTGGCCTGCTGACTGCAGGCGTTTCGACGATTTGCGTTGTTCATGAAACCTTCCACGATACGACATCGGCCTGTCGTCCGGATTTCTCCCGTAAAGCGCTGCTGCGGGTGAAAGAGGACTATTTACGCGGCCGCTTCCCACACTGGTATCAGGAAAAAAGTCAGCTCGGTACGATGACCCCCGAACTTCGTTTCGGCGAGGTGACCATTGAAGATGAAGAGTACCATGTCCCTTTTACCGCGCGGGGGCCCATCACCTCGCTGGCGCGCATCGGCCTTGTTGACTGCGTGTCCATGGATGTGGAGTACATCGCCGCCAGGTAGGCCCGTTTTACAATCCATGCGGTTTAGCCTCTCCGTTCCTTGATACTTATCATGGTAAGTATTATCGTAGTGGTACGAAACGATCGGAGAGTGTGATGACCGAAGAAGAGCTGTTTGCCCGCCGCCCAATGGGCATGCGTATGGCGATGGTGGTACGCCAGTGGCGTTCAATCATCGATCATGCCATTACCGATACCGGCCTGACGCAGTCTAGCTGGACGGTGCTGATGCAGCTTCATCAGCTGGGTGACAATGTTTCGGTCAGTGAGCTTGCGGAGACGCAGGGCATTGAACTGCCGCCGCTGATGCGCACGCTCACGTTACTGGAACAGCAGGGCTACCTGCAGCGCACCGTCTCACCGTACGACAAACGCATCCGCCTGCTGACGCTCACCGACGAAGGTCGGGCCGTGCTCCAGACGCTAAACCAGGTGATTGAAGCCTTCCAGACTCGCGTCGCTAACGGCATTCCCGCCGCCGACATCGCGAAGTTTAGCGACACCCTGAATCAAATAGCCTGCAATCTGCGGAATATCCGCGAAGAAAATAATAAAACCGACTAAACACCATGATGACGCCAGAACAGAAGTTTGCCCGCTGGGTAAGGGTCAGTATTGCCTCTTTCCTGCTGATGTTTCTCTATTTTATCGTTGCCGATATCTGGATCCCGCTGACGCCGGACTCCACGGTGATGCGCGTCGTGACGCCTATTTCTTCGCGCGTCTCCGGCTACGTTTCACAGGTCTACGTGCACAACAACAGCACGGTGAAAAAGGGCGATCTGCTGTATGAACTGGATCCAACCCCATTCCAGAATAAGGTCGATTCCGCTGCGTTAGCGTTGGCGCAGGCCAAGCTGAGCAATCAGCAGCTTGATGCCCAGATTGCTGCCGCGCAAGCGAACCTCAAGACCGCACAGCTCACGGCCCGCAACGACCGCGTGACCTACGATCGCTACCAGAGCCTGAGCCGGATGCAGAACGTCTCGCAGTCAGATCTCGATAAAGTTCGCACCACCTGGCAGACCAGCGAGCAGTCGGTTAGCGCGCTGCACGCCTCCATTCATAACCTGCAAATTCAGCGCGGCGAGCGTGACGATAGCCACAACGTCACTCTCCAGCAGTATCAGACGGCGCTGCGGGAAGCCCAGCTCAACCTCGACTGGACCAAAATCCGCGCCGAAGCGGACGGTACCGTCAGTAACCTCCAGCTTAGCCCCGGCCTGTATGCCTCGGCGGGCAGTGCGGTGATGGCGGTGGTGAATCAGAAAACCGATATCGTGGCCGACTTCCGCGAAAAGAGCCTGCGTCATACCAAACAGGGGACCGATGCCGCGGTGGTGTTTGATGCGCTGCCGGGTCAGGTGTTTGCCGCGAAGGTCACCAGCAGCGATGCGGGGATCCTCGCCGGCCAGGAAGCGGTGAACGGTGAATTGTCTCAGCCGGAGCAGTCCACCCGCTGGGTGCGTGACGCGCAGCGTATGCGCATTCACGTCGCGCTGAACGAACCGCTGGATAAAACCCTGCCGACCGGCGCGCGCGCCACGGTGCAGTTGTATAACAGCGAGGGCGGCTTTGCCCGCTTCTTCTCAGGGCTGCAAATCCACCTGATTAGCTGGTTGCACTATGTCTATTAAAACCCTCGCGCAGGTCTTTACCCCTCACGGCAACATCGTCTACACGGCGAATGATTTCCGTCAGACCTTGCGCATTGCCTTTGCCGGTATGGTGGCGCTGAGTATCTCGACGTTTTACGATACTCACTACGGCGTGTTCTTCGTCGTTTACCCGCTGCTGTTAATGTCTTTAGTACCGGTATTTAACCGCCACGTCGCCAAGCAGTTTATCTTCAGTGCGTCGTTGAACTGCCTCGAAATGGTACTGATCATCGGCTATCTCAGCCAATGGCCGGTTATCATGACGGCGGTAGTGTTTGCGCTGTACGTGGTGCGTTTTCGTTTTATGAGCCAGGGACCGCTGTTCCTGTTTGGCTCGATGGGCGTGGTCTGCCAGAGCGTGATGCTCAACTTTATGAGCTACCCTTCCGCCAACTGGCACACGCTGCTGTTTTCCAATATTGAGGCCAGCGTGATGGCGGTGGCATTGAGCGCGCTGATGCATTACCTGATCCCGGATGCCGAACCGCGTAAGCCGCCGCCGTTGATTGAAAAAGATGCAGCGCGGGTGCGCCATGAATCGCTGCTGTCCGGCACGGTGGCGACGATTATCTTTATCGTCTTCCAGGTGAGCGACCTGAGCGATTCGCTCTCGGCGCTGATGGCCGGGATCCTGATCCTCTTCCCGATGCACTATCGCGGCGCGGTGATCAGCTCCATCTGGCGCGTGGCGGGTGTGGTGCTGGCCTGCCTGTACATTCTGGTGATACAGCTGATCCTCTACGATCACAGCAGCCATATGCTGTTGATGATGCCGCTTATCGGCTTAGGGCTGGCATTCAGCGCACGGCTGCACGTGATGGAAAAAGTGGGGGCGGGCGTTGGTTTCGCCAGTATCACCACCATCGGCATTATGTTTGGTCAGAATCTACAGCCGGACGGCGATCTGGTGTTCAGCGATGTGTATCGCGCCACCTCGGTGACCATCTCGCTGCTGGCGACCCTGACGATGGTATTTATCCTGCATCGCCTGCTCAACTGTTTCGCCCCAACGCGCTTTATTGTGAAGTAGCGCACTTCAGGACGCTGATTCTTCTCCCCCATTTGTGCTAACAATAGCCGCTCGCCACGGTGGCGTGAGGGAGAAGACGATGTGGAAAACGCGTGCGCTGGAACTGAATAATCAAGAGTTCTGGAACTGGGAGAAAGCCTGCGAGCTGGTGCAGTGGGCCGCTCGCCATGATTTTAATACCGTGATTGTCGGCCAGGTCGACCTGTTCGACAAGCTGGTCTCGCCGAAGGGCTACACGCCGCACCAGTACAACGATCGTCTCTCCAGCCAGCAGCGCGCCCGCTGCGTCTACCTCAACCGTCTTGCCGGTTATTGCCACAAACAGGGGCTGCGTTTTTACCTCCAGGCCAAAGAACTCAGTTTCCCCGCCGACCTGCTGGCGGCGCACCCGCAGCTGATTGATAAAGACGGCAGCATTCGTTTTGACGTGGAATTCTGGTGTCAGTATCTGGCGGATAAACTCATGCTGCTGTGTCAGCAAATTCCCGCCATGAGCGGGTTGCTGGTGGCGCTCTCCAATACCGACGGCCTGCTGCCGGTCTCTCGCCCCAACTGGGAGTTGACCGGGCAGGACGACCCCTCGCCGCACATCGACCCGCGCAGCCTGTCGCGCTATACCCAGTGTTTTAGCGCCATGGCGCGGGCGATGATGCGCGAGAACAAACATCTGGTGCTGCGCGCCTTCCCGGCGGGCAACCACGACATCGCCAACGTGATGGAGGCGATTCGCACCCTGCCGGAATGCGTGTCGGTGTCGATAAAACTCACGCCGGAGCGTTTCTGGCCGACGTTCCCCAATAACCCGGCGCTGCTCGACGTAGAAAATCGCGATGTTTGGGTGGAACTGGATCTGGTGGGTGAAGAGGTGGGCTGGGGCGTGTTTCCGTTTCCGCGTATCGACGAACTTCAGGGGCGCTTGCTGTGGTGCCGGGGCAATACCAGCATTAACGGCGCGGTGTGCAAAACCAGCTGGGAAGGGGTCGATAACCACTGGGTGATCGGCACGCTGAGCGAGTGCAACCTGGTGGCCTGTAGCCAGATCCTCTCGCGGGAAAATGAACACCTGACCCGTGCAGCGCTGCTGACGCACTGGCTGGATGAATGCTACGGCTGGCGGCCCGATGAGGCGACGTTTGAGGAATTTCAGTCGCTGATGGCGCAGGCCGGACAGGTGCTGTATCAGGCCATCTACGTGCGCGATCACGTCTTCCATCGTCACAGCCAGGTGCCGGCAAGCTACGGCCAGGCGGTCTGGAGCCTGTACGGCCAGCTCAACCGCAACCACTGGCTGCCGGGCTCTGAGCGCGACATCTTCTTCAGTGCCAGCGACGTTGAGACCTCCGGGCGCAACCTGTCGCTGATTGCCGAAGAGAAAGACGGTGCCTGGCAGGCGGCGGTGACGCTGCGCGAACAGGCGCTGGCCTTTGCCGACCGCGCGGCGTTCCCGTATTCATTGCAAAAACGCTGGCAGGAGGAGTGGCAGGGCTTCGACCTCTACTGCCTGCTGTTCCGCCACGCCCAGAAAGCCTTCTTCACCCTCCACTTTGCGCGGCTGGTGGAAAACAGCTGGAGCATGCGCGAGATTTGTCAGGTCAATATCCAGGAGCTGTACCGCTGCGCGGCGGAAATGGACAGCTTCTGCGCCCTGCACACCGACGCGTCGCCGGGGCTGCACGTGATGTTCGACCCGACCCGCGTGCGCATGCTGGCCGACAGCTTGAGCCACGAACTGACGCAGTTGAAAGGGTAAAGTGTGATGGCGATCACCATGCTTTCAACCGCCGCAACCGTGAAACGTGAAATTCCCCGTTTCATCGCAGGTGACTGACTCTCTTCATGTGATATTCATCACGTTTTATCCCCGCGCCCGGTCAGGATTGTGAATGACCGGGCAGTTCCGCAAAACCCCGCCCTTATCCGCGTAGCCTGCGGCATACCGTTTCCAGAGAATAACGAGCAATTACTTAGCGGTTATTGAGGAAAGCATAATGAGGCTGGTTGCGGGCGAAGCGCTGACGCGTTTTACGGTGTCACTGCCGCACAATGAGCGGTTTGCGGAGTTTTTTACGGGTGAAGCGATCGATGAGCCGATGGACTATCGGTTCGCCAACGGCAAAGGCCCGGCGGAGGACGCATTTTGTCGGCACATCTTCCGTCGTGACTTTGCGCAGCGCGCCGTATCGCCAGAGAAGGCGTTACCGGCAAGCGAAGTTACCTGGACCGGACACAGCGATACCGTGACCTTTTCGGGCGTGCAGCCCGTCGCCACCCACAGCCAGCGCTGGCTGCGCGTCACCCTGCATGCACCGCAAACCGGTCGCTACCCTTTCGAGATTGCCACCTGCGGCGGCGTGCGTATCTGGAGCGGCGACGAGCAGGCCGTCTGCTTCACACCGTTTACCCGTAATACGCTGCAAACGCAGGCCGTGGAGATTCCTCTGCTGCAGGGGGAGAACGCGCTGCTTATTCACCTCGACGAGCTGTTTGAACGCGACACCATTTTTGCCTTCCGCATGATCTATCTTGGCGAGCACCCGCTTGAGGCAGGGCTGCCGACGCTGGATACAGCGTATGTGGAAGCGCTGGCGCAGTTTATGAGCTCGCTGCCCGCAACCATCACCGTGCGCGACCAGCGCCTGGCGCTGGCCTGCCCGGCGAATCTAACCCTGACGCTGCGCGGCGCGGTGCACAGCCTCGGCAACGACTGCATTCCAACGATCCCGCTGGATTTCGGCCTGGTCGCCACCGGTAACGGCGAGCTAGCGCTTCCGCTTCCCGCCTCTATCGGTATGGGCCACTACCGCCTGATACTGACCGCCTCGCTGGGGGATGTCACCATGAGCCGCGCGCTTAGCGTCACCGTGCTGCCCCAGGAGGCGCTGCCCGGTGGTGAAGGCGTGCTGGAGACCCGCAAACGCGTGGCCCTGAGCTACATCGCCGAGCACGGCGTACCGCGCACCGGACGTTTGCTCGCCATGCTGCACGTGGGTGATACCGGCTCGCTGGCGCAGAACCTGCTGATTCGCACCCTGCAACGTATCAGCGCCCGTCAGGACTGTTCGGATTTCTCGATGGTGCCGCTGCTGTGGATCTGGCATGACTTCCACGGCGAACACTTCCCGGCGGTGCTGTGGAAGCGCGTACGCTCCGCCATTGTCGGCTATCGCTACTGGTACGACGAACTGGGCAACGACGTGATGTGGTACTGGAGCGAAAACCACGCGCTCTGCTTCCACACCGCGCAGTATCTGGCCGGGCAGATGTTCCCGGAGGATCGTTTTATTGCCTCTGGCCGTACGGGTCGCGAGCAACAGGCGGTGGCTGCCCAGCGCCTGAACGCCTGGTTTGATGCTGTCGAGCAGCAGGGCTTTGTCGAGTGGAACTCTGCGCCGTACTACCCGGTGGACTACATCGGCCTGTTCGCGCTCTACCAACTGGCCGACGATGCTACGTTGCGCCAGCGCGCTCAGCGTTTAATCGACCGCCTGATGCAGACCAGCGCGCTGCATTACCAGTCCGGCATTGCTGCGGGCACCATGGGCCGGGTGTATGAAAAAGAGCTGCTGGCAGGCCAGATGACCGAGCTTTCCGCTTTTGGCCACGTGGCCTGGGGCGGCGGGCACGTCAACCGCAAGTGCGCCTCGCTGCCGTTTTTCTGCCTGAGCGACTACGTGCCGCCGTTGGAGTCGGCACGCTATGCGCGCTTAACCCACGGTATGCTCAGCGCCCACTATCAGTGCGGCGGCGGCAATATTGTGGCGTGGAAACAGCCAGCGGTAAGCCTCTCGAGCTGCGTGGATCACCACAGCGGCGAGCGCGGGCATCAGCAGCACCTGGTGGATGTGCAGTTTGCCGCGCGTCCCGAGGCGCGGCTGTGGGTAAACCATCCGGGCGACGTGGCCCCGGGCAGCGAAGCGCGTCCCTCTTTCTGGGCGGGCAACGGCGTGCTGCCGCGCGTGATGCAGGTGGAGAATCAGACCATGCTGCTGTGGCAACTGGACGAGCGTGATGCGCTGGGCTGGACGCATCTGCATCTTCATGCCGAAGCTTTTGATGACGTTCGCCCGCTGGCGCAGGGCTTTGCCGTGCGGGCGGGTAACGCCTTTGCCGCCGTACTGTGCTCACAGCCGCTCACCATCAACGGCGATGAAGTGCGCGCCGAAGGCCGCCGTGTGGCGTGGTGGCTGGAGGTGGGCGAGGGTGATTTTAGCGCCTTCTGCCAGCGCGTTCAGGCGCTGCGCATTGAACATCAAGGCGACATCGCACGGGTGATAGATAGCCAGCACACGCAGATGCAGCTCGACGGGCAGGGTAACTGCCAGCACAACGGCAAGGCCACCGCGTTCCCGACGCTGGTGGGCAATGAAATTCAGGTCACGCTGTCAGGAGACGCGCAATGAACAATGCAGCATTAAACGGCCTGCTGGAGCAGGTGGTTCAGGGCTTCTGCCGCCTGAAAAATATGGGTGAAGTGGGTACCCGCGGCGACGAGGGCTTTGCCATCCACTTTGAAGAGTGGGAATGGGAAGTGGGCGTCGGCCTGTACGGCTTCTGGCAGTATGCGCGCCAGCAAAATGATGCCCGCCTCCAGCAGTCGATCCTCACCTGGTATGAAGATCAGCTGGCGAAAGGGCTGCCGGAAATTCAGATCAACACCACTGCGCCGATGATCACGCTCGCGCTGGTGGCCGGGCACACCGGGAGAGGCGATCTGCTGAAGGTGGTGAACGACTGGGCCGATGCGCTGTTGCGTACTCTGCCAAAAACCGAAGAGGGTGGCTTCCAGCACGTGGTGAAAGAGCAGCCGAACACCGGACATCTGTGGGACGACACGCTGTTTATGACCTGCCTGTTCCTCGGCACGGCGGGCGTGGTGCTGAAGCGCAAAGACCTGATCGACGAAGCCTCATACCAGTTCCTGCTGCACACCCGATACCTGTGCGAACCGGCGAGCGGCCTGTGGTATCACGGCTGGACGTTCGTCGGCAAACACCATTTTTCGGCAGCGTTCTGGGGGCGCGGCAACGCGTGGATCACCGTGGCGATCCCGGAATTTATCGCCCTGCTCGGCGACAGCCTGGATGCCAGCGTGAAGCGCTACCTTTCGGTGGTGGTGGCGCGTCAGGTGAACACGCTCTGCGAACTGCAGGCCGACAACGGCATGTGGCACACGCTGCTCGACGATCCGTTATCGCCGCAGGAATCTTCCGCTACGGCGGGGATCGCCTACGGCATGCTGCGCGGCGTGCGGATGGGGATCCTCGACGAGAAGGTGGCCGATCATGCGATGCGCGCCTGGCATGCGCTGCGCGACAGAATCGACGATGGGATCTTGCTGGAAGCGTCGAAAGGGACGATGGTCGGGCCGGATCTGCAATATTACTGCGATATCGCCATGGCCCCGGTGCCGTATGCGCAGGCGCTGATGATGCTGTTATTACTGGAGTTACAGCAGGAGAAATGGTGCCGCTAATTGCCTGATGGTGCTGCGCTTATCAGGCCTACGTCGCAGTTTGTAGGCCGGGTAAGGCGCAGCCGCCACCCGGCAAAACACCAAACTACCCTGGGAACGTATGCAACAACACAAACCCTTCGCCGCAGCGATAAATACTCTCCGTTGCGCCGGGCATCACCCAGCGTAACTCGCTGCCTTCCTCGCAATGCAGATAAATACACAGCCCGCAGCCGCCGCGAAGCTGGCGCGGAATATCCACCACCCGGAAGGATATCTCTGCGGCCTGGAGCGCTTTGCGGGTTTGCATCACGCCCAGCGTCGAGTGGAACAAAAACAGATACTCCGTCATTTTCTCATCCGTTGCCCAATCATCGCCGCGCCAACTGCCCCGGCAAACTGCGCGTCGGGATGCGTGTGCACCGGCATGTTCACGTGCTCTGAAAGCATCCGCCCAAACGCCGCGCAGTGACTCACGCCGCCGGTAAACAGCAGCGGCCCTTGCGCCGACAGTCGGCTAATAAAGTTGGCGCTACGTCGCGCCATCGCGTTAACCACCCCCGCCAGAATCGCCTCCGGCGGGACGCCCGCGGAGCGTAGGCTAATCACTTCGGATTCGGCAAACACCGTGCACATACTGGTAATGGCATGCGGCTCAACCCCTTCCGTCAGCGCATCCAACTGCTCGACGCTGGCCCCCAGTGTGTGGGAAATCACCTCCAGAAAGCGCCCGGTCCCTGCCGCGCATTTGTCGTTCATCAGGAAATCGGTGAGGTTGCCATCCTCATCCAGCTGAATCACCTTACTGTCCTGACCGCCGATATCAATCACCGTACGGGTTTCCGGCAGCAGCAGCCGTGCGCCGCGCCCGTGACAGGATATTTCCGTCATCTGCTTGTCGGCAAAATCAACCAGCTGGCGGCCGTAACCGGTAAGCGTCAAAAATGGCCGCATTTCGAGCCCGGCGCGCAGCGTTTCCCATGCCTCAACAATCGCATCGGCGGGGCGAAACGGCGTGGGTGTGAGGAAGCGGCGGCGAATCACGCCGTCTTCCAGCAAAATGCCTTTGGTCGCAGTGGAGCCTGAATCAATGCCTATTGAAAACATCACAAGCGCTCCTACAGCATTTCAATAAATGCCGCGACACGGGTACTCAACTGGCCAATGTCGGCGGTCGAGTAGTCGGTCTCGATGGCGATATAGGGAATGTTGTTCTGCTGGCGTACGTGGCGCTTAATTGCCATTGATTCAACGGCATAGGTATGACAAGCCTGCAAAATCACATCGACGACGCCATCGGCCTGATACTCTTCAACCATCTGGCTGAGCAGGGTCAGGCGCTGGTCGTTGGGTGAGATGCACGAGCAACCGATGGCGAGGTATTTATCGGTCAGCGCGTCGTAGACGTCGCCGTCTTCGTCCACGCAGCGCTCGGTGGCCTTCGCACCGGTGCAGTTTTCATAGCCCACCACCCAGCCGCCGTTGTCCTCAATGGCTTTGACCACTTTCTCCGCCGCACCGCCGATCGGGCAGCCGGTGATCAGAATGCGCGGGCGCGCGTCCAGCCGCTTGCCGCTTTCCCACTCCTGACGCACGCGCTCGGCCATGCCGTTCAGCTCATCAATCAGCGCCTCTTTATCGAAGCGGAAGGTTGCGCCATACACCACTTTCAGAATGTCGCTGCCGCTTAATGCCGGTGGATTGAGCTGCCCGACGCGGTAGAAGTTGGCCAGCGCCCGGCGCTCGCGGTTCTTGAGGGCGATCGCCTCGCGCAGCGATGCTTCGGAAATTTGCGTGCCAAAACGTGCTTCAACCACCTGCTGAAGACGCAGGATTTCCGCCTTCCACAGCGCGCGGGAAGCCGCGTCGGCGGCGCTGTTCGGCAACTGCATTACGTGCACTGGCTTAAACTCGGCCATGTACTCGTACATCTTCTTTTTGCCGTCGCAGGTGGTTTCACCGACCACCAGATCGGAGAAGTAGAAGTAGGGGCATTTGTCAGTTTTGCCAAAGCCGTAGCTGCTTTTGATAAGCGGGCACAGATTGCGTGGTAGGTCTTTCTCCGCTTCTTCGATGGTTTCATCCGACGTAGAGCAGAGTGACACAACGACCGCGCCCGCCGCCATCGGGATCTCCTGCGGCATAAAGGTGCAGTAGGTGCCGACCAGAGGCGTGCCTTGCTCTTTGAGATCCATGACGGTAAGAAAGCCTTTCTGCCGGGCTTCGGAGAACTGATCGAAAATGGCGGGTAGATCGGTGATAAGCGACATGATTTTCCTTCCCCGTAACACGGGAGACGATAAAATAAGTCGCCATTATACCCCTATTTAAAATATGGTTTTGTTGATCATACCCCCAGCTCTCGGCTGTAGACCCGCGAAGATTCTCCCCACGGATGGTAGCCTAACCCGTTAAATATGAACCCTGATTTCTCGTAAAACCCGTCGATGTCGGTGCACAGATGCAGCTGGCTAAACCCCAGCGTGTGGGCGTGCCGCGCGATATGCTCAATCAACCGCCGCGCCAGCCCTTGCCGACGATACGCCGGCTCGATATAGAGCGCGCACAGCCACGGGTACAGCTCGCCGCGGCTGATAAAATCGTTGGTAATCAAGCCCGCGCAACCGATGATCCGCTCGCCATCCTGCAGCCAGTACCACTGCGGCAGCGGGTTTTTCGCCCCCGGCGTGCGGCGCAGCGCGTCGTCGTAAACCATCATCGAGGCTTCCGAGGCCCACTGCTGCTGGAAATAGGCGATAACCGCCTCCATCTGCTCGGGATGGTCGCGTAAAGAGCGAATAGCGTGCTGTGAACTCATAGAATTTTCTTCAGATCCATCTCTTCCTGAATGCGCTCGCTCCACGCAAAGTGGGTGCGAATCGCCTCATCAATCCCGGCGTTATAAAAGGCCGGCCCCAGCTTCTCGATAATAAAATCGATAAAGAACTCCGCGTCGAACTGCTCCAGCTCGAGGTCGAACTGTTTGGCGCAGTAATCCGTTAGCTGATCGCGCAGCTTCTCGCGCTCGGCGGGGGTGAGGTTGATTTCCGTGCTCATAAAGACTCCTGTGTCATTCCCGGCGGCGCTGCGCTTGGCCGGGCTACAAGTTGGTAGCCCGGGCGAGGCGTTTACGCCGACCCCGGGGCGGCTCGATGCCGAATAATGCAATCCCAAGTGGCAGCTATCAATATCACAAACTCGACTTTGTGACCCGGTGGAATATTTCTATATTCGGGTTTCTGACGATTTTAAAGGGGCGCAATCATGACTGCTGTGAACACTGCTGATACCGATTTTCCTTTACTGAACGTACGCCGCGTGGCGGGCAACATTGGCGCGGAGATCCGCGACATTCGCCTCTCCGCCGATCTGGATGCCGACACCTTCGCCCAGCTCGACGCCGCGCTGGTCAAATACAAAGTGCTGTTCTTCCGCCAGCAAGGTCATCTGACCGATGCCGAGCATCAGGCTTTCGGCGCGCGCTTCGGCAAGATTGTTCCCCACCCAACGGTCCCGTCCCCGGAAGGCACCAAACTGTTCGAACTGGACGCCTCCAAAGGCGGCGGACGCGCCGACTCGTGGCACACCGACGTCACCTTCGTTGACGCCTTCCCGAAAATCTCCATCCTGCGCGGCGTCACCATCCCGGAATACGGCGGCGACACCGTGTGGGCCAATACCGCCCGCGCCTACGAACAACTGCCGGAGACGCTTAAGCGCTTCGTCGACACCCTGCACGCGGTGCACAGCAACGATTATGACTACGGTGCCGAGCGCGTCGTCGTCGAAACGCACCGCCTGGCGCATCACCAGAAAGTGTTCGTCTCATCCCTGTGGGAAGCCGAGCACCCGGTGGTGCACGTCCACCCGGTCAGCGGCGAACGCGCGCTGCTGCTGGGGCATTTCGTCAAACGGCTGGTGGGCTTCAGCTCGCGGGAATCCGCGCAGCTATTCGAGCTGCTGCAAAACCGCATCACCCGTCTCGACAACACCGTGCGCTGGCAGTGGCAGCAGGACGACGTGGTGATTTGGGACAACCGCAGCACCCAGCACTACGCGGTGAACGACTACGGCACCCAGCCGCGCGTGGTGCGCCGGGTGACGGTGGAAGGGGAGATTGCGGTTGGGGTAGATGGCAGTAAAAGCCGCACGGTTTCACGACCGCAGGATGCGGCTAATGGGGAAGGTGCAGTGGGTAAGGCGTCGTAGAATTGCAGGCCGGGTAAGCGCAGCGCCACCCGGCAATAACACGCGCTCAATCGCGCAAACTGACCTTACGCTTCCCGTCGGCGAGGCTTACTCGAAATCACCCCGATAAACTCCTGCACCTGCTTTTGCTTACGTGCAGATAACTTACCCACCTGACGCAAAGAGCGTGTTAATTCAGGCTCTGGTTGCTTTGCGGTGATCACAATACAGCCGTTCATCACCCTCACATCCACCTCGGTACCGGTGGCGAAACCGGCGGCTGCCAGCCACTGGCCTTTCATGGTGAGCGCGGGAATGCGGGTATAATCCGGATAACGACTCGCATAACTCACGGTAAGGTGACGGTTATTTGTTGGGGAGACTTCTGGATCGTTGAATTCTGCAATAGAATGCGTGGTAGTCATGGTCTCTATTCCTATTCCAATAGTGATTGTGATTAGCGAGGCGCTCGTGTTCCACCACGGGCGTCTTGCGATAAATAACACCTGTAAAAATAACCAGTAAATAAAAATAAAGCCAGCTAAAAATAGACAATAATAAACACGTAACTGGAAATATAAATACGGGAATTAAATCGAAGGGAAATATAAAGTAGGCCGGATAAGCAAGGCGCCATCCGGCAATAATATTTGTGAAGCATATTACTACCCGCGCAGAATACGAAAATTTAATCCGCTATTACAGGAAGAATAAAGAATGCTCACGAACGCTGCAGAGAGCGATTACCGCGAAGCTCTGGCGCTGGTGGACTACCTGATCGAGAACGACGAAGATAACAGCGAACGCGTTGCGGAATTCAACAAAGCCGTCGCTGAGATGCCGGTCGGCGTTGCGCTGCTGCGCACTTTGATTGACCAGCACAAGCTGTCTTACGCAGTTCTGAAAGAGGAGATCGGCTCTAAGTCACTGGTGAGTCAGATCTTATCCGGCCAGCGTTCTTTGACTATCGCTCACATTAAGGCGTTATCCGCGCGTTTTGGCGTGAAACCAGAGTGGTTCCTTTAACCGCTATAAACGAATGAGGGCCGCTTTTCTCCCTCTCCCTTTTCAGGGAGAGGGCCGGGGTGAGGGTGATAACTCGTTGCTACATTAACAAATTTCCCCTCACCCTAACCCTCTCCCCAGAGGGGCGAGGGAACCGTCCGTGCTATTTTTAGGTTTGTCAGCAGTCTGAGACCGACCTTCACTCCATCGCCACCTTCACCGCTTCCCCCAACCGCACCATCACCTCCCGATGTTTCTCAATCGGCGGCAGCGCGCAGTTGATCCGCAAGCAGTTCCGATACTTCCCCGACGCGGAAAACAGCGATCCCGGCGCCACCTGGATCTTCATCCGGCACAGCTGCTGGGCGACGCAGACCATATCCACCTGCTCGGGCAGTTCCACCCACAGCATAAAGCCGCCGGTTGGGCGGGTGACGCAGATCCCGCAGGGGAAGAACTCGCGCAGCCAGCAGGTGTAGATCTCCATGTTGCGCTGGTAGATCTGCCGCATCCGCCGCACGTGGCGGTGGTAGTGGCCTTCGCGGATAAAGTTAGAGGCGGCAAGCTGGGTCGAGGGCACGTTGGTGCCGCTGGCGGCGTATTTCATCTGCAACAGCTTGTCGTAATAGCGGCCCGGCGCTATCCAGCCAATGCGCAGGCCGGGGGCGATGGTTTTGGTAAATGAGCTACACAGCATCACCCGGCCGTCGATATCCCATGAGTGGATGGTGCGCGGGCGCGGATACTCGGTCGCCAGTTCGCCGTAAATATCATCTTCAAAAATCACGATATCGTAGCGCTGGGCAAGGCTCAGCACCGCGCGCTTGCGGGCGTCGGGCATGATAAAGCCCTGCGGGTTGTTGCAGTTGGGGACGAGGATCACCCCTTTGATCGGCCACTGATCCAGCGCCATCTCCAGCGCTTCGATGCTGATCCCGGTATTGGGATCGGTCGGGATCTCAATGGCCTTCAGCCCTAAACCGCGCAGTAGCTGCATGGTGCCGTAATAGGTGGGCGATTCAACGGCAATAATGTCGCCGGGCTGGCATACCGACAGCAGCGCCAGCGACAGCGCGCTGTGGCAGCCGCTGGTGATGATCAGATCGTCGGCGGTCACCACCGAACCGCCATCGAGCATCAGGCGGGCGATCTGCTCGCGCAGTTCGCGGCGACCGGCCAGTTCGTCGTAGCTCAGCACATCAACGATGTTGTGCTGTACCACCCGGCTCATCTCGCGCCAGAGCGGCTTCAGGCTGGGCTGGGTGACGTCCGGTGAGCCGCCGCCGAAAGGGATAATTGATTTATCGCCGCGGGCTTCCAGCATATCCAATACCTGATCCCACTGGGTGATCTCCACCGGGCGCTGTACCGGGCGCGACATCGGTGGTACCGGCGGCTGGGCTTTTTGCGGCGCGACGAAGTAGCCGGAACGCGGCTGCGGGGTAATCAGCTGGCGCTGCTCCAGCGTCTGATACGCCTGCTGTACGGTGCTGATACTGACGCCGTGCTCCTGACTCAGGCTGCGCACGGAAGGCAGCTTCTCGCCATGACGATACAGCCCTTGTTCAATCCGCTCGGCCAGCAGGTTGGCCAGATGTTGGTAACGCGTCATCGCTGTATCCTCAGTTTTCGCCATACAGATGAAAAAACCAGTACAGTCAGGCGAGAAAAACCGCACGCAGATACCGTTTTAGCGAATCTGTATGTTAAAGAAAAGTGTTTTTTGAATCTGTATTGCAAGGCCTGAAATCCGTGAAGATAAAGCCTCTGACAAGGTGAGGAGGTGGAGTATGGAATTTCACGAGAACAGGGCGAGACAGCCTTTTATCGGCTTTGTGCTGGTGGGACGTTTTATCAAAAAATGGTGGATACAGCAGCAAACGCGCCGCATATTGCAGCGAATGAGCGACGAACAGTTAAGAGATATTGGACTGCGACGCAATGAGCTGCGTTAAAATACGGGCGGCGTGTTAAGACACGTCGCCCGCCATCGTTTTAGCTGGCGACAAATTGCCACAGGATCCAGCCGCCAAAACCGATCAGTATGCCACCGGCGGCCCGTTCAATTTTCCAGACAAGATTGCCCAAACGGCGCTGAACCTGAGGCAGTGCGATCAGCACGATCAACAGCAGATCCCATAGCAGCACAACGCTGGTCATCCAGACGCCGCATATCGCCTGCTGCGCCACGGTCACATCCGGGCCCAGCAGCGCCGTCATCAGCGCCAGATAAAACAGCGCATTCTTTGGATTGAGTAGCGAAGAACCTAATCCTAATAACAGCTGTTTGACGAGCGAAGGTCGTGATGATGATGCGGTATGTTGCCACTCCCGTTTCCCGGCGCGGCTTTTCAGTAGCTGGATGCCGACCCAGAGCAGATAGGCGGAGCCTAACAGTTCGATAAGGGTGAAAAGCAGCGGCGCCTGGCGCAGCAGCCCCGAGCCAATTACCACCAGTAAAATATACAGCCCGTTCCCCGCCGCAATACCAAAGCACAGCCCCATGCTGCCGCGCAGCCGATAGCGGATGGCGTAGCCAATCAGCAAAAAGAAGTCCGGACCCGGGCTGAGCAGCGCCATAAAGTGCGCCAACGCCAGTGCGGGAAACGCCGGAGGAAATAACGATGTGACCTGTTCCATAGCGACCTCAATGAAAAACGTGAGGTCAGCGTATGCTGGTGAACGCGTTAATTATTGTCAGATATTGACTGACCCAACGCGTATTGTCGCGGCGTGGCGGCTGTGTAGCTGACGAAGGTTTTGTGGAAATGGCTCTGGTCGGCGAAGCCGGTCTGGTAGGCCACGTCGGCAATCTCGTCCCCGGCCCGCAGGCGTGCTTTCGCTAACTCCACCCGGGAATTGTTGAGAAAGCTACCGGGCGTCAGGCCCGTATCCTGCTTGAACGTCCGGATTAAGGTCTCTTTGCGCAGCGAGAAGCGCGCGGCGAACTCATCAAGGGAGGGCGGAGAGACGGGGTCAGCCAACAGCGCCTGCTGTAATTGTTGGCTGGTGGCGCGCAGCGTTTCCCCGGCGTGAGCGTTCAGGGAAAGCGCGGATAATAGCGCGGTTAGCGCGTCAGCGGACATCTGCTCGACAACGTTGAGATACAGACGGAACAGCGCGTCGTGGTGAACTACCTGTTGGGCTAATGGCTGTGGGGTGTCGATATAGAGCATATGGTAGCTGCGCGGTTTCCCCTGTATCGGGTTGCAGCTGTGTGGCGCGTTGGCGGGGATCACGATGAGGTCACCGGGGGATAAAAGGTACTCCTGCCCATTGCAGACGCAGCGCGTTCCGCCTTCCACAATCGCCCCGATTGAGAGCAGCGGGTGGCTGTGACGCTTATAGGCCTGCGTGCTCTGCCAGGTGCTGCGCCGCTCCAGTCCGGGCTGTCGGGTGAAGGTCTGATGAATATCGCGTGGTGTGGTCATTCGTTCGTCCCGGCGGTTTTTTATTTTTATACCACATCAGGGGAAAGCGGGCAGGGATGGATGAAAATTAAACGATTCGTTTTAGATCGCATTAAGTAATTTTATGTATCAAATAACTGATATCAGACTCACATTTTGCACTGAAATCATTCACATGAGATAGATAAATACCGCTTAGAAGCTAGTATCAATTCGCTAATCATACACCTGCAAGAGGATACAATGAAAAATACAAATCGTATGATCGTGAACTATGTTGCTGCTTCCCTGATGTGTTCCTGGAGCCTTTCCGCGCTGGCGGCAGGCACCCAGACCGAGGTCAAGATTGTTCGCGATGAATACGGCATGCCGCATATTTACGCCGATGATACCTATCGGCTGTTTTACGGCTATGGCTACGTGGTGGCGCAGGATCGCCTGTTCCAGATGGAGATGGCGCGGCGCAGTACTCAGGGCACGGTCTCTGAAGTGCTCGGCAAATCGTTTGTGCGCTTTGATAAGGACATTCGCCAGAACTACTGGCCGGACTCGATTCGGGCGCAGATCGCCGCGCTCTCGCCGGAGGATAAGTCTATCCTGCAAGGCTATGCCGACGGTATGAACGCCTGGATTGATAAGGTGAACGCTAACCCCGGTAAGCTGCTGCCAAAGCAGTTTTCTACCTTCGGTTTCGCCCCACAGCACTGGCAGCCTTTTGATGTAGCGATGGTTTTTGTCGGCACCATGGCGAACCGTTTCTCTGACAGCACCAGCGAAATTGATAACCTGGCGCTGCTGACGGCGCTCAAAGACAAATACGGCAAACAGCAGGGGATGGCGGTCTTTGACCAGTTGAAATGGCTGGTGAACCCGTCTGCACCCACCACCATTTCTCCTAAGGAGAGCCACTACCCGCTCACCTTCGACCTTAAGAACGCACAAACGGCAGCGCTCCTGCCGCGCTACGATCGCCCGGCACCGATGCTCGACAGGCCAGCAAAAGGTGCCGACGGTGCGCTGCTGGCGCTGACGGCGGGGCAGAACCGCGAAACCATCGCCGCGCAGTTTGCGCAGAGCGGAGCCAACGGGCTGGCGGGCTACCCTACAACCAGCAACATGTGGGTGATCGGCAAAAGCAAAGCGCAGGATGCGAAGGCCATTATGGTCAACGGCCCGCAGTTTGGTTGGTATGCGCCTGCCTATACCTACGGCATTGGCCTGCACGGTGCGGGCTATGACGTCACCGGGAATACACCGTTCGCCTACCCTGGTCTGGTGTTTGGTCATAACGGCACAATTTCATGGGGTTCTACCGCTGGTTTCGGCGATGATGTCGACATCTTTGCCGAAAAACTGTCGAAGGATAAACCCGGCTATTACCAGCACAACGGCCAGTGGGTGAAAATGCTGAGCCGCGAAGAGACCATTAAGGTCAAAGACGGCCAGCCGGAGACCTTTACCGTCTGGCGTACCCTGCACGGCAACGTGATTCAAACCGACCCTGCTACCGAAACGGCCTACGCCAAAGCGCGCGCGTGGGACGGCAAAGAGGTGGCATCGCTGCTGGCGTGGACCCACCAGATGAAGGCCAAAAACTGGCAGGAGTGGACGCAGCAGGCGGCAAAACAGGCGCTGACCATCAACTGGTACTACGCCGACGTCAACGGCAATATCGGCTATGTGCACACCGGCGCGTATCCCGACCGCCAGCCGGGGCACGACCCGCGTCTGCCGGTGCCCGGCACCGGGAAATGGGACTGGAAAGGGCTGCTCTCCTTCGATTTGAACCCGAAGGTGTATAACCCGCCGTCGGGCTATATCGCCAACTGGAACAACTCGCCGCAAAAAGATTACCCAGCGTCCGATCTGTTTGCCTTCCTGTGGGGCGGCGCGGATCGCGTAACCGAGATTGACCGTATTCTTGATAAACAGCCGCGCTTTACCGCTGACCAGGCCTGGGACGTGATCCGCAAAACCAGCCGTCAGGATCTGAACCTGCGACTGTTCCTGCCTGCACTGAAGGACGCGACGGCGAGCCTGCCGGTGAGCGACCCACGTCGTCAGCTGGTGGATAAACTGGTGGGCTGGGATGGCACCAACCTGCTGAGTGAAGGTGGTAAAACCTATCAGCAGCCAGGTTCCGCGATCCTGAACGCCTGGCTGACCAGTATGCTCAAGCGTACGGTTGTCGCGGCGGTGCCGAAGCCGTTTGGCGACTGGTACAGCGCCAGCGGCTATGAGACGACGCAGGACGGTCCAACCGGCTCGCTGAACATCAGCGTGGGGGCGAAGATCCTCTATGAAGCGCTGCAGGGCGAGAAGTCGCCGATTCCGCAGGCGGTCGATCTGTTTGGTGGAAAACCGCAGCAGGAGGTGGTGCTGGCGGCGCTGGACGATGCCTGGCAGACGCTGTCAACGCACTACGGTAATGACCTGAACGGCTGGAAAACCCCGGCGATGGCGCTGACCTTCCGGGCCAATAACTTCTTCGGCGTGCCGCAGGCGGCGGCAGAGGAAGCGCGTCATCAGGCGGAGTACCAGAACCGCGGCACGGAAAACGACATGATCGTGTTCTCACCGTCGGCCAGCAAAAGCCCGGTGCTTGCCTGGGATGTGGTCGCGCCGGGTCAAAGCGGGTTTATTGCCCCAGACGGCAAAGTGGATAAACACTATGACGATCAGCTGACGATGTACGAAACCTTTGGGCGTAAACCGCTGTGGTTAACGCCACAAGAGGTTGATACACATAAGGAATCCCAGGAAGTCCTGCAGGTAAAACGATAAGCCAACGTATCCCGGCCGAGCGCAGCGACGCCGGGATTTGCACCGCGCCGCTCCCGGCGTCGCTTCGCTTGGCCGGGCTACGGGGTATGGGTTATTTTTTCAGGCTGGCAAACGCCGCGCGGATTTCTTCTTCCGGCAACTGAATACCAATAAACACCAGCGTGCTGTGCGGCGCTTCGTCGCCCCATGGTCTATCCCAATCGGCGCTATACAGACGCTGCACACCCTGGAACAGCAGGCGGTTCGGTTCGTCGTCAATCCACAGCATCCCTTTGTAGCGCAGCAGCTTGTCGGCGAAGTCCAGCAACAGGTTCTCCATCACGCGGGAGACGTCGCTGATATCCACCGGATAGTCCAGCTCGACCACGATAGACGACACGTCGTTTTGCTGGTCGGCCATAAAGTGGAAGCGCGGCTTCGAGGTGACATTCTCTTCCAGCATAAAACCGTTGGTGTTGAACAGCAGGCCCAGGTCGATATCGCCGTGGGTGACGGTGTAAATCGGTGCGCGGGCGTTGACGCGGGTCAGGCGCTCACGCAGTTTTTCAGCCTCGCCTGCGACGTCGGTTTTGGTCAGCAGAATACGGTCGGCGTAGCCCACCTGCGACTGGGCGATGGTGAACTGGTTCATCTGCTCGTTGGCGTGGACCGCGTCAACCAGCGCAATCACACCGTCCAGCAGGTAGCGCTCGCACAGTACCTCGTGGGAGAAAAAGGTTTGAATGATCGGGCCGGGGTCGGCCATGCCGGTGCATTCAATCACCAGACGGTCGAAGCTGATGTTGCCCTGGTCGAGGTTATCGAGCAGATCTAACAGCGCGTCTTCCAGCTCGTTAGAGCGGGTGCAGCAGATACAGCCGTTGGTCAGGGTTTTGATCTGGGTGGCGCGGTCGCCAATCAGTTGGTCGTCGACGGAGACTTCGCCGAATTCGTTTTCAATCACGGCGATTTTAAAGCCGTGCTGTTCGTTGAGGATGTGGCGCAGCAGGGTGGTTTTGCCCGCGCCGAGGAAGCCGGTAAGTAGGGTTACTGCAATCGGTGCCATGATGTCTCCTTTAACAGCAGCGTATGCCGCCTTTTCCATCGCCGCCGTAGCGTGCCTGCTGGCGTTCGCGGAAGAACTCTTCGTAGGTCATGTACGGTTTATCCGGATGGTTGGTCTGCATATGCTCGACGTAGTTGTCGTAATCCGGAATGCCAATCAGCATTTTTGCCGCCTGACCGAGATATTTTTTAGCTTGCCCTAAGTTACCAAACATAGACCATCCTGATAAGACAAAGCCCGATGAGGTTATCTCTATCGGGCTGGGGAACACGTTTTCCCTCACCCCGACCCTCTCCCGGAAGGAGAGGGAGGGTTCGGTGGTTTAGTGGTGTGAAGAGGTCTTCACGCCGCCTTCCGGTACCGGCACGTATGGGGTCTCTTTGTCGGTACGTTTATCGCTATTGCGCACCTGCATCCAGGTTTTGAAACCGTAGAAGATGATGCTGTACACCACCACCAGGAACAGAATACTCAGGCCTGCGTTGGTGTAGTTGTTGATAACGATGTGGTTCATGTTGGCAATCTGCTGGGCGGTCAGTTCACCACCGGCAGCAATCTTCTCTTTGTACTGGTTAGCCATAAAGAAGAAGCCTTCCATCTGCGGGTTGGTGCTGAACAGTTTCAGGCCCAGCGCCCAGGTGGTGCAGATAAGCAGCCAGACCGCCGGGATGGTGGTTACCCAGATGTACTTGGTGCGCTTCATCTTAATCAGGATAACGGTACCCAGTACCAGCGCCACGGCGGCCAGCATCTGGTTAGAGATACCGAACAGCGGCCACAGGCTCTTCACGCCGCCCAGTGGGTCAACCACGCCTTGATACAGCAGGTAACCCCACAGGCCTACGCAGCCCGCAGTGGCGACCACGCCAGCGACCAGAGAGTCGGTTTTCTTCAGGAACGGTACGAAGTTACCGAGCAAATCCTGCAGCATAAAGCGGCCCGCACGGGTACCGGCATCCAGCGCGGTGAGGATGAACAGCGCTTCGAACAGAATACCGAAGTGGTACCAGAAGCCCATATCGGCCATCGGCAGCACTTTGTGGAACACGTGAGCAATACCGACCGCCAGGGTTGGCGCGCCGCCTGCGCGGTTCAGTACCGACGGTTCGCCGATATCTTTCGCCGTTTGCAGGATCTGCTCAGGGGTGATGACGAAGCCCCAGGAGCTGACGGTCGCTGCCGCATGGACGGTCACATCTTTCAGCTGTGCCGCAATCAGCGCCGCGTTCTCGCCGCCCATCTCATGCAGGTTTGGCATGGTGATGCCAAGGCCCGCCGGAGGGGTGTTCATCGCGAAGTAGAGGCCCGGTTCGATGATAGAGGCTGCAACCAGCGCCATAATCGCCACGAAGGACTCCATCAGCATGGCGCCATAACCAATCAGACGCGCATCGTTTTCGTTCGCCAGCAGCTTCGGCGTGGTGCCGGAGGAGATCAGCGCGTGGAAGCCAGAAACCGCGCCACAGGCGATGGTGATAAACAGGAACGGGAACAGCGCGCCTTTCCACAGTGGGCCGGTACCGTCGATGTACTGGGTCACGGCTGGCATTTTCAGATCCGGGTTGAGGATCACGATGCCGAGCGCCAGGCCAACGATAACGCCGATTTTCAGGAAGGTGGCGAGGTAGTCGCGCGGTGCCAGAATCAGCCATACCGGCAGCAGGGCAGAGATAAAGGCGTAACCAATCAGCGCGAAGGTGATGGTGGTATCTTTAAAGGTCAGCGCCGGGCCCCAGTACGGGTCGTGGGCAATCACGCCGCCGAAGTAGATAGAGGCAACCAACAGCACGATACCAATCACCGACACTTCGCCTACGCGGCCCGGACGGATAAAGCGCATGTAGATACCCATAAACAGCGCAATTGGCACGGTCGAGCAGACGGTGAACACGCCCCACGGGCTTTCTGCCAGGGCTTTCACCACGATCAGCGCCAGCACCGCCAGGATGATGATCATAATCAGGAAGCAGCCGAACAGGGCAATGGAGCCCGGCACGCGGCCCATCTCTTCTTTGACCATTTCACCCAGCGACGAACCGTTACGGCGTGTGGAGATAAACAGCACCATAAAGTCCTGCACCGCACCCGCGAGCACCACGCCCGCCAGCAGCCAGAGCGTACCCGGCAGGTAGCCCATCTGCGCGGCCAGTACCGGCCCTACCAGCGGGCCCGCACCGGCGATAGCGGCGAAGTGGTGGCCGAACAGCACGTAGCGGTTGGTCGGCACGTAGTTCAGGCCATCGTTGTTAATGACCGCCGGCGTTGCACGCGTGGGGTCGAGTTTCATCACCTTCTGGGCGATGTAGAGGCTGTAGTAGCGATACGCCACCAGATAAACAGAAACCGACGCGACGACGATCCACAGGGCACTGACGTGCTCACCGCGGCGCAGTGCGACGACCGAGAGGCAAAATGCACCGATGATTCCGAGAATCACCCAGGGTATGTGCTTGAATAGCTTTTTCGTATCCATAGTAAAACCTGGTTCTAATAGGATGAATAATCAGCCGAAGCTGCCGTTGTTTTGAGTTTGGGTTTGAGGAGGTATTGACCGTTATGCTGATGACAAGCTTGCCAGAGATACGCGCGCGTAAAGTTGGGTAAATCGGTGAGCGGTTGAAAGCGATGGCTAAGCGGTTATGAGAGGGGGTAAGCGGTTGGCTACATGCTGAACGGCGGCTAAATATGTGATTGAGATCTCAAGTTTTTTCCTCGGCGTCGTTTCCCTACGACGGACTTCGTATGATTAAAAACCAATTAAAAACACTATTGTCACTTATTGATCACAACTCCGGGTCCTGGTCTGCTCCACATCGTCCGTTTTTTCCGACTATTTGACTCATCTTCGGACGGTGAGCCACGTCGCTCATCGGCCTGTATCCTTAAAAAGGACGAAAACAATGAAAAAAATGCGGCTAAAAGTGATGTGTTGCGTGCTGGGGGCGGGAATGTTGTGGCCGATGATGGGTCAATCCGCCACCGAGTTACGTATGTCGTGGTGGGGCGGTAACCAACGGCATCAGGCCACGACGGAAGCGATTAAAGCCTTCGAAGCACAAAACCCTGACGTCAAAATCAATACCGAACCCAGCGGCTGGGATGGCTATTTATCACGCCTGAGCACCCAACTGGCGGGAAATACCGAGCCGGACGTGATGCAAATAAACTGGAACTGGCTGGTGATGTTTTCCAAAAACGGCGACGGTTTTTATGACATTAACCGCCAGGCATCGCTTATCGACCTGACGCAGTTCTCGAGCCAGGGCAAACAGCTGGTGACGGTGAACGGCAAACTCAACGGTGTACCGGTGGCCATGACCGGGCGTTCGATGTACTACAACCCCGATCTGTGGAAAAAAGCGGGCGTGGCGTATCCACAAACCTGGGAGCAGATGATTGCGGCAGGCCCGGTGTTTAAAAGCAAACTGGGGGACGATTACTACCCGTTTATTCTCGCTAATCACGACACCACCATCATGACGTTCCTGAACTCGTATATGGTGCAGAAATACAATATTTCGATGATTAACCCGCAGACCAAAGCCTTTAACTACAGCCGTGAACAGTGGCTGGACTATTTCGGGCTGTATAAAAAGCTGGTGGATAATCACGTTATCCCGTCCATGAAATATCTGTCGTCGTTCGGTAAGGCCAACGCCTGGGAAATTAAACCGTGGCTGGAGGGCAAAATTGGCGGCGTACACACCTGGAGCACCGATGGCACCTTTGCGGGAAGTCTGCGCGCGCCCGCACATCTGGAAGTGGGCCCTTACCCTATGCTGCCCGGTGCCACCGACGCGGGGATCTTCTTCAAGCCAGCAATGATGTTCTCTATCGGCAAAAACAGCCGCCATCCCGAGCTGGCGGCGAAGCTTATCAATTTCCTGCTGAACGACCCGCAGGGCATCAAGGCGATGGGGTTACAGCGCGGCGTCCCGCTGAGCGCTGAAGCGGTGAAAGTGCTGCAACAGAACGGCGTGCTGGATAGCAGCCAGATTCAGGTTCAGGGGCTGGCGCAGGTCGATAAGTTAATGGGCAAAATCGAACCGTCGCCATGGTTTGAAAACCCGCAGCTGCTGGCCTACTTCCTCGACGCGGTGCAGCGTTTTGATTACGGGCAGCTCACGGTTGAACAGCTGGCCGATGAATTCCCGCAACGCGCGCAGCGTGTGCTGAAAAAAATCATGTAAATGAGGTGGTTATGTCGCAATTATTGAAAGAGTCCATTCTAAGCAAACTGGATACGCTGTTTAATGAGCTGATTGTGGTACGCACCAACGATGCCGAGCTTAAAAAACAGAAGGTTATCGCCTCCGACTTGTCGATTGAAAACTGGGACTGGTCGCAGGGCGTTGGGATTTACGGCATCTGGCGGCTGTACCACATCACCCGCGAGCCGCGCTACCTGGCCTACCTCAACGGCTGGTTCTCGCGTCGCATGGCGGAAGGTCTGCCGGAAAAGAACATCAACCGAATGGCGCCGATGCTGACGGCCACCTGTATGGCGATGGAATCAGGCGAAACGGCCTGGCAGGCAGACATTGCCGAGTATGCCGACTGGATTGATACGCGCCTGCTGCGCACCCAGGAAAATGGCTTTACCCACTGTACCAGCGACCACCTGAACGAAGAGCAGCTGTGGGTGGATACGCTGTTTATGAGTGGCTTATTCCATGCGAAAGCGTCGCTGCTGCTGGATAAGCCGCGCTATATGGACGATGTGGCGTACCAGTTTTTACTGCACATCAAGTACCTGATCGACCGCCGTAGCGGGCTGTGGATGCACGGCTGGAGCTTTATCGACCGCAACAACTACGGTGCGGCGCTGTGGGGGCGTGGCAACGGCTGGGCCGCTGCGGGCAGCGTGGATTTTCTGGAGATGGTGACGGAAGAGACGGCGAATACCCGTTTTATCCGCGAAGCGTTTGTTCGACAGATGCTGGCGGCGGTGCACTATCAGCACAGCAACGGCATGTGGTCGACGCTTATCGATCACCCCGAAAGCTACGAGGAAGCATCGGGCACCGCTGGGCTGACCTATGCCTTGCTTAAAGGCGCGCGGCTTGGCCTGCTGGATAACCGCTGCCGCGATGCGGGCTGGGCGGGCGTGCAGGCGTTGATGGCACGAATTAATGAACACGGTGAAGTGGCGGATGTGTCAGCCGGAACGTCAGTCGGGCGCGATTTGCAGCATTATCTGGATATTCGCGTACGCCAGCGAGCCTACGGGCAGTCGCTGGCGATGCTGGCATTAGGGGAAGCGCTCGCCCATTTATAATCTGAACTTAAGGATAAGGTGATGACCATAAACCCCAGCGTAGTGCTGAGCGTGGAGGAAGAGAAAAAGATTCTGGCGCGGATCCGCGACCCGCAGTTTCCCGCCAGAGAGATAAACGTACGCGACTGTGGTGCGGTCGGTGACGGGACGACGCTGGATACCGATGCCCTTCAGCGGGCGATTTCCCAACTGCACGCGCTGGGCGGTGGTCGCGTGGTGGTGCCCGCTGGGCGCTACCTTACTGGCTCGCTGGAGCTATTGAGCAACATTGACCTGCATCTGGAAAGCCGCCAGAGCGTGCTGCTGTTCACCACCGATACCACCGAAGCGCACTATCCGCTGGCCTATGGTCACTGGGAGTGCTCGCCCCTGTGGAACTACCGGGCGCTGATCTACGCGCGTCATGCGCGGAACATCGCGTTGACCGGCTGCGGTACTCTGGACGGGCAGGCCAGCGAAAGCGTGTGGTGGCACTGGACCCACCAGATTGAACACGCCTGGTCGACTCACGCGCAAAATTTGCAGCGCCCCGCGAGCCTGCGGCTACGCGAAATGAACCTCAACGGAGTGCCGGTGGCGGAGCGCCGCTTTGGCGACGGCCACTATTTACGCCCGATGTTTATCCAGACGCTGCACTGCCAGAACGTGCTGCTGGCGGGAGTCACGCTACGCAACTCGCCGATGTGGCAGGTCAACCCGGTCATGTGCCGCAACGTGACGGTGCGCGGCATGACGCTACGCTCGCACGGCCACAACAACGACGGTGTGGATCCGGAAAGCTGCTGCGATGTGCTGATTGAAGACAATCTGTTTGATTCCGGTGATGACTGCATTGCCATTAAATCTGGGCGCGATCGCGACGGACGTGAAGCCAATATTCCCTGCGAAAATATCATCATCCGTAATAACCGTTTCGCCGATGGCCACGGCGGCATCGCGCTGGGCAGTGAAATGAGCGGCGGCATCCGCAACGTTTTTGCCGCGGGTAACGAATTCGACAGCCCGGCGTTAACCTATCCTCTGCGCCTGAAGGCCAACGCGCTGCGCGGCGGGGTGATTGAAAACGTCTGGCTGCGTCACTCTAAGGTGAAGCGGGTGCGCGATGCCGTGGTCCACGCCACCATGAACTATGCCGAAGGGGTCTACGGCAGCCACTTACCGCGCTTTCGCAATATCGTCATTGAAGATCTGGAAGCGAGCGGCGGAGAGTACGGCCTGTTTATTGAAGGGTTGCCGCAGTCGCCGATTGACGGGCTGGTGCTGAAAGATATCCGCCTTCACGACGTCGAGAACCCGCTGCATGCCGCCCACTGGGGACGCGGCGTTAAAATGGAAAACGTGGTGATTAACGGGCTCGATTATCCGCGTCCGGTGCAGCTTTTTGTCCGTGGATTGCCGCAGGTAGGGGATTATCTGCGCGCGGTGGCGACGCTACCGGGGAACGATGACGCGGTGCTGCGCTACGATTGGTGGCTGGGTAAAACGGCGGACGGGCCAATGACGCCGCTCGGTGAAGGCGACATTCTGGCGCTGACGCCGACCATGAGCGGGCGTTTTGTTCGCTGCCAGGTACACCATGGGCAGATGAGCCTGCTCGGCAAGCCCTGGCTGATAGGGCCGGAGGGCAGCATTCAATTGGCAAGCGGCGAGTCGGTCAACGCGGGCATTTTGCGGGCGCGGGGCATTCTCGATAACGACAGCGGCGCGGAGTGCATCACCCGGTTTGAGCTGGCGCAAATGGTGATCCGGCTATGGGGGTTGCAGTATCAGCCGTCCTCCGGCCTGGTGATTGACGATCTGGCGGCGGATTCCGTCTGGTATCCGGGCATCGAAGCGCTGATTCAGCGCGGTATGATGGCGCTTGATAAAGGGAAGTTTAACCCGGATAAACCGATTCGCCGCGAAGAGGCCGCCACGGTTGCCATGATGAGCTGCGGGGTGTCGTATCGCAACGCCTCAACGATGCTGCAATCAACCTTCACCGATGGCCGCCTTCTGCGGGATATTTACCTCACTAACGCCCAGCGCGCCGTGGCTTTTGGTTTTCTGCGCTGTAATCACGAAGGGCGCTTTCACCCTCGGCGCTATCTGCGCCGCCATGAAGCGCTGGAAATGCTGCTGGCGATGAGCCACTTTATCGGCGATCAGGACCGGCCTCAGCGGCAGGTGCAGACGCTGCCGTAGCGGGGTTAACGGCGAGCGGTTTGATCGATCGAACGGATCATCGACTGCTTCGCCGTCATTAAATGGTTACGTAACGCCAGAGTGGCGTCGAGATCGTTCCGGCAGATCAGGGCGATCAGGATCATCATATGTTCGTCGATGGCGATAATATTGCGCTGTTTCAGATCGCTTTCATCCCATTGATAGTGGAAGTGGAAAATAACCGAGATAATTTCTAATGACTGATTGAAAAATATATTATCGGCTGCGGAGAGCAGCAGTGAATGAAAATCACGATCGAGCTGCGAGAATGTTTTGACATTATCGCCAATATTGTCACGTAGCTGGCGATGATATTCCAGAAGGGTTTTTGCCCGTAGCCAGTGCGGGTCATTATCGGGCAGGCTTAAAAACGCTGTAAAGCATGTAACTCTAAAATTTCACGTAATTCAAATAGCTGCTCGGCGTAAGCGCGATCGAACTCTTTCATTCGCCATAGGCCACGTTTTTCGCTCACGATAAGATTATAGCGGCCAAACTTCAGTAAATATTCCCGCGCGGCAACTGGACTCACTCCCGCCATTTTTGCCAGCTGAATTTCACTCATCACTTCCCCGGCCTTTAACTGCCGTTGGTTGATCATGGAGAAAAACGCCTGCTCAAAAATCTGCGTCTGCTCCTCAAGCGGTGCCTGGGTGCACTCAAAGCCATCCAGAGCATCAGGCTTACGTATCACGATGTAATCGTTATTGATTTTTTCCAGTACGCCGCGCTGTTGCAGATGCGAAAGAATGTGGCGTACGGTGGTGCGGCTGATGCTGTACATGTCGCCCAGCGAGGACTGCGCCGGTAGCGGCGACGGAATATGGCCTTGGGCGATGCCATCAATAATTTGGTTGACGACGCTGCGGCGTAAATTTTGCGAACGGCTCATGGTTATCTCCCCCTGTGGTTTATTAAAGACGAATTTAAAACATATTTCTGCGCTGATATTCACAAGAATTTATTCCGCTGATGCTGAAACGCTCTGAAATCCACAATAACAACCATAATGAAAACAGGAGGCGTCGTAATGGCAATGATGAAAACATGGGTTTGTCAGCAACCGGGTGAATTAACGTGGCAATCAAGAGATATTCCAAAACCACAACAACATGAGGTCTTAATAAAGGTAAAAACGGTTGGTATCTGCGGAACGGATATTCATGCGTGGCGAGGGAAACAACCTTTTTTCAGCTACCCTCGCGTATTAGGACATGAAATTTGCGGGACGATCGTCGCGCTCGGCAGCCAGACTGACCATTGGCACGTTGGCCAGCAGATCGCGGTGATCCCCTATGTCTCCTGCCATGAATGTTCTGCGTGCCGGAGCGGGCGGGAGAACTGCTGTGAAAATATTGCGGTGATTGGCGTCCATCGCGATGGCGGGTTCAGCGAATATTTATGCGTGCCTGAGCAAAACATCCTGCTGGCGGAAGGCATTGCACCCGAAGCGGTTGCGTTGATCGAGCCGTTTGCCATCAGCGCACATGCGGTTCGCCGCGCGGCGGTGAAGCCCGGTGACGCGGTTCTGGTGGTGGGCGCGGGGCCAATTGGCCTGGGGACGGCGGCCATTGCGGCGGCAGAAGGCGCGCAGGTGGTGATGGTGGATACCAGCCCGGAGCGCCGCGCGCACGTGGCGCACCAGTTGGCGTTACCGGCCCTCGATCCGCTGGCCGATGACTTCCTCACTCAGTTGCGCGATAGCTTTGGCGGCGACCTCGCGCAGACGGTGATTGATGCTACCGGTAGCGCGCAGTCGATGAATCGCGCGGTGGAGTTGATTCGCCACGGCGGCAGCATTGTGTTTGTCGGCCTGTTTAAAGGCGACCTGCAGTTCTCTGATCCGGAGTTCCATAAAAAAGAGACCACGCTGCTGGGCAGCCGCAACGCCACAAAAGCGGACTTTGCGCGAGTGGGGGAGCTGATGCAGCGCGGGCTGCTGCGCGCCGATATGCTGCTGACTCACCGGTTGCACTTTGATGAGTTGGGTAGCACCTATGAACGAGATGTCATCAATAATCCACGGCTGATTAAAGGCGTGATAGAGTTTAGCGAGAACATTGCTGGCGCTTAATAAAATAAATGTGATGTAAATCACTATGTTAACTAAGTAAAACCTGCGCCTCCGTCTACGCTAAAGCCTGTCCGACAATATGGAGAAAAACATGACAACGGTAAACATCGCGCTTAAGGAAGCCTATCAACTGGCCTTCGACGTCCTCAGTTCCAATGGATTCTCGTCAGCTCATGCCGACGCTATCGCCCGCAACGTCACCGCGGGTGAACGCGACGGCTGTGCTTCACACGGCCTGTGGCGCCTGCTGGGAATCGTAGAAACCCTGCGCAAAGGCAAGGTGTCGCCAGATGCGGAACCGACGATTGTCGATCAGGCGCCCGCTATCGTTAAAGCGGACGCCAACGGGGCGTATTCGCTGTGTGCCTATGAAAAGGCGCTGCCGTTGCTGATTGAAAAAGCTCGCGACTGTGGCATTGCGGCGCTAGCGATCAACCGTTGCGTGCACTTCTCGGCGCTGTTTGCCGACGTGGAACCGCTGACCGACGTGGGGCTGGTGGGTTACGCCTGTACGCCAAGCCACGCGTGGGTGGCCCCGGCGGGCGGCACCCAGCCGCTGTTTGGCACCAACCCGATTGCGTTCGGCTGGCCGCGCGGTGCGAAGCCGCCGTTTATTTTTGATATGGCGACCAGCGCTGCGGCGCGCGGTGAGATTCAACTGCACCAGCGGGCGGGTAAGCCAATTCCAGAAGGCTGGGGGATTGATAGCGACGGCCAACCAACCACCGACCCGCAGGCGGTGCTGGACGGGGCGATGCTGACCTTCGGCGGCCATAAAGGCTCGGCGCTGGCGGCGATGGTGGAACTGTTCGCCGGCCCGCTGATTGGCGATATGACCAGCGCCGAATCGCTGGCGTGGGATAACGGCGCGGGCGGCCTGCCGTACGGCGGCGAGCTGATTCTGGCGTTTGATCCGCAGCGTTTCCTGGGGGCAGAGGCTGGGACGCATCTGGCGCGCGCCGAGACGTTGTTTAGCGGCATGCAGGCGCAGGGCGCGAGACTGCCTGGCGAGCGGCGCTATCTGGCGCGCGAGCAAAGTGAGCTGCATGGGTTGGATGTTTCTCGTGGCCTGTACGACGAGATTTGTGCGCTGCGCGGGTAATGAGCATCCCCGGCGGCGCTGCGGTACAAACCGGAAACATAGGTAACACTTTAGACCGGATACATGGGTAACAGTT
>NZ_JAPKIB010000023.1:0-51868 GCF_036759925.1 Kluyvera sp. CHPC 1.2972 | reverse complement strand
ACTCGCGACCCCGACCTTGGCAAGGTCGTGCTCTACCAACTGAGCTATTCCCGCAAAATCTGGCAATTTTTGTTGCTGTCGTAATTCGCATTTCTGCTTCGTTACGGGAGGCGTATTATACGAGAATTCTTTCCCCCTGCAACCCCCCTTGAAGCGTTTTTTTTAAAAAACCGTTCAAGTGCTGGATAAATCGGCAGGTTGGCTATTTTAGCGCCAACTCATCCCTTTAGCACGTTAAAGCTGAATAAAATGTTCGCGGTAGTAGGCCAGTTCCGCCACCGACTCACGAATGTCGTCCATCGCCTGGTGAGTGCCCTGCTTTTTAAAGCCCGGCAGAATTTCCGGCTTCCAGCGACGAGCCAGCTCTTTCAGGGTGCTGACATCCAGATAGCGATAGTGGAAGTAGGACTCCAGCTCCGGCATGTATTTAAACAGGAAGCGACGATCCTGACCGATACTGTTACCACAAATTGGTGATTTGCCTTCAGGCACCCATTGCTTTAAGAATTCCAGCGTCGCCAGCTCCGCTTCACGGTCGCCCATGGTGCTTGCCTTCACGCGTTCCACCAGGCCGCTGCCGGTGTGGGTACGCACGTTCCAGTCATCCATCAGCGCCAGCTGCGCATCAGATTGGTGAACGGCAATGGTCGGCCCTTCCGCCAGAATATTCAGCTGTGCATCGGTCACCAGCGTGGCGATTTCAATAATGCGATCGCGCTCGGGATCCAGACCCGTCATCTCCAGATCGATCCAAATGAGGTTGTTTTCATCTGCACTCATGCTATTTTCCACCCTTCTTGTCTAACCTGCCGCTGCGGGTTAACTAGTATTAATTAGCGTGTATCATAGAGGTTTTGCCCGATATGGGCGACCAGGAGTCAGCACGATTGAGTAAAAATAAACTCTCCAAAGGTCAGCAGCGCCGCGTTAAGGCGAACCACCAGCGCCGCCTCACAACAGCCGCGGAGAAGCCAGATTACGACGACAACCTGTTTGGCGAAGCCGCCGAAGGGGTCGTCATCAGCCGCTTTGGCATGCATGCCGACGTGGAATCCGCCGACGGTGAAACCCACCGCTGCAACATCCGCCGCACCATCCGTTCGCTGGTTACCGGCGACCGCGTTGTGTGGCGTCCGGGTAAAACCGCCGCCGAAGGGGTGAACGTTAAAGGTATCGTTGAAGCGGTGCACGAGCGCACCTCGGTACTGACGCGCCCTGACTTTTACGACGGCGTGAAGCCCATTGCCGCCAACATCGATCAGATAGTCATTGTTTCTGCCATTTTGCCCGAGCTGTCGCTGAATATTATCGACCGTTATCTCGTCGCCTGCGAAACATTGAGCGTTGAGCCGCTGCTGGTGCTGAACAAAATCGACCTGCTGGACGATGAAGGCATGGCGTTCGTCAACGAGCAGATGGATATCTACCGCAACATTGGCTACACCGTTCTGATGGCCTCCAGCCACACCCAGGACGGCTTAAAGCCGCTGGAAGCCGCGCTGACCAACCGCATCAGCATCTTTGCCGGACAGTCTGGCGTGGGTAAATCCAGCCTGTTGAACGCCCTGCTGGGGCTCAACGACGACCGCATTCTGACCAACGACGTTTCCGATGTCTCTGGTCTCGGCCAGCACACCACTACCGCTGCACGTCTTTACCACTTCCCGCACGGCGGCGATGTGATCGACTCACCGGGGGTGCGTGAATTTGGCCTGTGGCACCTTGAGCCGGAACAAATTACCAATGGTTTTGTCGAATTCCACGACTACCTTGGACACTGTAAGTATCGCGACTGTAAACATGATACTGACCCAGGCTGTGCTATCCGTGCAGCCGTAGAGGAAGGGAAGATTGCCGAGACTCGTTTCGAAAATTATCACCGCATTCTGGAAACCATGGCGCAGGTAAAAACGCGTAAAAACTTTTCAGACATAGATAATTGAGAACTATGATTTTGCCGACTGACATTTTCGTCAACAGTCGCTAGAATCGGCCGCTTTTCTTTTTAAGATCCGACGCCCGTCGTCGGATTAGGATCGACACATAATGGCCTGGAGGCTACCTTGTTAAACTCGTTTAAACTTTCACTGCAATACATTCTGCCTAAACTGTGGCTTACGCGTCTCGCAGGCTGGGGTGCGAGCAAACGAGCGGGATGGCTGACTAAACTGGTTATCGATCTGTTCGTGAAGTTCTACAAGGTCGATATGAAAGAAGCGCAGAAGCCGGACACCGCCAGCTACCGCACTTTCAACGATTTCTTCGTTCGCCCGCTGCGTGACGATGCCCGCCCGGTGAATACCGACCCAGGCGTGCTGGTGATGCCAGCCGATGGCGTAATTAGCCAGCTTGGCGCGATCGAAGACGACAAAATTCTGCAGGCCAAAGGTCATAACTACTCGCTGGAAGCGCTGCTCGCGGGTAATTACATCATGGCTGACCTGTTCCGTAACGGCAGCTTCGCGACCACCTACCTGTCGCCGCGCGACTACCACCGCGTGCATATGCCGTGCAACGGTATTCTGCGTGAAATGATTTACGTGCCGGGCGATCTCTTCTCCGTGAACCACCTGACCGCGCAGAACGTCCCGAATCTGTTTGCCCGTAACGAACGCGTTATCTGCCTGTTCGATACTGAATTTGGCCCAATGGCGCAGATTCTGGTCGGTGCGACTATCGTGGGTAGCATCGAAACCGTCTGGGCAGGTACCGTAACGCCACCGCGTGAAGGCGTGATTAAGCGCTGGACCTACCCAGCGGGCGATCAGGAAGGTTCAGTGGCGCTGCTGAAAGGCCAGGAGATGGGCCGCTTCAAGCTGGGCTCTACGGTTATCAACCTGTTTGCGCCGGGTAAAGTCACGCTGATGGAACAGCTGAAAAATCTGTCCGTCACTAAGCTTGGCGAGCCGCTGGCTATTTCCACCGAAGCTGTGGTTGAAGCTGAGGCCGCACCGGTTGTTGAACCTGTCGTTGAGCCTGCGGCCGAAGCCGTCGTAGAGCCAACTGTTGAATCTGCTGTAGAGCAGGATGTCGCCCCGAAGGCAGACAACACGCAAGAAAAAAGTTAATCACACAATAAGGGTCTGACGTGCGCCTGATTATCACTTTACTGATGGCCTGGTGCCTCAGCCAGGGGGCGTACGCAGCGACGGCCCCCAACGCTCGACAAATTGCCCAGGAACTGGAACAGGCAAAGGCGGCAAAGCCCGCCCAGCCTGAAACCGTCGAAGCGTTACAAAATGCCCTGACCGCGCTCGAGGAGCAGAAAAGCTCTCTTGAGCGCGCCGCGCAGTACCAGCAGGTTATCGACAACTTCCCCAAACTCTCCCAGACGCTACGTAATCAGCTCAACAACCTGCGCGACGATCCGCGCCCGGTGCCTGAAGGCATGAGCACCGATGCGCTGAATCAGGAGATTTTGCAGGTCAGCAGCCAGCTACTGGAAAAAAGCCGCCTTGCCCAACAGGAGCAGGAGCGCGCCCGCGATATCGCCGACTCCCTGAACCAGCTTCCCCAGCAGCAGACCGATGCGCGTCGCCAGCTCAACGACGTAGAACGCCGCATCGGGACGCTGGCCGCTAATACGCCGCTGGCGCAGGCACAAAGTCTCAATCTACAAGCCGATTCCAGCAAGCTGAAAGCGCTGGTTGATGAACTCGAGCTGGCGCAGCTCTCCGCCAATAACCGCCAGGAGTTGGCGCGCATGCGCTCTGAGCTGGCACAGAAGCAAAGCGAGCAGTTGGATGCCTATCTGCAAGCCCTGCGTAACCAGCTTAACAGCCAGCGTCAGCGCGAAGCCGAACGGGCGCTGGAAAGCACCGAACTGCTGGCGGAAAACAGCGAAAACCTGCCGACGGGCATCGTTGACCAGTTCAAAATTAACCGTGAGCTTTCGCAGGCGCTGAACCAGCAGGCCCAGCGTATGGATCTGGTGGCTTCACAGCAGCGTCAGGCTGCCAATCAAACGCTACAGGTGCGTCAGGCCCTGAATACGCTGCGCGAGCAGTCGCAGTGGCTGGGCTCGTCTAACCTGCTCGGTGAGGCGCTACGTGCGCAGGTTGCTCGCCTGCCTGAAATGCCAAAACCTCAGCAGCTTGATACCGAAATGGCCCAGCTGCGCGTGCATCGTCTGCGCTATGAAGACTTGCTGAACAAGCAGCCGCAGCTGCGCCAGATTCGTCAGGCCGACGGCCAGCCGTTGACCAGCGAAGAGAACCGCATTCTTGAAGCCCAGCTGCGCACCCAGCGCGAATTACTCAACTCCCTGCTGCAGGGCGGCGACACGCTAATTCTCGAGCTGACCAAGCTCAAAGTCTCCAACAGCCAGCTGGAAGACGCGCTAAAAGAGGTCAACGAAGCGACCCACCGCTACCTGTTCTGGACCTCCGACGTGCGGCCTATCGACTTCAGTTGGCCGATCGAGATTGTGCAGGACCTGCGCCGCCTGATCTCGCTCGACACCTTTAGCCAGCTTGGCAAAGCCAGCATGATGATGCTCACCAGCCGCCAGACGCTGTTCCCGCTGTTCGGGGCACTGCTACTGGTCGGCTTCAGCATTAGCTCACGCAAGCACTTCACCCGTTTTCTGGAACGTTCCAGCGCCCGCGTCGGTAAAGTCACCCAGGATCACTTCTGGCTGACCCTGCGCACGGTCTTCTGGTCAATTCTGGTAGCCTCGCCGTTACCCGTGCTATGGGCAACGCTCGGCTATGGCCTACAGGAGGCGTGGCCCTTCCCGCTCGCGGTCGCCGTGGGCGATGGCGTCACCGCTACCGTACCGCTGCTATGGGTGGTGATGATCTGTGCGGCGTTTGCCCGCAGCAACGGCCTGTTTATCGTCCACTTTGGCTGGCCGCAGCACCGCGTGGCCCGCGCTATGCGCTACTACCTGATGAGCATCGGGCTTATCGTGCCGCTGATTATGGCGCTAATCATGTTCGATAATCTCAACGATCGGGAATTCTCCGCGTCGCTCGGCAGGCTCTGCTTCATCCTGATTTGCGGGGCGCTGGCAATGGTGACGCTGAGCCTGAAACGCGCCGGTATCCCGCTGTATCTCGATAAAAGCGGCAGCGGCGAGAACCGTATCAACCTGCTGCTGTGGAACCTGATGATTGGCGCGCCTCTGCTGGCGATTTTCACCGCGGCGGTGGGCTACCTCGCCACCTCGCAGGCGCTGCTGGCGCGTCTGGAAACCTCGGTTGCTATTTGGTTCTTGTTGCTGGTGATTTACCACGTCATCCGCCGCTGGATGTTGATTCAGCGCCGCCGTCTGGCGTTCGATCGCGCCAAACATAAGCGCGCCGAGATGCTGGCGCACCGCGCCCGTGGGGAAGAAGAGCCGCATGCCACCAGCCTGGAAGGCTCGGCGGAGATGGAGATGAGCGAAGTCGACCTCGACACCATCAGCGAGCAGTCGCTGCGTCTGGTCCGCTCCATCCTAATGCTGATTGCGCTCGTGTCGGTGATTATCCTGTGGTCAGAAATCCACTCGGCGTTCGGCTTCCTTGAGAACATTTCGCTGTGGGACGTCACCTCCACCGTACAGGGCGTAGAGAGCCTGGAACCGATCACGCTTGGTGCAGTGCTGATTGCCATTCTGGTGCTAATCATCACCACCCAGTTGGTACGTAACCTTCCGGCACTGCTTGAGTTGGCCATTCTGCAACACCTGGATTTAACGCCGGGCACTGGCTATGCCATCACCACCATCACCAAGTACATCCTGATGATGATTGGTGGCCTGATGGGCTTCTCACTGCTGGGGATTGAGTGGTCGAAGCTGCAATGGCTGGTCGCCGCACTCGGTGTCGGCCTCGGCTTTGGTTTGCAGGAGATTTTCGCCAACTTCATCTCCGGCCTGATTATTCTGTTTGAGAAGCCGATTCGCATCGGCGATACGGTTACCATCCGCGACCTGACCGGTAGCGTCACGCGCATTAACACGCGTGCGACGACCATCAGCGACTGGGACCGCAAAGAGATTATCGTGCCGAATAAGGCGTTTATCACCGAGCAGTTCATCAACTGGTCGCTATCGGATTCGGTTACCCGCGTGGTATTAAGCATTCCGGCGCCGTCGGACGCCAACAGCGAAGAGGTGGCGCAGATCCTGCTGACCGCCGCGCACCGCTGTTCGCTGGTGATTGATAATCCGGCACCAGAAGCGTTTCTTGTGGATTTACAGCAGGGGATTCAAATTTTCGAACTGCGTATCTACGCCGCCGAGATGGGCCACCGTATGCCGCTGCGTCACGAGCTGCACCAGCTGATTCTGGCCGGTTTCCGCCAGCACGGTATCGATATGCCGTTCCCACCGTTCCAGATGCGTCTGGAAACCCTGGATGGCCGGAAAACGGGAAGAACGCTGACCTCCGCAGGCAAACGTCAGCCGGGAAGTCTGTAATACATAGGTAGCCCGGACGAGGCGCGTAAGCACCGACGCCGGGCTACCACTGATTTACTCTGCCACCAGAACCGGCTGACGGTTAATACGGCGATGGTAGTTCTCATAAATCGCCATCGCCAGCAGCGAGAAGAAGATTGGCCCGCCAACCATCCACATTGCACTGCTCCAGTCCCCTGCCTCAATCACCGGCTGAATAATGGTGAAGATGTTCGCGAAGGTCACGACCAGCACCACCACGCTGGTTGCCAGCAGGGTCGAGCCTTTGTTTTTGAAAATCACAAACGGACGTTCAAGATCCATTTTGGCCTTAAAGAACGGGAAGGCTAGCGCCAGGAACAGGTACGGCAGGGTCATCGACACGTTCGCCATCAGCGTCAGCTTGTTGTAGAACGCCGACGCGGTATCGCCACCAAACGACACCAGCAGAATAAATGCGCTCACCAGCAGGCACTGCATCCACATCGCGGTGGACGGCATGCCGTTGGCGTTCAGGCGGGTCATCGACGCCGGCCACAGCGCTTTTGGCGTCCCCTGAATAATCGCCTTCAGCGGCGAGTAGCTCAGGGTGAAGAATGCCCCGGTGTAGGCGAGGAACATCGACAGACCGGTGATACGCGCAAACCACACGCCCACGGTTGCCGCCACGTCCGGCGACAGGTGCATGGCGTTGCCAAGCGTTGAGCCCAGGCTGGTCATCAGCACATAGGTAATGTTGCCGAGGTTCACCGAACGGTCGCTCAGAATCTGCTGCCAGTTGGTGCTCACGCCCCACAGGAAGATCGCCAGCGAATAACCGATAGAAATAACAATCGCCGCAAACACAATTCCTTTCGCAAAGTTCTTTTCCGGCTTCTCGGTTTTATCCACCAGACCGCCAACGGCTTCAATACCGCCGTAAGCAAAAATAGCGAATACCACAAACGATAATACCGCCAGACCGGACTGATAACCAGGGTTAGGCGAGATAGTGAAATTAAGTGGTTGTGCGAAGTGGCCGCCATTTAATAACAAAATGGCAATACTCACTAACAATAAAACTAAATTCAGACACATTACGGAAATACCACCAACGGCGGTAATGCGGGCAATCTTATTAATACCTTTCGAGGCTACCGTGGTGACCAGCACCATCCAGACGACGGCCAGCAGCCCCACAACCTGCGTCGACTGCAACCCTGCCACGCTCCAGTGCTGCGTCATATCAGAGCCAAACAGGAAGGTAGAGAACGGCACCCACACCTTGGCGGAGGTACTCACCATCCAGACCACATAAGAAGAGAACCACATAAAGGTGCCGATAAACGCATAGCGTGGACCCACGCTATTATTCATCCAGGAATAGATCCCGCCCTCTTCTTTACGATACGCCGAGCCCATTTCAGCCATCATTAAGGCGAAGGGGATAAAGAATAAAAGCGCGGAGAATATATACCAGGTGATTGCACTATAGCCCATCAAATAAAAGGCAGAGGGGCTATTGGCAAAGCCAAATACTGACGTAAATATCATTAGGATGAGTCCTATCAGGCTCATCTTTTTAATTGATTGGGTCATATGACCATCCCTTATTTCAGAACATTTTTTTACACATCGACAGGGCACCGCGCTGCATGCTTGCGAGAGCAAGGCAACGGAAAATCGACGCGAGAAATTGCTGGCTGGATAATAGCAAATAACCAGACAAATCTTGTGACCTTAAGAGGGAATTTGGAAATATATGACTAAAAATGGCGCATAAAGCGCCATTTTATCTTAACGAAGAGAGGGTTACGCGCGATCAACGCTAAAGGCCAGCACCTCAGCCAGCGTTTCCGTCCCCAGCGCCAGCATGATCAGGCGGTCAACGCCCAGCGCCACGCCGGAACAGTCCGGCAGGCCAGCGGCCAGCGCATCCAGCAGATTTTGATCGATAGGCTGCTGCGGCAATCCGCGCGCCGCACGTTTACGGTTGTCCTGCTCAAAGCGCTGCTGTTGTTCGCGCGCATCGGTCAGCTCGTGGAAGCCGTTCGCCAGCTCAATCCCCTTGAAGTAAACCTCAAAGCGTTCGGCCACGCGATGGTCTTCAGCGCTGATCTGCGCCAGCGACGCCTGGCTTGCCGGGAAGTGATAAACGAAGGTTGGGCGGTCTTTACCGATATGCGGCTCGACGCCGAAAGCAAACAGCAGCTGCAGCAGCGTATCACGGTCTTCTTCGGTATCCGCCACGTTGCTCAGGTCGAGCTTCGCTGCGACTTCGCGCAGCTGCGTTTTGTCGGCAGACAGCGGATCAATTTCCAGATGACGCTGGAACGCCTGCTGATAGGAGAGGCTCTCCGCCGGCTGGGTTTCCAGCACCTGCTGCAGCAGATCGTCTACCTCATTGATCAGACGATACATATCAAAGTGCGGGCGATACCACTCCAGCATGGTGAATTCCGGGTTATGGTGGCGACCCATCTCTTCGTTGCGGAAGCTACGGCAAAGCTGGAACACCGGGCCACACCCTGCTGCCAGCAGGCGCTTCATGTGGTATTCCGGGCTGGTCATCAGATACAGGTTCATTCCCTGAGAATGACCTGGGCCAACAAAGCGAGTCTCAAACGGAACCAGATGAATGTCAGTTACCGTTGCCTGGCTCATACAAGGCGTCTCCACCTCCAGTACTCCACGGTCGGCGAAGAAACGGCGAATTTCCGCCATCAGTGCCGCACGCTTTAACAGGTTAGGGATGGATGCGCTCGGCTGCCAGGTTGCCGTCTCGCTCATGTTTTTTTCTCCGATTTCAGACAAGGGCACGAAGTCTACCCGCAAGTGATACACGACACAAATATTGCTCAACCATTTCCCCTATGGCCGAGAGCAACATTTCCCTAATTAATTCCGCAATGTAATTCATCAGCTACAGTGATAAATAGCCGCACATAACGACAAAAAAATCGAACACATCAAATTTCCCCCACAACCCTACGGGTATACTGCTTTACCCATAAAGGAGCAGTGGAAACGTTTTTGCGCAGGCCACGTGATATCCCCCCACGCAGCCTGTTGTGAAATAACAAAAATCTGGAGGAATGTCGTGCAAACCTTTCAAGCCGATCTAGCCATTATTGGCGCAGGCGGGGCCGGATTACGTGCTGCTATCGCAGCCGCTCAGGCCAATCCAAAAGCCAAAATCGCATTGATCTCAAAAGTTTATCCTATGCGCAGCCACACCGTGGCCGCTGAAGGTGGCTCCGCCGCCGTCGCACAGGACCATGATAGCTTCGAATACCATTTTCACGACACCGTCGCCGGTGGCGACTGGCTTTGCGAGCAGGATGTCGTCGATTACTTCGTCCATCATTGCCCAACCGAAATGACCCAGCTCGAACAGTGGGGTTGCCCGTGGAGCCGCCGTCCTGACGGCAGCGTCAACGTTCGCCGCTTCGGCGGAATGAAGATTGAACGCACCTGGTTTGCCGCCGATAAGACCGGCTTCCACATGCTGCATACCCTGTTCCAGACCTCCCTTCAGTTCCCGCAAATCCAACGCTTTGATGAGCACTTCGTCCTCGACATTCTGGTCGATGATGGTCAGGCTCGCGGCCTGGTGGCGATGAACATGATGGAAGGCACGATGGTGCAAATTCGCGCCAACGCGGTGGTGATGGCCACCGGCGGCGCAGGCCGCGTCTATCGCTATAACACCAACGGCGGCATCGTCACCGGTGACGGCATGGGCATGGCGCTGGGCCACGGCGTTCCGCTGCGCGACATGGAGTTCGTCCAGTATCATCCGACCGGCCTGCCGGGTTCGGGCATCCTGATGACCGAAGGCTGCCGCGGTGAAGGCGGTATTCTGGTCAACAAAAACGGCTATCGCTACCTGCAGGATTACGGCATGGGCCCGGAAACCCCGCTGGGCGAGCCGAAAAACAAATATATGGAACTGGGTCCACGCGACAAAGTCTCCCAGGCCTTCTGGCACGAATGGCGCAAAGGCAACACCGTGCCTACGCCGCGCGGCGACGTGGTCTACCTCGACCTGCGCCATCTCGGCGAGAAAAAACTGCTGGAACGTCTGCCGTTCATCTGCGAACTGGCGAAAGCCTACGTTGGCGTCGACCCGGTGAAAGAGCCGATTCCGGTGCGCCCAACCGCGCACTACACCATGGGCGGTATCGAAACCGACCAGCAGTGTGAAACCCGCATTAAAGGGCTGTTTGCCGTCGGCGAATGTTCTTCCGTCGGCCTGCACGGCGCCAACCGTCTGGGCTCCAACTCGCTGGCAGAACTGGTGGTCTTTGGCCGCATGGCCGGTGAGCAGGCGATGGCTCGCGCGGCAACCGCCGGTGAAGCCAACGGCAGCGCGCTGGACGCGCAGGTCAACGACATCGAAAACCGCCTGAAAGCGCTGGTGAATCAGGAAGGCAGCGAAAGCTGGTCGAAGATCCGCGACGAAATGGGTCTGTCGATGGAAGAAGGCTGCGGTATTTACCGTACGCCGGAGCTGATGCAGAAAACCATCGATAAGCTGGCGGAACTGCAGGAGCGCTTCAAGCGCGTCCGCATTACCGATACCTCAAGCGTCTTCAACACCGACCTGCTCTATACCATCGAGCTGGGCCATGGTCTGAACGTGGCTGAATGTATGGCGCACTCCGCCATGGCGCGTAAAGAGTCTCGCGGCGCACACCAGCGTCTGGACGAAGGCTGTACCGAACGTGACGACGTCAACTTCCTCAAACATACCCTCGCCTTCCGCGACGCCGACGGCACTACGCGCCTCGACTACAGCGATGTGAAGATAACGACCCTGCCACCGGCAAAACGCGTCTATGGCGCAGAAGCCGAAGCGGCCGAGAAGAAGGAGACGGCGAATGGCTGAGATGCAGAATTTAAAAATTGAGATTGTGCGCTACAACCCGGAAGTGGACAGCGCACCGCACAGCGCCTTCTATGAGGTGCCTTACGATGAGCAGACCTCACTGCTGGATGCCCTGGGCTACATCAAAGATAACCTCGCACCGGACCTGAGCTACCGCTGGTCCTGCCGTATGGCTATCTGCGGCTCCTGCGGCATGATGGTCAACAAGGTGCCGAAGCTGGCCTGTAAAACCTTCCTGCGTGAATACACCAAAGGAATGAAGGTCGAGGCGCTGGCAAACTTCCCTATCGAGCGCGATCTGGTGGTCGATATGACCCACTTTATCGAAAGTCTGGAAGCGATTAAGCCGTATATCATCGGCAATCCGCGCACGCCGGATCAGGGGCCTAATACCCAGACGCCAGCGCAGATGGCGAAGTACCACCAGTTCTCCGGCTGCATCAACTGCGGCCTGTGCTATGCCGCCTGTCCGCAGTTTGGCCTGAACCCAGAGTTCATCGGCCCGGCGGCGATTACCCTGGCGCATCGCTATAACGAAGACAGCCGCGACCACGGTAAGAAAGAACGCATGGCGCAGCTGAACGGCCAGAACGGCGTCTGGACCTGTACGTTTGTGGGCTACTGCTCCGAAGTGTGTCCGAAACACGTCGACCCGGCAGCCGCCATTCAGCAGGGTAAAGTGGAAAGCTCGAAAGACTTTCTTATCGCCACCCTGAAACCACGCTAAGGAGTGCATGATGACGACTAAACGCAAACCCTATGTACGGCCAATGCCGTCCACCTGGTGGAGAAAGCTGCCGTTTTATCGCTTCTATATGCTGCGTGAAGGAACGGCGGTGCCGACGGTGTGGTTCAGTATCGTGCTGATTTACGGCCTGTTCGCGCTTAAACACGGCGCGGAAAGCTGGGCGGGCTACGTCGGTTTCCTGCAAAACCCCGTAGTAGTGGTGCTGAACCTGATTACCCTGGCCGCCGCGCTGCTGCATACCAAAACCTGGTTTGAGCTGGCGCCGAAGGCTGCCAACATCATCGTTAAAAGCGAAAAAATGGGGCCAGAGCCGATTATCAAAGGGCTTTGGGTGGTTACCGCGGTAGTCAGCGTGGTGATTCTGTTTGTCGCGCTGTTCTGGTAAGGAGACTGGTATGATTAACCCGAACCCAAAACGTTCCGATGAACCGGTATTCTGGGGTCTGTTTGGTGCAGGCGGCATGTGGGGCGCGATTATTGCGCCAGTCATCGTGCTGCTGGTTGGCGTGCTGCTGCCGTTAGGCCTGGCACCGGCCGATGCTTTCAGCTACGAACGCGTGCTGGGCTTTGCCCACAGCCTGATTGGCCGCGCGTTTATCTTCCTGATGATCGTTCTGCCGCTGTGGTGTGGTCTGCACCGTATTCACCATGCGATGCATGATCTGAAGATCCACGTCCCGAACGGGAAATGGGTGTTCTACGGTCTGGCAGCAATTCTGACGGTGGTGACGCTGGTCGGCGTGCTGTTTATTTAACGCCGTGCCGCTTCCCGGCAGCGCTACGCTTGGGCGGGCTACGACATCACACGTAGCCCGCCCAAGGCCATTAATGCGCGCTCATTTTTAAGCCAATAATTCCCATCACAATCAGCGCCAGGCTGGCGATGCGCATCGGGCTTGCCGACTCGCCCAGCAGCAGAATGCCGGTAATCGCCGCGCCAACCGCGCCAATCCCCGTCCATACCGCATAGGCCGTCCCCACCGGCAGGCTTTTCATCGCCCACGACAGCAGCGCCATGCTGGCAATCATCGCCACAATGGTAATCACGCTTGGCACCAGGCGGCTAAAACCATGAGTGTATTTCAGGCCAACGGCCCAAACGACTTCGAGCAGGCCAGCAATAAAGAGAATTAACCAGGACATATCAGGCTCCATAACGATGGGGCCGTCCCCGGGTGAGATACGCTTACGGGTCGTCCCGCAAGGTGTTGGAAAGTCTAACGGGGGGATTATAGGGGTTGAAAAACGACGGTACAACCGCGCGTCGTACCGTCAGACTCGATTTATTGCTGCGCCTTGGTTGCGGCCCCAGAAATAGCGCTACCACCGTCGGAAATATCCTCGCCAAGTCCTCGCGTGGTGTTACAGGCCGTGAGCACAGAGGAGAGAACCAAAACCGTAAAAAATGCTGCGATCGCTTTTTTCACCATAATGTCATCCTTAAGAGCCAGTTATCGTTATCTTGCTTCATAAGCATAGACAACTTCACTCAGGATGTTGGATGTAAGCGTTTTTTTTCGGAAGAAGACGAAGCGGGAAAGACAGAAGATTGGATCGAACGGGGAAAAGGCTGGCGCAGCATCACTGCTGCGCCGGGCGATCAAAGCATGAATTACTTCACGCGAGATACGTATTCGCCGGAGCGGGTATCCACTTTGATCACTTCGCCAATCTGGACGAACAGTGGAACTTTAACCACTGCGCCAGTGGACAGGGTAGCTGGTTTGCCGCCGGTACCTGCGGTATCGCCTTTCAGACCTGGATCGGTTTCAATGATTTCCAGTTCAACGAAGTTCGGCGGGGTCACGGAGATAGGCTGGCCGTTCCACAGGGTCACGATGCACTCAGCCTGATCCAGCAGCCATTTAGCGTTTTCGCCAACCGCTTTCTCATCGGCAGCCAGCTGCTCGAAGGTTTCGTTGTTCATGAAGTGCCAGAATTCACCGTCGGTGTACAGGAAGGTGAGGTTCATGTCGGCAACATCTGCGCCTTCAGCGGAGTCGGTAGACTTGAAGGTTTTCTCTACGCGAGTACCGGTCAGCAGGCGGCGCAGCTTAACGCGTGCGAATGCCTGACCTTTACCCGGCTTAACGAATTCACTGGCTTCAACCGCGTACGGTTCGCCGTCCATCATGATTTTAAGACCAGCACGAAAATCGTTGCTATAGTAAGTCGCCATAAGGCCCTCTGAAATTGTTAAATGGTAGCTAAGCCACAAAATGGCGCATATTGTAACCCTAAATACCCCATCCAGAGAAGATTGGTTGATGCAACTTGCCGATGTTCTCACCGATCCGGATGAACTATTACGTCTTCTGAATATAGACGCTGATGAAAATCTGCTCGCTGGCCGTGAGGCTAAGCGCCTGTTTGCCCTGCGCGTTCCGCGCGCATTTGTGGCGCGCATGGAGAAAGGCAACCCGAACGATCCGCTTTTACGTCAAGTACTTACCTCGCAGGAAGAGTTTATCGCCGCCCCCGGTTTTTCCACCGATCCGCTGGAAGAACAGCACAGCGTCGTGCCTGGCCTGCTGCATAAGTACCATAACCGTGCGTTATTGCTGGTAAAAGGCGGCTGCGCGGTAAATTGCCGTTATTGCTTCCGTCGTCACTTCCCGTACGCCGAAAATCAGGGTAATAAGCGGAACTGGCAGGCCGCGCTGGACTACGTCAGTGCGCATCCGGAACTCGATGAGATCATTTTCTCCGGCGGCGATCCACTGATGGCAAAAGATCACGAGCTGGACTGGCTGCTTACCCAACTGGAAGCCATCCCGCACATCAAACGCCTGCGTATTCATAGCCGCTTGCCGATCGTCATTCCGGCTCGCATTACCGACACGCTGGTTAGCCGCTTTGCGAATTCATCGTTGCAGATCCTGCTGGTGAACCATATCAACCACGCCAACGAGATTGACGATGCTTTCCGCCACGCGATGGGGCAACTGCGCCGCGTGGGCGTAACGCTGCTGAACCAGAGCGTGCTGCTGCGTGGTGTGAACGATAATGCACAAACCCTGGCAGACCTCAGCAATGCGCTGTTTGATGCTGGCGTGATGCCGTACTACCTGCACGTGCTGGATAAAGTTCAGGGCGCGGCCCACTTCCTCGTCAGCGATGATGAAGCGCGCGAAATTATGCGCGAACTGTTGACGCTAATCTCCGGTTATATGGTGCCAAAGCTAGCGCGCGAAATTGGCGGTGAGCCAAGTAAAACACCGCTTGATCTCCAGCTACGCCAGCGATAAACGAGATAAAGAGGCAGACTTCGGTCTGCCTCTTTTTTTGGACATCATAATGGTCTGTGGTATTTTACCTATTCAGAACCTTATTAAAAATAAACCAAATCAATAAGTTACATAAATACATTTAACCTAAAAATGGTTAAGGAGAACCGTTTGTCTATTTCCATCAAAGGCATTAACGCAGGCGTCATTCGTCAGGAAAATAATTTCATTGCGCTGGCCCTGAAAATTAAAGAGCCGCGTAACAAAGAGTCGCTCTTTTTCCTGCCCGCTATCGTCCTGAAAGACCTGTTTATCGCCCTCGAATACCGCCTGGCGCAGCTCCCACAGCTCAGCGCGGACGAGCGCAGCCGCTACGAAAAAGCGCGCGATAAAGCCGCCCAGAAAATGCACCAGAATATCCCGGCCCTTCAGCGTGAAGCGCTAGAGCATGCCGACGTGAATCTGCGCGTCAACGCCATCTCGCTCACGCACGATGACAATGAAAGCCAGACGTTCACCCTGACGCTGCACTCCGGTAAAAAGGTCGAGCTGGTCGTTGATCTACTGCAAATCGAACTGATGGTGACCGTGATGGTCCATGCCATCAATAACGCGGGGATGAACGAACTGTCGCTGCGTATCTCATCTATGCTGGATTTCCTGCCGCTGTACGACGTGGACTGCAAGGCCGGCGGTAATCTGGAATATGACTCTTATGACCATCCGGCCTGGAAACGAAACCTGTTCGTTCACCATCTGGCTGTTGTCTATCGTTATACCGATAGCGAAGGGAAAACGCAGTGTAGTGGGACGGTAATTAAAACGCGCAGCAAGCCGGGAACCAAAGACGTCGAGGCCGTCACCCGTCGACTGTTAGATTGCAGCCCAAGGCTGAAGAAAATAGCGGGTTTACCGTGCCAGGTTTTTGTCAGAGCGCTCTCTTCTGACAAACGTAAAACCTTCACGGCGGATGCCTATATGCAGGCGCTGTATCAGCTACAGCAAAGCGCAGAACAAAACGCCGAAAAAGCCTGATGCACTACGCCCCCGGAATAGCGGCGGGGGCGTTACGCATGAATCAGTTCGGGCACTTATAGACCTGGCCGTTCATTTCGCTGTCGGTCGGGACGAAGCTGGAGAGCATGCCTTGCGTTGGGCTGCTCACGCCATAAATCACGTTACCGCCCATTTCAGCGGCATGGTTACGCAGCGCATTTGCGGCACCGCGCATAGAACCGCCTTCCGCGCCCTGCTGGCCTGACAGCCAGTTACCCTGCGTCCCGGTCGCCGTTCCCAGCAGCTGGCACTCCGCGCTCGGCTTATCTTCTACAAAGCGCACGTTCTGGCCGCCAGAGGTCAGTTCCGTGGTTGAGCTACAGCCGGCCAGCAGCAGCGCCGCGCCAACGATCCCTGCCAAATATTTTACCTGCATGTTATTCCCCATAATCAATGAGCTGGACGCATGTCGTCCGTGTGTAAACCTTATACCTAAAAGATGACCAAAAGAAAAACCCCCGAGCATTTCTGCTCGGGGGTTTCTTGAGGCTATGGGGTATAGCGCACGATTACATCATGCCGCCCATACCGCCCATGCCACCCATGCCGCCAGCTGCGCCTAAATCAGGAGCATCGCCTTTTGGCAGGTCGGTCACCATGCACTCGGTGGTGATCATCAGGCCCGCAACGGATGCCGCGTACTGCAGAGCAGAACGAGTTACCTTAGTTGGGTCCAGGATACCGAAGTCGATCATGTTGCCGTATTCTTCAGTTGCGGCGTTGTAACCGTAGTTACCTTCGCCTGCTTTCACGTTGTTAGTCACAACAGACGGCTCTTCACCGGCGTTGGAAACGATCTGACGCAGCGGTGCTTCCATTGCGCGCAGCGCAACTTTGATACCGACGTTCTGATCTTCGTTCTGAGCAGTCAGGCCAGCCAGTTTAGCCGCAACGCGTACCAGCGCCACGCCGCCACCAGCAACCACGCCTTCTTCTACCGCAGCACGGGTCGCGTGCAGGGCATCGTCAACGCGTGCTTTTTTCTCTTTCATTTCAACTTCGGTAGCCGCACCGACTTTGATTACCGCAACGCCGCCAGCCAGTTTCGCTACGCGTTCCTGCAGTTTTTCACGGTCGTAGTCAGAAGTTGCTTCTTCAATCTGTTTGCGGATCTGAGCCACACGACCCTGGATTGCCGCTTCTTCACCCACGCCATCGATGATGGTGGTGGTGTCTTTGTTGATCACAACGCGTTTAGCCTGACCCAGGTCTTCCAGGGTTGCTTTTTCCAGCTCCATACCGATCTCTTCAGAGATAACGGTACCGCCGGTCAGGGTTGCGATATCCTGCAGCATCGCTTTACGACGGTCGCCGAAGCCAGGTGCTTTAACAGCAGCGACTTTCACGATACCGCGCATGGTGTTAACCACCAGGGTAGCCAGCGCTTCGCCTTCAACGTCTTCAGCGATGATAACCAGTGGCTTGCCTGCTTTCGCAACGGCTTCCAGAACTGGCAGCATTTCGCGGATGTTGGAGATTTTTTTGTCAGCCAGCAGGATGAACGGGCTTTCCAGCTCAACAGCACCCGTTTCTGGTTTGTTGATGAAGTATGGGGACAGGTAGCCACGGTCGAACTGCATACCTTCAACCACGTCCAGCTCGTCTTCCAGACCGGTACCGTCTTCAACGGTGATCACGCCTTCTTTACCGACTTTATCCATCGCTTCTGCGATCAGTTTACCTACGGTTTCGTCGGAGTTAGCGGAGATAGTACCAACCTGAGCAATCGCTTTAGAGTCGGAGCAAGGAACGGACAGCGCTTTCAGCTCTTCAACAGCAGCCAGAACGGCTTTGTCGATACCACGTTTCAGGTCCATCGGGTTCATGCCCGCAGCAACGGCTTTCAGACCTTCGGTGATGATAGCCTGTGCCAGTACGGTTGCGGTGGTGGTACCGTCGCCTGCAGCGTCGTTCGCTTTAGAGGCAACTTCTTTCACCATCTGAGCACCCATGTTTTCGAACTTGTCTTCCAGTTCGATTTCACGCGCTACAGAAACACCATCTTTGGTGATGGTTGGTGCGCCGAAGGATTTGTCCAGAACCACGTTACGGCCTTTCGGGCCCAGGGTTACTTTAACTGCATCTGCCAGTACGTTAACGCCGCGCAGCATTTTTACACGAGCGTCGTTACCAAATTTTACGTCTTTAGCTGCCATTTCTTCTATTCCTCAAATTCGTTCGCGCGTTGCTTACGCTTCAACAATTGCCAGGATGTCGCTTTCAGACATGATCAACACTTCTTCATTGTCGATCTTCTCAGATTTCACGCCGTAGCCATCGTTGAAAATCACGATGTCACCAACTTTAACGTCCAGCGGCTGCACGGTCCCGTTTTCCAGGATGCGGCCCTTACCGACAGCGATGATTTCGCCACGAGTTGATTTTGCTGCCGCAGAACCGGTCAGAACGATGCCGCCAGCAGATTTGGTTTCAACTTCTTTGCGTTTGACGATCACACGATCATGTAACGGACGAATACTCATTGATAGCTCTCCTTTGAGAAAGTCATTATCAGTTATGGGTGATGCCGGGCCGTAAGCGGTTTTCCGGCTAGTGCCTGAGAGATGGGGATGGTTATTTTGCCCTTCAAGGGGGCACCCTAAAAAAAATTTCATCCGGCGGCGCAATCGCGATAAATCGCTGTATTGCCAGCGTAGAACAGCACAATGACGCGGGGCCGTCGGGAGAGGGGATGTGGTAACATTTTGCTCTTTTTGTAAAGGTGTGGACGAGGGACATGGCGGGACTTAAACAGGAGCTCGGGTTAGCTCAGGGAGTAGGATTACTATCGACGTCGCTGCTCGGCACCGGGGTCTTTGCCGTGCCGGCGCTGGGCGCACTGGTTGCCGGTGACAACAGCCTGTGGGCCTGGCCCGCGTTAATCGTGCTGGTCTTTCCGGTCGCTATCGTTTTTGCCCTCCTCGGTCGACACTTTCCCAGCGCGGGCGGCGTAGCACATTTCGTCGAAATGGCCTTTGGTCCTCGCCTCGCCCGCGTTACCGGCTGGCTGTTCCTCTCGGTTATCCCGGTCGGCCTGCCCGCCGCGCTGCATATTGCCTCCGGCTTTACCCAGGCACTGTTCGGCTGGCACGGTTGGCAGCTGCTGATGGCGGAGGTCGCCACGCTGGCGATCGTCTGGTGGCTGGGCTCACGCGGCGCCAGCTCCAGCGCTAATTTGCAGACGCTGGTCGCCATTTTGATTGTTGCCCTGTTGGCCGCTATTTGGGTCTACGGCGATATCTCAGTAAGAGAGATCCCCTTCCCGGCCCTGCCCGATGTCGACAGCGCGCAGCTTTTCGCCGCACTGTCGGTGATGTTCTGGTGCTTCGTCGGCCTGGAGGCGTTTGCCCATATGGCTTCGGAGTTCCGCAACCCGGAGCGCGACTTCCCGCGCGCGCTGATTATCGGCCTACTGCTGGCAGGCGTGGTCTACTGGGCCTGTACCGTACTGGTGCTGCACTTCCACGCCTACGGTGCTGCCAATACTGCCGCGGCTTCGCTGCCGACTATCGTGGTGCAGTTGTTCGGCGTGAAGGCACTGTGGGTGGCGAGTGTCGTCGGCTTTCTCGCCTGCTTCGCCAGCCTCAATATCTACATCCAGAGCTTCGCCCGGCTGGTGTGGTCGCAGGCGCAGTCGAAGCCGGATAGCTATCTGGCGCGCCTCTCGCCGGGGCTGGTGCCGCGCAATGCACTGAGCGTGGTGATTGGCAGTTGCATGGTGAGCACGCTTGCCAGCTACTGGCTGAACATCAACCTCGATGCGCTGATTGTCTATGCCAACGGCATCTTTATTATGATTTATCTGCTGTGCATGCTGGCAGGGTGCCGGTTGTTAAGCGGGCGCTACCGCGCCTTATCCGTCGTGGGCGTGGCGCTGTGCGTGCTGTTGCTGTCGATGGTGGGATGGAAGAGCCTGTACGCGATCGTGATGCTGGCGGCGCTGTGGGTGTTGTTGCCGAAAAGGAAGGCCTGAGCATTCCCGGCGTCGCTTTGCTCGGCCGGGCTACGTGTCAAATTGTAGCCCGGCCGAGCGCAGCGACGCCGGGACCGCACCAACGCCATAAAAAAAGCCGGAAACGCAACGCGCTCCGGCTTTTTATCATCGCCACGACTTATGGGCGATTATCGTCTTTATGATCCAACTGGTCAGGACGCTCGTCCTTACGCTGATACTCACCGTCGAAGGTCTGCCCGCTGGTAGTCCCCCCCGCAAACCCGCCGCCCGGCATCCGATTAAAGTGCAGGTATGGCATCAGCTTCACGGTGAGGTGTTTCTGCACCGGCGGCAGCAACAGCACCAGACCTAAGAAGTCGGTGAAGAACCCTGGCAACAGCAACAGCAAACCGGCGAGGATCAGCGACACGCTTTTGATCATCTCGGCCGCCGGGCTTTCGCCCGCCTGCATTTTTTCCTGCATCAGCATCAGGTTTTTGAAGCCCTGATTGCGCACCAGCGACATGCCGATAACGGAGGTAAAAATGACCAGCACTAACGTCAGCAGGACGCCAAACACATGGGCGACCTGGATAAAAATCGATATCTCAATGTAAACATAGAGAAAAATGGCAATTAACGGTATCCAGCGCACTGGCATCTCCTGTTCGAAAAATCACGCGGTTCGCGCGTTTGCAGCGATTCACGGCCCGCTGCACTACTTTTAAATGGTGGTGATTCGCCGCATTTCAATCAGCGCGCATCCATATTTTTGTCAACAATGGTCAAGCGGTGACTCATTTCACAAATCAATAATTCTTATCCGTTCCGTCTGATAATAAGTGATCCAGATTACTGCAATCCGCTATTATCAGCATATGATCATAGACACTGGGCCGATTAAGGAAATAATCTGCGGTCATAAAACGCATAACCATTCAGATTATGCGTATTTGGTGAAATCATTGGCAGCTCGCAAATAGAAGGTTCACATGCTAAACAACATTCGTATCGAAGAAGATCTGTTGGGTACCAGGGAAGTTCCGGCTGACGCTTACTACGGCGTCCATACTCTGAGAGCGATTGAAAACTTTTACATCAGCAATAGCAAAATCAGCGACATCCCGGAATTTGTTCGTGGGATGGTGATGGTGAAAAAAGCAGCGGCCCTGGCGAATAAAGAGCTTCAGACGATCCCTAAAGGCGTGGCAAATGCCATTATTGCTGCCTGTGATGAAGTCCTGAATAACGGCAAATGCATGGACCAGTTCCCGGTAGACGTTTACCAGGGCGGTGCAGGCACCTCCGTTAACATGAACACCAACGAGGTACTGGCAAACATCGGTCTCGAACTGATGGGCCACCAGAAAGGGGAATACCAGTACCTGAACCCGAACGACCACGTCAACAAATGCCAGTCCACCAACGATGCCTACCCAACCGGCTTCCGCATCGCGGTGTACACCTCTATTCTGAAGCTGATTGATGCGATTAATCAGTTGGGCGAAGGCTTCCAGCGCAAAGCAGCGGAATTCCAGGACATCCTGAAGATGGGTCGTACCCAGCTGCAGGATGCGGTACCGATGACCCTGGGTCAGGAGTTCCACGCGTTCAACGTGCTGCTGACCGAAGAGACCAAAAACCTGCTGCGCACCGCAGAACTGCTGCTGGAAGTGAACCTCGGTGCGACCGCTATCGGTACCCGCCTGAACACCCCGGACGGCTACCAACAGTTGGCGGTACAGAAGCTGGCGGAAGTCAGTAATCTGGCGGTTGTCCCGGCGGAAGACCTGATTGAAGCGACCTCCGACTGCGGCGCCTACGTCATGGTACACAGCTCGCTGAAACGCCTGGCGGTGAAAATGTCGAAGATCTGTAACGACCTTCGCCTGCTCTCCTCCGGCCCACGCGCTGGCCTGAACGAAATCAACCTGCCGGAACTGCAGGCGGGCTCATCCATCATGCCAGCCAAAGTGAACCCGGTCGTGCCAGAAGTGGTAAACCAGGTGTGCTTCAAAGTCATCGGCAACGACACCACCGTCACCATGGCTTCTGAAGCCGGTCAGCTGCAGCTGAACGTGATGGAGCCGGTGATTGGCCAGGCGCTGTTTGAGTCTATCCACATCCTGACCAACGCCTGCTACAACCTGCTGGAAAAATGCATCGACGGCATCACCGCGAACAAAGAAGTGTGCGAAAGCTACGTCTATAACTCCATCGGTATCGTCACCTACCTCAACCCGTTCATCGGCCACCACAACGGCGACATCGTCGGTAAAATTTGTGCCGAAACCGGTAAGAGCGTACGTGAAGTGGTGCTGGAGCGCGGCCTGCTGACGGAAGCGGAGCTGGACGATATCTTCTCCCCGCAGAACCTGATGCATCCGGCGTATAAAGCGAAGCGCTATACCGATGAAAGCGAACAGTAGTCTTTCTGACTAATAAACTGAGGCATGTCATGATGACATGCCTTTTTTGTTTCTATAATTCACGAAAACACAACAATTACATATCAACTTGTTAAACAAGGAAGGCTACTATGTTTGGAGCAGAACTGGTCATTGTGCTTCTTGCCATTTATCTGGGGGCAAGACTTGGCGGTATCGGTATTGGCTTCGCCGGTGGTTTCGGCGTGCTGGTGCTGACGCTCATCTTTCAAATTAAACCCGGCGCGATACCCTTTGACGTTATTGAAATTATCATGGCGGTTATCGCCGCGATTGCAGCGATGCAAATCGCTGGCGGGATGGATTATCTCGTCAGCCTGGCCGAGCGACTTCTCCGTCGCCACCCTAAATACATCACCTTCTTAGCACCGCTGGTGACCTGGTTTATGACCATTCTGGCGGGCACCGGGCACACCGCGTTCTCCACGCTGCCGGTGATTACCGAAGTGGCTAAAGAGCAGGGTATCCGCCCTTCTCGTCCGCTCTCTATCGCCGTGGTCGCCTCACAGATTGCGATTACCGCCTCGCCGATTTCCGCCGCGGTGGTCTTCTTCGCCGGTATTCTGGAACCGATGGGCGTGAGCTACCTGACGCTGCTCTCCATCTGTATTCCGGTCACGTTGATTGCCGTACTGCTGACCTCCATCGTCTGTAACTTCCTCGGCTGCGAGCTGAAAGACGACCCGGTGTATCAGGAACGCCTGGCCAAAGGCGAAGTGCGCCTGCGCGGCAGCAAAGTGTTTGAGCTGAAACCCCATGCGAAGCGCTCCGTCCTGCTGTTCCTGATTGGTATCGTGGCGGTGATGTTCTACGCCACCGCCATCAGCGACACCGTCGGGTTGATTCAGAACCCGGTACTGCCGCGTAACGAAGCGATTGTGGTGTTCATGTTGACCATCGCCACGCTGATTTGCATCACCTGTAAAGTCGACACCGGCGAGATCCTCAACGCCAGCACCTTTAAGTCCGGCATGAGCGCCTGCGTGTGCGTACTGGGCGTCGCGTGGCTGGGTGATACCTTCGTCAAAGCGCACATTGCCGACATTCAGGCGGTGGCGGGCGACCTGCTGCACAACTACCCGTGGCTGCTGGCGGTGGTGCTGTTCTTTGCTGCGACCCTACTGTACTCCCAGGCGGCAACCACTAAAGCACTGATGCCTGCGGCGCTGATGCTGGGCGTCACCCCGTTGACGGCGATTGCGTCCTTTGCTGCGGTTTCCGCGCTATTCGTGCTGCCAACCTACCCAACGCTGCTGGCCGCGGTAGAGATGGATGACACCGGCTCCACCCGTATCGGCAAATATGTGTTTAACCACGCGTTCCTGGTGCCGGGCGTGATTGCCATCGCCCTGTGCGTGATCCTCGGTTTCATCTTCGGCGGGCTGATGCTCTAGCCCTGTGACGCCATGTAAAAATCGTTAAAGTCGGGCCGCTCTGCGGCCCGATTCACTCAACCCCTTTTTCCCACCGTGCTATAGTGCCTCTTTTCATCGATACGAGGTATGCAATGAGTATTCCCGACGCTGTTGTGGTTCTCTGTACTGCTCCTGATGAAGCTACCGCCCAGGACCTGGCGGCGAAAGTGCTGGCGGAAAAGCTGGCGGCCTGCGCCACCCTATTGCCAGGCGCTACCTCGCTCTACTATTGGGAGGGGAAACTTGAACAGGAATATGAAGTGCAGATGCTGCTGAAAACCGACCACGCCCACCAGCAGGCGCTGCTCGACTGCCTGAAGGCTCACCACCCGTATCAAACGCCCGAACTTCTGGTTTTACCCGTTACTCACGCAGATACTGATTACCTCTCATGGCTCAACGCTTCCTTACGCTGATTCTGCTGCTGTGCAGCACCTCGGCCTTTGCCGGGCTGTTCGACGCGCCCGGCCGCACCAATTTTGTTCCTGCCGATCAGGCCTTCGCCTTCGATTTTCAGCAAAACCAGCACGATGTGAACCTCACCTGGCAGGTGAAAGACGGCTACTACCTCTACCGCAAGCAGGTGCAGGTGACCCCGGCTAACGCCAGCATCGCTCCACTCCAGTTGCCCAACGGCGAGTGGCATAGCGACGAGTTCTACGGCAAAAGCGAGATCTATCGCCACAGCCTGACCGTGCCGGTGACGCTAACCCAGGCCAACGCAGGTGCGACGCTCACCGTCACCTACCAGGGCTGCGCCGACGCGGGCTTCTGCTACCCGCCAGAGACCAAAACCGTACCATTGAGCGCAGTCTCTGCCCTTCCCCCTCTCCCCTCCGGGGAGAGGGCCGGGGTGAGGGACAACCCCAGCGCCGACCTCCCTTTTAGCGCCCTCTGGGCCCTATTAATCGGCATCGGCATCGCCTTCACCCCCTGCGTGTTACCGATGTACCCGCTGATCTCCGGCATCGTCCTCGGCGGCAAACAGCGCCTCTCCACCGCCCGCGCGCTGCTGCTGGCCTTTATCTACGTGCAGGGCATGGCGCTTACCTACACCGCGCTCGGCCTGGTGGTCGCCGCCGCTGGAATGCAGTTCCAGGCAGCCCTGCAACACCCGTACGTGCTGATTGGCCTGTCGGCGGTGTTTATCCTGCTGGCGCTGTCGATGTTTGGTGCCTTCTCGCTGCAACTGCCGTCGTCGTTACAGACACGCCTCACCCTGATGAGCAACCGCCAGCAGGGCGGCTCGATGGGCGGCGTATTTGCGATGGGCGCCATTGCTGGGCTTATCTGCTCGCCGTGCACCACCGCGCCGCTCAGCGCCATTCTGCTGTACATCGCCCAAAGCGGTAATCTGTGGCTCGGCGGCGGTACGCTGTACCTTTACGCGCTGGGCATGGGGCTGCCGCTGATTCTAGTGACGGTATTCGGCAACCGCCTGCTGCCGAAAAGCGGGCCGTGGATGGCGCACGTCAAAACCGCATTTGGCTTTGTGATCCTCGCCCTGCCGGTGTTCCTGCTGGAACGTATTATTGGTGACGTCTGGGGGCTACGGCTGTGGTCGATGCTCGGCGTGGCGTTCTTCGGCTGGGCGTTTATCACCAGCCTGGGTTTGCAAAAACCGTGGCAGCGCATTGGACAAATTCTTCTGCTGGCCGCCGCGCTGATCAGCGTGCGCCCGCTGCAGGACTGGGCCTTTGGTACCTCCGTGGCGCAGAGCCAATCGCACCTCAACTTTACCCGCATCAGCAACGTTGAGACGCTGAACGCGGCGCTCGCCAGCGCTCAGGGCAAGCCGGTGATGCTCGACCTTTACGCCGACTGGTGCGTGGCCTGCAAAGAGTTTGAGAAGTACACCTTCAGCGACCCGCAGGTACAGCAGGCGCTGCAAAACACCGTACTGCTCCAGGCAGACGTGACCGCCAACAGCGCCGAGGACGTGGCGCTGCTAAAACATTTACAGGTTCTGGGCCTGCCGACCATTCTCTTCTTTGATGAGAACGGCAACGAGCAGCCCGCACTACGGGTCACCGGCTTCAAAGATGCCGCCGCGTTTCGCGCACATTTGCGCGATCGCCAACCGTAGACAACACTTTTAGACGGATAGCCGTCAACGGAGGAGAGACACGTGCAACGCGAAGACGTACTAGGAGAAGCCCTACAGCTCCTTGAGCAAGAAGGGATTGCGAGCACCACGCTGGAGATGGTTGCCGAACGCGTAGACCGCCCGCTGGACGAACTGCGCCGTTTCTGGCCGGACAGCGAAGCGCTGCTGTATGACGCGCTGCGCTACCTGAGCCAGCAGGTGGAGACCTGGCGTCGCCAGTTGATGCTTAACGAAGAGCTGACCCCCGAGCAAAAACTGCTGGCCCGCTACACCGCGCTGACCGAGTGTGTGACGAAAAATCGCTACCCCGGCTGCCTGTTTATCGCCGCCTGCACCTTCTACCCGGAGGCAGACCACCCGATTCACCAGCTCGCCGAGCAGCAGAAGCAGGCCGCCTATGCGTACAGCCATGAGCTGCTGACCCAGTTGGAAGTGGACGACCCGGCAATGGTCGCTAAGCAGATGCAACTGGTGCTGGAAGGCTGCCTGAGCCGCATGCTGGTCAGCCGCAGCCAGGCCGACGTGGACACCGCGCACCGTCTTGCCGAAGACATTCTGCGCTTTGCCCAGTGCCGCCAGAACGGCGCGCTGACCTAAGCCAGCATCCCCGCCCACGCGGAGACCAGCAGGCACAGCGCCATCAGCCGCTGAAACCGCACCATCGCCACGGTGGTGCGGAACACCCGATTCACCGCTTTCCCCAGCCACGCCCAGCACATCAGACACGCCACCGAGATCAGTAAAAACCATAGCGCCATCAACGCCACTTCACGCAGCGCATGCTCGCCCGCCGGAGCAAACAGGCTGACAACCGCCAGCGCCATCATCCAGGTTTTCGGGTTGATCACCTGCAACAGTGCCGCCGCTTTGGCGGTAAAGCGCTGCCTCTCCTTTCCGGCGATATTCGCCGCTGGCGCGCAGAACAGCTGCCAGCTCATCCAGGTCAGCCACAGCACACCCGCCCAACTCATCACCAGCCGCACCAGCGGATACTGACGCAGCACTTCCCCCGCACCCGCACCGGAAACCAGCACAATCAAACTTGCCGCCACGCAGCCGCTGACCAGTGCCGGGATGGTCGCCCGTACGCCAAAGTGTTGGCTGTTGTTGAGAATGAGGATATTGGTCGGCCCCGGCGTAATCGACGCAACGAAGGCAAACAGCAGGAACGGCATGATATTCACAGGTGACTCCTTATTATTAGAGTCCCGACTGTGCCGTTATTTATTGGAAACGTCTGGAAGGTTTGTGCACAACCGACGGTAGTGGGCTGGCGAGATACGGTACGCCCGCTGGAACCAGCGTCCGAGGTGGCTCTGGTCTGCAAAGCCGAGCGTCGCCGCCACGTCCACCGGCTGCTCGCCCAGCGACAGCAGCTGACGCGCTTTCGCCAGCCGCAGCTGAATCAGCCACGCGTGTGGGGCCAGGTTGAACTCGCGTTTAAAGCTGCGCGTCAGGGTAAAACGGTCGGTGCCCGTCTCCCGCGCTAAATCAGACAACCCAATATTATCGCCCATATGCGCATGCAGATAGTCCCGCGCCCGATGGGCAATTGCCGAACTTTGAATGGCCGACGGCAGCCGCTTGCGCCACTGGCAGTGCGCGGTCAGCTGCGCCAGCAGGCCGTCCATGCTGCTCTGCTGCACAATGCGCATCTCATCGGTATGCAGCGTACTGAACGTCTCGCCAATCGCCCGCACCAGCTGCGGTTCGCGGGTGAGCGTTTGGTTAAAGTGCAGCGAGTAGCTGTCCGGTGTGGCGTCATACAGCCCGCGCAGGGTGTTGGTCAGCCAGCGTTCATCGAGGTAAAAGGTGAGATAGGTAAAACCACCGGCCACCGGCGCTTCACCGTCGTGAATCTCCCCCGGCTCCAGCAGAAAGGCATCGCCCGGCACGCTATGGTGACGCTCGCGACGGCAGTGAAACTGCTGGGTGCCAGACAGCGTGATCCCCACCAGATAGCTATCATGCCAGTGCGGGTCAAACGCATACCCTTCAAAGTGCGCTTTGATTGTCTCAATGCCCGTATCGGCATGCTGTCGCAGCTCTAGCCAGTCTTTCGTTGCCATACCGCCCCCCTCTCACCGCCAGCATTGCCCGATTGCCGCGCCGATGTCTGGAAGATTTGTGCAATCACCCGGCGCAAACGCGTAGATTGCCGCAATAGTAAGCAGTTGAACAGCTTTTCGGTGAATTTGGTTGACGTGAGGGAGCGACTACGGTTTAATGCGCCCCGTTGCCCGGATAGCTCAGTCGGTAGAGCAGGGGATTGAAAATCCCCGTGTCCTTGGTTCGATTCCGAGTCCGGGCACCACTATTTAAAGAACCCAGCCTATGGCTGGGTTTTTGCTTTTCAGACATATCAAAACGCGCTCAATACCCCTTCCTTCACCGCTTTTACCGTTTTCTTCATCTGTTTAATCTCTTCACGCAGCGCTTTCATTTCGTCGTTATCCGGAATCAATACAATGCAGCCTCCGGCAATCTTCACCGTGACGCCTGTTCCCGTGTCGAAACCGACCTCTTTTAGCCATTTTCCACTGAGATTCAGAGAGGGCGTGCTGGTATTGCCTTGCTGAGGAACGTAGCTGACGGTATAGCGGCGCTCGGTTTTGGCCGGTTTTTCGGATGATGGGTGAGTCTGGGTAGGGATCGTTGCCATGTGGGCATCCTCCTGTAACGGGTTAAACGTCCGCCGCAGGAGAGGTCAATCTCACGGGTGGCGGAACCAGACGGGGTTGACCTTACCGGCGTTACAGGGAACCGGCGCGTCTTGCGACGCCCCCGCCTGGCCCACCATTGAGGTGTAGCCGTGCGTACGACATATTTTACGACGTTGGCACGTCATATGTCGCCCGTAACATTTTATCAGAGAGGTCAATCCCGACACCTGATTTTGCAGGTGCGTGTAGAAAATACCGCTATCATTAACGCGCCGCAATCCGCTCCCGGACTTCCTGAAAACACGATGGTTATTCTGGAATCCGCCTCGCAAAACCACACGGATGATTGTTCGGTTAACATTATTTACGCACCTTAAAACAGGCAAAATATAGTTAACGTCTGTTTTAAGGTGCGTAAATCCTTGTACTTATCTAGTCCCCCCGAAGGTCTGACCGCCCCCGCGACTGATTATCTGTTACCCTATAACCGCAGGCATCGCGACAACCGCCTTGCCACGCATCCTCAAGGTTCCCCATGACCACCAAACACAAAATCCTCCTCAGCGCCTGCCTCGCCGGGCATCCAGTGCGCTACAACGGCACCGATAAATCCTTTACCGCAAATCTGCTGCAACAGTGGCGCGATGAAGGTCGTCTGGTCACCCACTGCCCGGAGCTGGCGGCGGGGCTTGAGACGCCGCGATTGTCGGCGGAGATGGTTAACGGTCAGGGTATCGAAGTGTTGAGCGGGCGCGCGCAGGTAGTCGAAAGCGATGGGCGAGATGTGACGCAGCCGTACGTGCTGGCGGCGTGGCTGGCGTTAAAAACCGCGCAGAGCCACGGCTGTCGGTTTGCGATTTTGACCGACGGTAGCCCAACCTGCGGCAGCCAGAACGTGTATGACGGAACGTTTAGCGGAGTGAAGGTGCCGGGCGAAGGGGTCGCGGCGGCGTTGTTGCGCCAGCATGGGGTTGAGGTGTTTAGCGAGTTTCAGTTGGCGGCGTTGAAGCGGCGGTTGGATGAGGTTGAAGGGTTTTAGAAAGAGCCGCCCCGGCGTCGGCGCGTTGCGCCTCGGCCGGGCTACGAGTCAGATAAACGCATCGATACATGGCGCTTATCACCCAATCCTCACCCACCGCCACCCGGCCGCCATCATCACCAGTACAATCGTCACCCCCGCCGCCATATGCAGCAGGAAATCCAGCGGATGCACCTCCACCGGGTGGCAAAACGACAGCATCGTCAGCGCCATACAGGCGATGCCCACTCCTGACGTTGCCAGCGTGCGCAGCGGGTACAGCGCCCGTGTGCGGCGCAGGTAGCCGATCATAATGACCATCATCGGCGTACTCACCGCCATCATAAACGCGTAGCAGTTGACTTCGTCGGGATGACTTTCCGGCGCGTGTACCGTGCCGAGGCTAAAGATAACGCCGCTCAGCCAGAGCGCAATCAGCGGTGCAAACCAGCGCCAGCCCAGCGGTTTACGTCCGGCGATGCTCAGCAGGAAGGCGTTGCGTATCGCCAGTATGCCCATCACAAAAGCCACGGTCAGCTGTAGCACCGCCAGCAGCGCGCCGGACTGCGTCCAGTCGGTTGCCACTCGGTGAAACACCAGGCTGCTGAGCCAGCCGCACGGCAGCGCCATCAGTAGCCACGCGGCGACCCGGCGGTTGCTAGCCCAGGGGCGGCGTATCGGCCCGGCGTCGCGGCTTAGCTTCGCAATAAAAAGATCATGATCGGTCATGGTTCGCTCCCATCCGGCGAAGGTTGGTTAGTGCTCTGTGTAATAGCGATTTCACCGCCGAAACGCTTAAATTATGGCGGGCAGCGGCCTCGGCGAGGCTCATCTCCTGCAGGTGGATATGCTCCACAATTTGCCGTTGGCGCGAGGGAAGCTGGTCGAGGATCAGCGCCAGCGTTTCTTCTCGTTCATCCTCTTCCGGGATGTGTTCAGCAGCAGGCTCAATGGCCTCTTCCTCCTCGGCTTCACGAAGCCAGTGGCGACCACGTTTGCGCAGCGCATCAACGGTGCGGGCCTGGGTGATGGCCATCAGCCAGGGTAAAAACGGACAGGCGGGATCGTAGGTGTGGCGCACCCGATGGACAGCCAGCAGAACGTCCTGGATAACGTCGTCAACCAGCACGCTGTCGGCAATCTGCTTGCGGACCATCGCCCGAATCACCGGCACAATGGCCCGCAGCAGTTGGGTATAGGCATCGCGATCCCCCGCCTGCGCACTTGACATCAGCGCAGGCCATGCTTCACGCGGTGCTAAACCGTTATCCATATTCCGCCATGCCCGTTACCTCATGCTTTTTTACCGGATGCCTGATTCAGGGCGTCGACCACAATCGTCGGGGTCAGCACCTGCGGCAGCACTTTCGGCGCGCTGCCGTCCGCCGGGTAGACCACGTAGAGCGGCAAACCACCCTGCCCGAACGCGGTCATCGCGTCATCAATATCGGCGTTAAATTTGGTGGAGTCCGCCACCATGTAGATGGTATTCGTGCTCGCCAGCGCCTGCTTCACCGCCACTGTTGAGAGCGACGTGCGCTCGTTCACCTGGCAGGTAATGCACCAGGAGGCAGTGAAATCAACAAAGATGGCTTTGCCATGCCCGCGCATTTCCGCCACCGTCTGCGGCGACCACTTCACGTGGGTGATGTTTTCCACACGCGCGAGTTCCGGCTGCGACGGCTGGACGTGCATCACGCCGGGCAGCGGGCTGACCGCAGCGATAAACAGCACCACAGTCACCGCCAGCAGCGCTTTATAGGATTGCCCGATATAGCGTCGGCGCTGGGCCATACCGTACAGCCACGCGGCAAAGCTCACCACCACCGCGCAAATCAGCATCGCTAACAGCGCGGTGGTCCCCGCCTGCTGCGTCAGCACCCACACCAGCCAGGCAAACGCCCCGAGCATCGGGAACGCCAGGCCGCGCTTAAGGATATCCATCCATGCGCCCGGTCGAGGTAGACGTTTGGCGATAGCCGGGAATAACGAGACCAGCGTAAACGGCGCAGCAAAGCCTATTGCCAGCGACAGGAAAATCGCCAGCGAGGCCACCGGCGGCTGCACTAGCGCGTAGCCTACCGCGCCCGCCATAAAGGGTGCCGAGCAGGGTGTCGCCACCACAATCGCCAGTGCGCCGGTTAGCGCCGAGCGTACAAAGGCCCCGCTGCCTACCGAAATTTCCCCGGCTCTCTGCAACGACAAGCCCACTTCAAACACGCCAAGCAGGTTCAGCGCCGCGCCCAGAATAATCAGCGCCAGTATGGCAATCACCATCGGCGACTGAAGCTGGAAGCCCCAGCCGACGGCGGTGCCGCCGGCGCGCAGTGCCAGCAGAATGCCCGCCAGCACCAGCATGGTAAAAATCACGCCGAGCAAAAAGCCCAACCCTTCGGTGCGCGCACTTTTGGCATCGCCCTCATGGCGCAGAATACCCAGCGCCTTCAGTGAAATGACCGGGAACACGCAGGGCATTAGGTTGAGGATAATGCCGCCGACAAAGGCGGCCAGAATGGCAGTTAACATAGCGTACCCCGGCGGCTAAATTACGAGTGCGATTGCGCGTACTGCTTCACGGCATCCATCGCTTTCTGGATGTGCTCATCAGGGTTACGGTCGGTGTAGCTCATCAGGATTTTGCCGTCCGGGGCGATCACAAACGAGGTACGGTCGGACAGCGTTTTGCCGTTCATCTGCATCAGCGTCTGGTACTGCGCCGCCACTTTCGCGCCCGGGTCTGCCGCCACGGCAAATTTATCCCGGCACTCCAGCTTCGAGAACTCATCCACCTGGTCAACGTTCCCGGCGGTCACGCCCACCACGGTCGCACCCAGCTTTTTGAAATCATCGGTGGCTTCAGCAAAGGCGTGCGCCTCGAGGGTACAGCCTTTGGTGAACGCGGCCGGGAAGAAATAGAGCACCACCGGCCCTTTCTGCAATGCCTGTTGCAGGGAGAAGGTCAGCGGCTTACCGCCGAGCGCGCCTTGCAGGCTGAAGTCCGGGGCTTTTGCACCTGGTTCAAGGGCGGCGTTCGCATTCACGGCGAAGAGAGAGAGGCTGAGTACGGCGGCGGCTGATAAGGCTTTCAAACGATTCATGGTCGACTCCATCAGGGGGATAAAGGTGCTCTGTACATAATAGTTCGCACGCTAAGGCCTGAAGGTTTCGGTCGGGGTAAAAAAATTTTGGTTCGAGCGGCCCCGGAGTCGGCGCGATGCGCCTCGTCCGGGCTACGGGGTTATGCCACGCTGCCCCATACCAGCCGTCCTTTATGGAACGTTGCGGCACGCGGAGAGATCCGCGCCACGGCTTCCGCCGAGCACGAGGCGTCCACCAGCACAAAGCTGGCGTCATCCTGCGCCTTCGGCCACACGCGCTCGCCTTTGTCGTTCAGCGGCAGCACGTCGCCGGTAGCGAGGAACAGCGAGCGGGAGAGGTTCTGCTCGTTCGGGCGGATATAGAGCTGGGCGTAGAGGTTGGCTTTTTCGAACATATCGCCAAGGCCGTACGGCGACCAGTGGTCAATCACGCTGTCGGTGCCGGTCATCAGCGTCACGCCTTTATCGCGCAGCTGTTTCAGCGGCATATGCAGCGTGCCAATAGGTACCGTTGAAGCGATGGAGATCTGCTGCGCGGCCATGCGGGTGGCAATCTCATCCACCTGCCCTTCGTTCATGGTCGCCAGCGCGAAGGCGTGGCTGATGGTCAGCTTGCCCTTCAGCTCCGGCGTGTTCTCCACGGTTTCCACCATATATTTCACCGCCGCCACGCCCGCCGGGCTGGTTTCGTGCAGGTGAATATCCACCCCTTTGTGGTAGTCGATGGCAATCTGGAACATGGTGTCGAGAGACTTCTCCATCGCACCGTCGACGTTGGTCGGATCCAGCCCGCCGACGTAGTGCGCCCCGGCCTGCATCGCTTCGCGCATCAGCGGTTCAGATTTCGATAACAGCAGACCGTGCTGCGGGAAGGCGACGATTTCGCAGTCAAAACCGGCTTTGCGCCGTGCCAGCACCGCCTGTAAATTTTCGAGGTTTTTCAGCCCGGAAACCGGCTCGATGTTGCAGTGGCTGCGGGCGATGGTGGTGCCTTTTGATTGCAGCAGGTCAATCAGCTTTTCCGCGCGCTCCTGGGTGTAGGGCTGGAGTTCAGGCAGCAGCTTTTGCTCCAGCTTGATCATATCCTGAATCGTGGTGCCCGCCGGGCGGTTGAGCGAGCGCCACGGGCCACCGTAGAAGGTTTTATCAAGGTGGATATGCATATCACGGGTGGTCGGCAACATCAGCATGCCGCCCGCGTCGTAGTGCGGCAACGTGGCGTCCGGGTGGCTTTTGTTGTCGCGCAGGGCCACGATTTTGCCGTCCTGAATTTCCACGGTCTGCAGTGCGGTACGGGTATGCACGGCGACCGCGCCCTCGTACTCAAAGCCCGTTTCAAGCAGCACGTTATCCAGATAGTAATGGCGGTCGGTAATGTTCATGGTTCCCTTCGTCTCGCAGACGGCAGCGCCGGAAGTAGCGGCATAGGCCATCGGCGCGGTTGCGCCAAACAGCGCGGCGGCGGTGACCATTTTGCCGCTGTTGCTTAAAAACGCACGGCGACTGTTATTCTCTTTCATCGTCGTTCCTTATCAATGGACGATATGGGTGCCCGTTTCGCCGCGCAGGGCGGCAGGCAGACATTCCGGCGTGGTGATAATCACCCGTTTACCGCCGTGTTGTAAAAATTGCAGGCTGGCGACAATCTTCGGCAGCATACTGCCCGCCGGGAAGTGGCCTTCGTGCAGGTAGCGGGTCATGGTGGCGATATCCACCTGCCCCAGCGCCTGCTGCTCCGGTTTACCGAAGTGAATGCAGACCTTCTCAACGCCGGTGGTGATCACCAGAATATCGGCGGCGATCTCGCGCGCCAGCAAGGCGGTGGAGAGATCTTTGTCGATCACCGCGTCGACGCTGTGATAATCGCCCTCTTCCCCCAGCACCACCGGAATGCCGCCGCCGCCCGCGCCAATCACCAGGAAACCTTTTTGCGCCAGCGCCTGAATGGCTTCAGACTCAACGATGCGTTTCGGCTCCGGCGAGGCGACCACGCGACGATAGCCGCGGCCGGAATCTTCGATGAAGCGCCAGGTTGGATTGGCTTTTAACAGTTCGTCACGCTGTTCGGCGCTGAAGAACGCGCCAATGGGTTTGGTCGGGTTGGCGAAGCCGGGATCGTTTTTGTCGACTTCCACCTGGGTTACCACCGTCACCGCTTTTTGCTCACCGCGTTTCGCCAGCCGGTTATTCAGCGCCTGTTGAATAAGGTAGCCGATACCGCCCTGGGTGTCGGCAACGCAGTTGGCGAGCGGGGTCAGCGGCAGCCCTTCGCGCTCATGGGCAATCTCCGCACGACGCAGATCCAGCCCCACCTGCGGGCCGTTGCCGTGGGTCAGTACGATGTTGTAATCCGATGCCAGCATCTCCAGCACCGTGTCCGCGACCGCTTTCACCGCCTCTGCCTGATGTTCAATCGACTGGCTGGCGTTGTCTTTGATTATGCTGTTGCCGCCAATGGCAACGACCACAAGTTCTTTCATCGTGTAGGTTCCAGTGCAGAAGGTGATGTGATTATTGTTGTTGGGGTGGCCGTTGTAGCCCGCCAAGCGAAGCGCCGCCGGGAGAAACCCGGGGTCGGCGTAAACGCCTCGCCCGGGCTACAACGTCAGGCGCAGTAACGTTCGCACCAGCTCAGAATCGCTTTTTCGAAGCAGGCGAACGGCGGGTGAACGATCCCGGCGCCAATCATGCCGATGCCCGCATCTTTATGGGCAATGGCGGTGTTGATCACCGGCAGAATGCCGCTACTGCCAACGCGGGTAATGTCGATAGCCGTTGGCACGCCCATAAAGCCGAGCAGCGGAATGGTGACGTTCGGGTTCTCGCCGAGGGTGATTTCGCGCATCTGGCGGGAGAAGTCGATAGCCTCTTCCACCGTGCCGCCCACCAGCGCCACAATCGCCGGGGCCGTTGCCATCGCAAAACCGCCGATGCCGTAGGTTTCGGTAATCGCGCTGTCGCCGATATCCAGACCTGAATCTTCCGGCTTGTAACCGGCGAACATCGGGCCGATAACCTGCTGCGCCGGGCCGGTGAACCACTGCCCCGGCAGGCCGCTGACCCGCAGGCCGAACTCAACGCCGTTACGCGCCATGGTGGTGACCACGGTGCTGTATTCAATGCCGTGCGCCGCGTCCATCGCCGCTTTACACATCGCCATCCACGTCGGGCCGGAGAAGTAGTCACTGCTGGCGACAAACTCAAACACTTCGCGCTGCTGCTCAACGGAGTAACCCGCCTGAATAATCCCCGGCGTCAGCGCCTGAATCAGCAGCGTGGTGCCCGCGTTGTTGCGGTTGTGGCACTCGTCGCCCATGTGCAGCGCCTGAGCCAGCATTAAGCGAAGGTCGATTTCGCCGATTACCTTCATTGCATCACGCAGCATCGGGCCTTGCACGTCGCGCATCCAGTTCAGACGGTCGATCACGCTCTGGTCGTTGGCCCCCATGCGCAGGATCTTCGCCATCTGCTCGCTCATGTTGGTATAAGCGATGTTGCCGTAGGTTTTGTTCTCAACGATATGCATAAACATCGAGGCTGAGGTGACGCCCGCCATCGAACCGACGCAGTCGTGCTCGTGGCACGGCGAGAAGGTGATTTCGCCGGAAGCCGCGAGCACCGCCGCTTCATCGATATCCTTCGCCAGCCCTTCAAACACCAGCGCCCCGGTGACCGCGCCTTTCATCGCACCACACATTTTCGCCCAGGTGACCGGCGGGCCCGCGTGGAGGATAGTTTTCGGCGTCATGCCCGGCACCACGTTGATGGCCTGGTCAAAGCCAATCAGCACCGGATGAGACTGAATAATGCGCTCCAGCGCCTGCTGGTTGGCGGCGGCGATTTTCTCCGCCAGCGGGGAATCGGCGATGCTGTCCAGCGCCTTCACCACCTGCATATTGCCCTGCCCCGGCGGCGTCCAGTCGAGTTGGGTGACGGCGACGTGCTGCTTTTTCAGGTCATCGCTGAACATGGCGATACCGACGTTAATGACGTTCAGCGGTTGGGTAAACAGTGACTGGCTCATCAGGCTTCCTCCCCTTTGCAGATAAATTCACGCGCCAGCAAGCCGGTATTGGTGCTGCTGCTGGCGAGGACCACGCCCGCGTCGGTCAGCATCTGGCGCTGTTTTTCCAGCGACGGCGTGTCGAGATCGGTCCCCAGCACGTAGGCGAGGATCACCAGTTCACGGCCATCGGCGGCGGCGATCGCTTTCGCCTCGTTGATCGCCTCGATCGTTGAACCTACCGGATCTTCATGCGACCCAAAGCCCAGCACGAAATCCATCACGATCACACCCACCTCTGGATCGCGCGCTTCCTGAATCAGGCGGCTGATGCGGTTGGTCGGGTCGATCATCGGGTGCGGCTTGCCGTTGGTGAAGTCGTCATCGCCGAAGTCGAGGAAGGTGTGCTTCACGCTGCGGTTGATGTCCGCCAGGCGGAAGGCCGGGTCAGGCTGAATGTTGCTGTAGACGTCGCCGTGTTTTTCCATCACTGCGAACATGGTTTCATCGCACAGCGTGCCGCCGCAGAACAGGCCGCGAATGTACTTCTGCTGCGAGGTCAGGCGTGAACGCACATCAGCAATCAGCGCGTCGTTCAGCGGATGCAGGTCTAACGACTCTTGCTTTACGCCGCTTAGCAGCACCGCTTTCAGCGCCGCCTCTTTGGTGCCGCGAGCGAACTGTAAGCCCTGCTCGTCAGCCGGTGACTCAGCGCGGCCGAGGAAGCAGACCACCACCGGTTTACGGCAGGCGCGAGCACGTTCCAGCACTTTGCGCGCCACGGCCGGCGCCGGTGGCTTAGAGACCAGCGCGATGATTTCGGTTTCCGGGTCGTTTTCCAGCATGCCGATGGCATCAAGCATCATCAGCCCGCCAATCTTCTCGCTGAGGTCGCGCCCGCCGGTACCGATCAGCTGCGAAATACCGCCGCCAAAGTCATGAATACGCACGCTCAACTCCTGGCTGCCGGTACCGGATGCACCAACAATACCGATGTTGCCGCGGCGTACTGCGTTGCCAAAGCACAGCGCCGCGCCGTTGATAATCGCGGTGCCGCAGTCCGGCCCCATCATCAGCAGCCCTTTTTCGTGCGCCAGCTGTTTCAGCGCCAGTTCGTCTTCAATGGTGACGTTGTCGGAGAACAGCATCACGTTGAGGTCGTTTTGCAGCGCCTGACGCGCTTCGCGGGCGGCAAACAGACCGTTGACCGAAATCACCGCCAGGTTGCTGTCCGCCACGTGCTTTTTGGCGCTGGCAAGCGTGGCGTAGTGCGCTTCGTGCGAGCCGCTTTCCGCTTTTTTAGTGAACAACTCTTCAATGGCCGCCAGCGTCTGCTCGTTGTCCGCGCCGTCTTTGCCGTTGATGACGATCATCAGGTCGCCGTTTTTTGCTTCATCCAGCTCGGCGGTTAACAGTCCGAGGTTTTTCAGCACGCCTTTGTTCATCTCGGTGGCCATGGCCACGAACGCCTGCTCAACGCCGTCGATCTTATTGGCGCGCGTGGAAATCGACATCAGTGAGACCGAATCAAAATACGTATTCTTCTTAATCACTATTTTGACTGACATAACTCCCTCCATAGGCTTGGCTCAGCGCGCAGGCATCCGCCATGCCATAAAGCATGTCGCAGCCGGAACTGGAGCCAATATTTTTAATACTGGCGATAGTCTGGGTAGAAATATGTTGCGGTTCATTAACCATGCCGTTAATAAACCCGAAAATCGTTTCGCGATAGCGCTGGGAAAAAGCCGCTTCCAGCGTAATGGCGCTTAATAAAGTGGTATTGTCACGCGCCACCGCGAGTGCAGAATAAAATGCATCACGATATTTATTTGCCGGGTGGCCGTCGATAAATAAAACGGTGCTTAACCCCACTAAATAATCGTCCGCTGACGGCGTCAGGCCAATACCTAAACCCACCATATTGGCGACTGCCGACGTTATTTCCCGGCCCTGTAATAACGCATTAAATAATGTCTGTCGTCGCTGCTGTAATGCCTCGGAGATAGCCTGATAAAACGGGTTATCGCCGCGCCAGAGAAACAGCGTCTGGTTATCCTGTAATTGTTGATGAATCTCGTCGTGCCACCGCAGCCAGGGAATCTGGCGGAATTGTTCGGCGTTAAGCTGCGGTATCGTTGGCTGCCAGCGCTGGCAAGAGGCGGTCTCCAGCCATTTATCCTCGCCAACCGTTATCCCTGTTGGGTGAAACTGAACCGTCTCACCGGGCCGGAACAGGCCATCAAAGTGAGCAAGTGCTAACCTACAACTGTTCGGGGCGTTGTCGTACGCGTCGCACAACAGCGTCAGCAGCCGCTGCTGCGCCGGGAGATAAAGGTTTACCGCCCGGGAAAAGACCTGTTCGACCCGACCAGAGCCACGCTCCGAGAGAAAGTGTTCATCCGCAGTTAGCGCTTGCACACACCGCCGTATTGGGGTGTCGATAGCGCGTCTCCTCTGTTACGCGCCGGCGGCTATCAGCAGCTGGGCAATTTCTTCGTAACCCTTCTCCCGCGCCAGTTCCAGCGGGGTTTTGCCGTATTTGTCGGTCATGTGCGGGCTAGCGCCGTGTTCCAGCAGCAGGCCGACAATCGTCTGCTGAGTTTCACCGCCGTCGTTGAGCACGATGGCCTCCAGCAGTGGCGTCCAGCCAACAAAGTTGGTGTGGTTGACGTTGATGTGGGTGCGATGCAATAGCTCTTTGACGATTTCAAGGTGCCCTTTTTCGCAGGCGGGCGTCAGCCCCACACCGCCAAAACGGGTTAAGCGATTTAAATCCGGGCGGGCCGGTAACAGTAAACGCAGCAGCGTTAAATCATTATTCAGACAGCTAATTAAAAAAGGGTTTAAGCAGGTCTGGTCCTGTTTATTAATATCTGCACTGGCATCCAGCAAAGCCACCACGCAATCATATTTTTTATTCAGGCTCGCCAGCGTAATGGCGGTTTGCCCCTGACGATTACAGGCATTAATATCGACGCCCTGATGCAGGCAGGATTTTAATTTCGTTAGTTCGCCTTGTTGCGCAGCCAATAGATAGTCAGCAATCAGATTGTTGTTGGTCATGTCAAATCCCCTGATTTTTTGTGGCTGTTTTCGATGAAATGAGAATAGCAACGAAATAACCGGAAAAGAACCCGCTTAAATTTTATTCGCCATAACCTGCTTGATTAGTGAATTTAATTTAATAATCGATACAGACTGTGCGGTAGTGCACCGTTTATTTGTTTGTCGCTATGCCCCTTAACTCAATCGGGTTTTCTTTCTATATAGTTTCAGTGCGTAACCACTAGATGAGAGGAAACAACGATGAACGGACTCACCGCTACGGGCATTACCGTTGGAGTGTGTGCAGGTCTCTGGCAGATGGTGTCCTCGCAGGTTGGGCTGGCCCCGGGCTGGGAATTATTAGGTACGATTGGCTTTGTGGCGTTCTGCAGTTTTTATGCGGCGGGCGGCGGCAAGGCAGGTTTTGTGAAGAGCCTTTTTGTCAATTACTCCGGCGCCGTTTGGGCGTTTCTCGCGGCGGCGGCCTCCGGCTGGCTAGCGTCGGTGAGCGGCCTGTCGCCCTTCTGGGCGGGTGTGGTCATGACGGTGCCGTTTTCTGCCGTGGTGGTCTGGCAGGGGCGATTCTGGCTCACCTCGTTTATCCCCGGCGGCTTTCTCGGCATGACGCTGTTTTTCGCCACCGGGATGAACTGGTGGGTCACCTTGCTGGGCTTTCTGGCGGGAAATTGCGTCGGGATTATCTCCGAATATACCGGACGCAAGCTGAGCGAGGCCACCTCGAAAGAGGCCGCGTAGGCGGGTTTTAAAAGTTATTCAAAAATAGTTGCCCAACAATCACTTCAACCAATACATTCAATTCATTAAAGAGGTCCGATAAATAGCTGAACCGAGGAGCAGGTGAATGAACTCAATTTTTACGGAAGAGAATCTGCTGGCATTCACCACCGCCGCGCGGTTTGGCAGCTTCAGCAAGGCGGCGGAGGAGCTGGGCCTCACCACCTCCGCTATCAGCTATACCATCAAACGTATGGAGACGGGCCTCGACGTGGTGCTGTTTACCCGCAGCACCCGCAGCATTGAGCTGACCGAGTCCGGGCGCTACTTCTTTCGCAAAGCCAGCGACTTACTCAATGACTTTCACGCCATCAAGCGCAGCATCGACACCATTTCCCAGGGCATTGAAGCGCGGGTGCGTATCTGTATCAATCAGCTACTCTACACGCCAAAGCACACCGCCCGCCTGCTGCAGGTACTGAAAAAGCAGTTCCCCACCTGCCAGATAACCGTCACCACCGAGGTCTACAACGGCGTCTGGGATTCGATTATCAATAATCAGGCCAGCATCGCCATAGGCGCGCCGGATACCCTGCTCGACGGCGGCGGTATTGATTACACCGAAATTGGCGCGATCCGCTGGGCCTTTGCCATCGCCCCGTCCCACCCGCTGGCGTTTATGCCGGAGCCCATTGCCGAAAGCCAGCTGCGCCTCTACCCCAACATCATGGTGGAGGACACCGCGCACACTATTAATAAAAAGGTTGGCTGGCTGCTGCACGGGCAGGAGTCGATTCTGGTGCCGGACTTCAACACCAAGTGCGAGTGCCAGATCCTCGGCGAAGGGATTGGTTTTCTGCCAGATTACATGGTGCGCGACGCGGAAGCCCAGTCGCTGCTGGTCACCCGGAAAATCAACAACCCGCGCCAGGACTCCCGCATGCTGCTGGCGACCCAGCACTCAGCCAACGGCCAGGTCACGCAGTGGATCAAACGGGAGTTTGGCCCTCATGGGGTGTTAACCGGGATTTATCAGGATCTGCTGCATCGGGATTAAGCGCCGCACCTTCCCTCGCACGATCCTGGCTAAGCCGCCGCAAAATTCCCGCCCAGCGGCAAAATAATCGCCTGACGTCCTTCGGCGAGCATTTCAACCCGCGCGCCATCCTCACTAAACGCTACGCCCTGCGCTTTCAGCACCGTAATCACCTGTTCAAACTCATCATCCGTTACGGGTCGAGGCTGCCAGAAGGTTTCCGGGTTATTGGTGAAGATAGGATGCAGCTGCAGCTGCGGCTGCGGCCCGCCAATGCATAAACGGGTGATAAAGCCAAACGCTGGAACGCCACGCTGCCGGTATTCGCCGTTGCTGTTAAATACACCGTTGCCGATGCTATAAGCCACCCAGCAGTTTTCAAGTCGCTCAAATTCACCCAGCATATGCGGACCGCTACCGATAATCAGATCCGCCCCAGCCTGCACCAGCCGTTTCGCCAGCTGTTTTTGCAGCGGCAGCGTCCAGCGATAATCCTGTCCCCAGTGGGCCATTACGACCGTCGTGACCGGTTCATCACCAGATTTATCCTGACGCAGTTGCTCCAGCAGACCGCCACTCAGGCAAGCGGCTCCCGCACGACGCGGCAGTGCATAGAACGCACAGTCCTGCTCCATATAGCGGCGATACCAATAGGCGCTGTAAAATTTAAACGTCCGCCCCCCAACCTTTAAGGTCAACGGTGCTTCCGCCTGCTGCGCATTCATACCGGCGCCAAAGCTGACGATACCGCCTTCATGCAGTGCATTCAGCGTACTTTTCACCCCCGCCACGCCAGCATCCATGACGTGATTATTGCCTAATGCCACCGCATCAATGCCCGCCTTTTTAAGTGCCGCAACCGTACGTAGTGGATCGCCCAGCAGGCAGAAGGGTTTACGCCCCTGCAGACCATCGTCGCTTTCATAAGCCAGTGCAGCTTCAAAGTTCGCAATGGTGTAGTCGCTGCCTTGCAGCAGAGGCGCAATCCCCTGAAACGAATAGTCGTAACCATAGTGCTGTAGCGCATCATCCACTCCGCGTTTCGCGCGCTGAGCGCTGTACCACTCGCCAAAATAGGTATCGCCTACCAAGGTAATCGTCGCCGGCGACGCTATAGGCGGTAGCGTAACCTCCGCCGGTGTTGGTTTTTCTGCATCGCCCGCCAGTAGGCCATCCAACAGATAATCCAGATGGAAGGCATCTTTCGCCCCAGCAGCGCAAGCGAGCCAGAGGTCGTTATCGCGACGCCGAATAGCAAAACCCCAGCACGGTGAACCGCCTGAGGCAAAACTGTAGCTCGCGCGGCCTTCGGCCTGGATATTATTATTCTTCTTGTAGAGAGAACCGCCGATATCGGCCTCAACGTCCGAGAACCAGTGCATAAAATGCGGAAAGGTACGATAAAAATAACTCACCAACGAGACGAGATCGTCCAGCGTCGTCCGCTGCCCCTGGCTGGTTCGGCCTGCAACGTTATTGAGCGTACTTTTCTGCATTCCCGCCCGTGCCATTAAGGCAGGAAGCGTCGCCAGAGAGTCGGCGGCGCTGCCTGCCAGATGTTCAGCAAGGTTGACTGCAGCATCGCGCGCATTAGCAATCAGCATCCCCTGCAGCAGCGACTTCACGCTCATTTGCTGACCCTCTTTTACGCCCAGCGCAGGCCCCTGCTGAAGAACAGTATCTGCAATGGCCTTCGTCTGCACCGCATCGCCCAGCCGATACCTTTTTGCCACCACGCCCTCGGCGAGCGCCGTGGTCAGTAGCAAATGGCTTAAATGGCGAGGGTTGAACGTTTTATAGTTATTCTGAGCACACCGAGCGGTACCGTCGCTCAGATTCACCAACAACGTTGCGGTGTCGTTGCCCAATGGCACAACAGATGCCTGCAGGCGGGCTTTCATTTTGCCGATGATCAAATGGAAGTCAGAATCGCTGACGCTTCCTTTCACCAACACCACGTCGCCATCACGTAATTCAGCAAGTACTTTATCAGCCATGCTGTCGACATCGGTGAAGTAGCCGCCAATCATCTGCGTTGGCAATTTCTCTTTCAGCGCCAGCATCTCTTCGCCGTGCATATAAACTTTATCAAATCCAGATTCGAGAAGCGGTGCTGCCAGCGCCTCATGGCTCACCTTTGCAAGTTCACCTAACGTCGCCAGGCGACCAAGCACCGCAATGCGTCGCTGGTTTTCACCGCGCGGATAGAGTGCCGCCACCTCAAGGCCATTCTTCATTGAGATCAGCGCCGCATTGTAGTTATCGTCAATCAACGTCACCATGCCGCCTTTGGGCAGACGGAGGGATTCGGCCTGAAGCTTCTTAGCGACATTGCGGAACCAGGAAACTCTTTTGGCCGCAGCGTGCACATCTACGCCCAGCAGAGATACCGCAGCTAAAACAGCCGCTGAATTGCCAGCCATACCGCGCCCTGGCACGTTCAAGCGGTAAGATATGGGCTGATTATTGATGAGGATCGTGATATCCGAACCTAACGTATCTGGCTGATAACTGACAATCGGAATATCTGCCTGCGGGAGAAAACCATAAGTCACTACCCGAGCACCGTATTCCATCACCGTCTGGCGAACATAATCAAAGTCATCCATATCCCGGTTCAGAACCGCATAGCCGCCAGCCTTCATGCCCTGACACAAGCGGGCCTTGTGGCGGGCGGTATCTCGAACCCCTTTTACATAGTGGCTCACCTGCGTTAAGCCAATTTCTGTAATGATCGCCACATCGGCCTTAATCCGCGCGCCGATCCCAAGCGACTCAATCCACAGCGCAGAAATAGCCACCTCTAACGCCACATAATCCGGGTCGGTAATGCAGCGAGCCAGACTCACCGCAGTCCCGGTACGCGTATTATGGTTACCGCGCGTGGAGATGGTATTTCCCTCTTCGCTGAGCAACATATTCAGTAAATCTTTGGTCGATGATTTCCCTACAGTGCCGGTCACCGCCACCACTTTTCCGTGCATTCGGCGGCGAGCTTCATCAGCCAGCACGTTCAGCACGTTATAGGAGTTATCGACGACCAGTTGGGGAAATTCAGGAGGCAGTTCGGGGACAAATCGCTGCACAATAGCGCCACAGAACTTTTCATGGTGGTGCTGTAAAATCTCGTGGGTATCTTTCCAGCCAGCGTAAATCCCCATATTGCCCGAACCTTTATGCCAGGTGTCGGAGTCGATCGCCACCAACAAATAGCGGTGGCCCGGCTGCTTAAGATCAAAGGTTCTGAGCGCGATATCATCAGCAAACCAATCGTCAGATGGCATGACTGTCCAGCGTCCATTTAACAGCTGGGCTAATTCCTCTGCTTGCCATCCCTGTACTTTATTATGTTGCATTTTAGCTCCCTTATAATCGCAAGGCTCATCCATTTATCGCGGTATCATAACGTGCATTGCTGTAAATTATGCAGCAACATATTTGATTTAAGGTTATGAAATTGGGGGGCGATAGCAGGCCATTCTATTAAGGACACCCAATGACCTTGGGTACGTAAAGCAGCAGCAAATTTAACCTGTAAATCAAATGGTGTAACGTGATCCTGCAAATTACCTATCACTAATATATGACGCTTAGCGTCTTTGGTGATATTCATAATATAATCGAGAGGGTCATATGGATTTGCGAACCCGGTAAGATCTTTATTCGGCTGACCAGGTTCACCACGCAATGCACGTAAACGTGCCGCTCGTTCCAATAACCCATAAGCCCCGGAGCTAAGAATTGCACAGCTGATATCCTGGCGGCCCAACGTCATGACCGCGGCAGCAGCAGTCGCGCCGCCGCTATGACCTGACAAAATAAATTTTTGAATGCCATACTGTTCACGTAACCGCGTGAGCGCCGCATCAATTGCCAAAAATTCGGCGCGCTGGCGTCTCTGGGCATGATTACCGCTGGAACCATAGGTACCAGGCCGCGCCAGAATAATCACCGGCAGCCGGACTCTTTTCGACAGTTGCTGTGCTTTTTGGTTTTGCGCTTCTAACGTGTTATCAGCAATCGTGGCCGGGTCACGCCGCATAAGAGAGTCACGGTCGCCATAAAGCACCACCAGCACGTTGGCAGCCCCCTGCAGATCCCCTGCTGGAAAGTAGCGAATACAATCATGCCCACCATCGTAATTGACCCACACGGCTTGTTGATTCAGCGGACAATTACGCTCTACCGCCAATTGATTCCAGAAAAGTGGAGTCGATGCCCATATGGGTAAGGAGATACTGAGAAATAATACAAACCAGGCTCCCCATCTGCGCACTTTTATCCCCCCCTCAAGTAACAAATAAACATTTTTGTCAGAATACACAAATTGTCTAACATAATGTTATTCTGACGCCAAAGAATTATGTACAGGGACTGACGAGGGCAACAAGGAGAATAAATGTCACTCGGCTATTTACTTGCGCAAACCCGGCCTCTGGTCGACAAACTGGATATTGCCGTACAACCATCGCCATTCCCCGGCTACATCCTCTTTCTCAGCGCCAGCAATGGCGAGGAACGCGCCTACACTGCTTATGCCTGCGGTCATTCGCTGGAGGAAGCCTGGCTGCGCGCGGTAGACGATTTACAGCGTTGGGAGAGCGAACAGTCGCGGCCATTGATCTGGCTGCGTGCCGATCTGGTCAATAAAATTCAGACCCTGCGATGGGATGAACTGCAGGATAAACTCAGTAAGACCAAACGTAACTACTTCCGCTTTGGCCTGAGCTTCACACCTGATTTTACGCAGCCCATTCTTGAGCAAGAAATTAACGCCAACGCGCTGCTGTATCACGGTAGCGAAGGGGTGGCGACGCCTAATGCAGCCAATCTGGCGCACTACGCACGCTGGCGTTTCGGTCACGCGCTGCGCTGGCCGGATAAACCGGAACAGCTTATCTGGCGCTTCAACACCCGCAGCGTGTTCTGTGATGGCGAAAAGGTCTATCCCATCGAATCTAACGGCCGTAATTCCGGCTATCGCCAACTGCCGCACTGGCAGGAAGAGGCGCTGGAGCCGATGATTTTCTCCGCCACCGACTATCTGGCGCGCCAGGTAAAAAAATCGGGCCGCTACCATTACGGCTGGTTCCCGTGCTTCGACCGCGCGATCCCAACCTATAACGCCCTGCGCCATGCCAGCTCAACCTACGCGCTGCTCGAAGGCTGGGAAGTCACGCAGGATAAAACCCAGTTTGCGGCCATTGAACGCGCGCTGCATGATCTGTCGGCCGAGCTTATCGCCACCCGCACGCTCCCGGACGGCAGCGAGGCTGACTTCCTGATTGACACGGGCGGCGAGATTAAGCTGGGTGGTAATGCGGTCTGTATTCTGGCGATGGTCAAGTACACCGAGCTAACCGGCGATGAGCGTTACCTCCCGCAGATGCAGCGCCTGGCTAATGGTATCGGCTTTATGCAGAAGCCGGATACCGGTGGTTTTAACCACGTTTTGCACGCCGCCGACCTGTCGCTGAAGGCCGAGCACCGCATCATCTATTACGATGGCGAAGCCACTTTCGCATTAATGCGTCTGTATGGCCTGACAAAAGCCCCCCGCTGGCTGGCCATCGTTGAGCGCGCCATGGATCACTTTATCGAACAGAAACACTGGCAGGCCCACGACCACTGGCTAAGCTACTGTGTAAACGAACTCACACTGTACCGCCCGCTTGCGCGCTACTATCAGTTCGGTCTGGACAACGTTCGTGATTACCTGGATTTCGTGCTTCAGCGAGTCACCACCTACCCCACACTGCTGGAATTGATGATGGCGGCCTCGCGTATGCTGGCGCGCCTGGCCGAGTCAGAGCACCGCCAATTACTGGAGGGGTTCGATATGGAGAAATTTAATCTGGCGCTGGAGACGCGAGCGCGCTATCTCGCAAACGGCTTCTTCTGGCCCGAACTGGCGATGTTCTTCAAAAACCCATCCCGTATCGCGGGGAGCTTTTTTATTCGCCACCACAGCTTCCGGGTGCGTATCGATGACGTCGAGCATTACCTTTCCGGCTATGTTGCTTACCGCAAGCGCTGGCGTAGTCAGCACGGCATTAAGGCGTAACGTCGTGAAGCTGAGCATCCCTTAAATGAGGCTTCCTGGCGTATTCTGCTGGAAGCGATGGCTATCGTTATGCCTGACGCTGCTGTTGTTCGTTCCGCTGCAGCTCGGTGCGGGTTGGGACTTTAATACCATTAATTCCCGCACCCGGCAGCTTTACGGCCCGGCAACGCCCACCGCGCAGCGTAATATCGACGCCTGGGAAGTGTTATTAAAGCAACCGCCTTCCGGCGATATTCATGCAACACTGAACCGCGTAAACCAGTTTTTTAATTCGCGGATCCGCTTTGTTGATGATATGACGGTATGGGGCCAGGAAGATTATTGGGCAACGCCGGTAGAAGCCCTGCGTAAAGGCGCGGGAGATTGTGAAGACTACGCGCTGGCGAAATATTTCACCCTACGTGAATTAGGCGTTCCCGCCAGTCAATTAAGAATTACCTACGTTAAAGCATTACAATTAAATCAGGCACATATGGTCGTCACCTGGTATTCGACCCCGGATGCAATTCCGCTGGTTCTCGATAACCTCAAGCCCGCCATATTGCCCGCCTCCGCCCGTAGCGACCTGCTCCCCGTATATTCATTTAACGGTGAGGGTTTGTGGATCCCACAGGCAAGCGGCAGCAAGCGCGTCGGCGACAGTACAAAGCTCTCTCGTTGGCAGGATCTTCTCACCAGGATGCGTGCAGAAGGGTTTGTAATTAATGAATAGGAAGCGGTCATGTCCCTCTATAAACAGCTACTGATTGGCATCTGCTTGTTTACGTTGACGATCTTCTGCGGCAACTTTTTCGCCACACTGGAAAGCTCGCGCGAGCAATACCACAACCAGTTAAGCGCACATGCTCAGGATGCCGCCACGGCGCTGGGCCTCTCGTTGACCGCGCATATCGACGACCCAGTCATGACAGAACTGATGGTGAACTCGATTTTTGATAGCGGTTACTTCTACCGCATCCAGGTCGTGGATATCAAAACCGGCAAACCGATTATTGAACGCCAGAATATCCCACCCAGCGCCAATGTACCGGGCTGGTTTGTTCGTCTGGTGCACCTGAATCCAGGTCAGGGCGAAGCCGTGGTCATGCGCGGCTGGACGCAGGCCGCACGCGTTGAAGTCATCAGTCACCCCATGTTTGCCCTGGCACGCCTGTGGGGCACGCTGGTCGCGAGTTTCCTATGGCTGACGGGCTGTAGCGTGCTGTGCATTCTCGGCGCGATGTTCCTGCTACGTAACCGCCTGCGTCCACTGAACTACATCGTCGAACAGGCGATGGCCATCAGCCGTCGCGAATTCCTGAGCCTGCCTGCGCTGCCCAAAACGCCGGAGCTGCGCCGGGTGGTAGAAGCCACTAACATGATGGTCACCCAACTTAAAGCCCTGTTCAGCGAGCAGGCGCAACGCACGGAAGCCCTACGCCAGGAAGCCTACAACGACAGCCTGACCGGCCTGAACAACCGCCGGTCGTTTGATATTAAATTCCAGACGCGCCTGAGCGATGAAGAACGCGCCGACGGCAATCTGATTGTGCTGCGCGTTCAGGATCTAATGGGCTTGAACCAGCGCCTCGGCGGAGCCAATACCGATAAACTACTGCAGGCCGTCGCCGGGATCCTCGACACGCTTCAGCAGCGCTTTTTCCACAGCGAAGGCTTTGTCGCCCGCGTACGCGGCGGTGAATTCGCCCTTATCACCGCACCGGTTCTGCCCAAAGAGATGGATAGCTTCGCCAGCTCACTCAATACCCAGCTCAAAGCGCTGTATGACACCGGACTGAGCGACGTCAACCCGGTAGCCCACTTCGCTGCAGTGGCCTTCCACTACGGTGATTCCCCACAAACGCTGCTGCGCCAGGCCGATCAGATTCTGGTTGCGGCAGAAGCGGATATGCGCACGTTTGCCGACCCAGATCTCGCGGCACAACAAGAGCCGGATGAAAATCACCACGACTGGCACAAACGCCTGAGCGCTATTCTGGATAAAGAAGCTTTCGAACTTTATTCACAGCCGGTATATCAATGCAACAATCAACACATTGTTCTACATAGAAAAATACTTGCACGTATCAAAGATGAAGAAGGTGAGATTATCCCCGCGGGCCGCTTTATTCCCTGGGTTCGTCGCCTGGCCCTGGGCCGTCGAATGGACGTCGTGATGCTCAAACAGACCTTACGCGCGATGGAAAACAGCACCGATGCGTTTGCCCTCAGCATCAGCGGAGAGAGCGTGGCAGACGACGCCAGTCTGAACGCGCTACTCCAGCCGTTGAAAACCGCGCGTCACCTGGCACCACGGCTCACGCTGGAGCTGGATGAAAACGAACTGCCAGAGCCAGATCGCGTCAGCATTCTGGTGAAAAAATTGCAGGATCTCGGCTGCGGTCTGGGCATCCAGCACTTTGGCGGCCGCTTCCATCTGATTGGCAACCTGCCACAATGGGGGCTTGCCTGGATCAAGGTTGATGGTGGCTACATCCATCACATCAACGAAGAAGAAGATAAGAAACTGTTTATTGAGGCCATTTATTGGGCAACGCGGCAGATTAATCTGCCGCTCATCGCCGAGCGTGTCGAAACGGAAGGTGAGCTGGCGGTGCTGGAGAAAATCGGCCTCTACGGCGCAATGGGCCGCTACTTTAGCGATGCCAGCACATTACATTAACTCTCAGGAGAGAAGCCATGCACTTTATTGAACGTGATGGTGAAGGACGGATCGTTCGTGTTGAGACCGTTGCCTTCGCCGAAATGACCGAACAGAGCGAAGAGACCACCGCGGAAATCAGCGAATGGCGTAAAGTGGAAAGCATTCGAGCAGCAACAATACAGCAGTTGCAGCAGAGCGACCTCAACATGATCCGCGTGCTGGAAGACCTTATCGAAGTGCTGATGAGCAAGGGAATCATCAGCATTACCGACCTGCCGCCTGCCGCGCAGAGCAAACTGCTTAACCGTGCTCAGGCACGTCAAACGCTGAGCGGACTGGAAGGCCTCATCGGCGATGACGATGAAAGATTGATTTAACGCTCATTTATTCTCACTATTTCAGGCACATGATTTTGTGCCTGAAATATAATTAGCCTTCAAACCATCACAAACCTTGTCTACACCTACCAATTCTTTACAAGACATTTCCATTGAAACAACATTAAAATCAAAGAATATTCTTTCCGCCAACTTTATTCTCAAATAAGAATAACGCGAACTATCCGTAATGTTGTTATTACAACGATGAAAGATAAGCAATATTAATTATATAAGCCAAACGGCGTAGCGCGTAAAGGCGAGTTGTCCGTATTCAATCAATATTTGCGTGGTCAATGGATTACCCGTAGGAATGAAGGAGAGCGTGGATGAACGGTCTAGCCGGAACCATCAAAACAATCATTGGTCAGGTTTTCGCTATTTCGCCAGATGGCAGCAGACGACTGCTGACTGAAGGCGATCGAATCCTGGCTGGCGAGCAAATAGAAACTGGCGCAACCGGTGCCGTTACCATTGCTCTCCCAAATGGAAAAAACCTCGATCTCGGTCGCGATAGCCACTGGGACAGCACACAGAATAGTTTATCCCCGGAAGCGACCGATCAAACAGACATCGCCGCCATCCAGCAAGCCATTGCTGACGGCCAGGACCCCACGCAAATACTTGAAGCCACTGCTGCTGGCCCGCAATCCCCTTCCGGTAGCGGTGAACCCGGTGCCGGCGGCGCGCACACGCACGTCATTCTCGATCTGACTGGAGAAAGAATCGACCCCACTGCCGGATACCCCACCGAGGGTATCGACTTCCCCCATACGCCAATAGAAGAAGAACTCACGGTTCTTGATCGATCTGATGAGGTAGGTGGGGACACTGATTCTGATGCCGATGCTGATGCTGATGCTGATGCCGATGCAGATTCCGATGCGGACGCTGATGCCGATTCTGACGCCGATGCGGATGCAGATGCCGATGCAGACGCCGATGCTGATGCCGATGCTGATGCCGATGCAGATTCCGATGCGGACGCTGATG